>JAFAPY010000180.1 GCA_019246795.1 Streptosporangiaceae bacterium | reverse complement strand
TAGCGGGCGAGATGGGCCTGGACCGGATCGTGTCCAACCAGCCGCAGTACAACATGCTGTGGCGGGTGATCGAGGCCGAGGTAATGCCGCTGTGCGCGAAAGAGGGCATCGGCCAGGTCGTGTTCTCGCCGCTCGCCCAGGGCGTGCTGACCGGTAAGTACCTGCCGGGAACCGCGCCGCCGCCGCAGTCCCGGGCAACTGACCCGTCGGGGTCCGGGTTCATCAGCCGCTGGCTCACCGATCCGGTCCTGGCCGCGGTACAGCGGCTCAGACCGCTTGCGGACCAGGCCGGGCTGTCGATGTCGCAGCTCGCGGTGGCCTGGACGCTACAGAACCCTCAGGTGTCCGCCGCGATCATCGGGGCGTCGCGTCCGGAGCAGGTACGGGAGAACGTCAAGGCGGCGGGCGTGCGTCTGGACCCGGCGCTGCTGACCCGGATCGAGGAGGTGCTCGGCGACCTGGTGGAACGGGACCCGGCTCGCACCGCCAGCCCGGCGCGGCGCCCCTGACCGCGCCTGCCGCCTGCGGCGCAGCCAGGCGCCTGCTGTCTGCGGCTGTCCGCGGCGCTTAGGCACATGGTCGCGGTAGGCGGCCCTAGTTGTCCGGGTGCAGGCTCATCGGGCCGTACTCGACCCGGGAGTCGTCAAGGAGCGTGACCTGGTCCACGCCGACGGCCAGCAGTGCGCGCCAGTTCTCGCCTAGCCAGCTCTCCGCGTCGCCCTGACTGGGGAAGATCGCCTCATGCAGGTCATCGGCGGGAATGGGGCTGCCGTCGGCCTTCTCGTACCGCCACGTCCAGGGCATGGATGCCGGGCCTCCTGGTAAGCGAAGGTGGTGTGCCTGCCCAGCGTAGCCCAGCAGGCCGGCGCTGCCCTCCCGCCGAGGCCGGCGCTGCCCTCCCGTCGAAGCCGGCGCTGCCCTCCCGCCGAGGCCGACGATTGTGAACGCTAACAATCGCTCATCCGCAAAAGAGGATCGCCCAGACGGCCTTGCCGCGGCCGGTAACCGGGCTCCAGCCCCACACGTCGCTCAGCGCGTCCACCATCTGCAGGCCGCGGCCCGCCTCTTCGGTGCTGTCGGGCGTCTTGAGCACCGGCGCATGGTCCGACGAGTCGAGCACCGCGCACATGACCTCGCCGGTCCGGCGCAGCAGGCGCAGGCCCAGCGGCTGTCCCGAGCCGGCGTGCATCACCGCGTTGGCGACGAGTTCGCCGACAATCACCTCCGCGTCGTCGGCCAGCGACACCAGACCCCATTGTTCCAGCCTGTTCCTGGTGAAGCGCCGGGCGGTCCTCGCCGATTGCGCGCCGCTCAGCGCGCATGCCGCCACCGCGGGCGAATCCCACCAGCCGGAAGGCATCCGCACCACCCGCGGTCGCCCGGGGGTGCACTGCAGCCGCGCGGTCGCATCAAGCGGGCGGCGCAGGGCAAGATCCACTTTGGTACGTGTCGGCAACCCTGCATGGCTCAAGCCCATCGCGACCCCGCGGAGCATCGGGCGTCGATCTCGGCTGATCGGCGCAAGTGACATCCTGCCCGTCATGCCCAGTTCGTGCAAGCGCATCTGCACGTTCAGCCGTAACGTGCAGCTTACAGCGCCGCAGGTCATGGAGGCTTCAAGTACTTCAGGCGCTGGCTTACGGCAGCATGGCGGACTCAGCGGGCCCGGGGCTCCGCGGGCCGGATCGGCTCCGTCTGGTGCGCGGGCCGGATCGGCTCCGTCTGGTGCGCGGAGCCGCCGCACGGGTGAATGCACACCGGACGTGGTGCGCGTTATGGTGTGGATGGCCGCATTCGCAGGCTCGATCCCCGGAACGTTTCGGACCGGTTTCTCGGCGTGGCAGGAGCCGCTGATGCTTGTCGCTGGCGTCGACTCGTCTACCCAGTCCACGAAGGTGCTGCTGTGCCGCGCCGAGGACGGCGCCGTGGTCGGGCAGGCAAGTGCCCCGCATCCCGACGGAACCGAGGCCGATCCGGAACGGTGGTGGCAGGCGCTGACCGCGGCAGGGGACGGCCTGCTCGGCCGCGCCGGCGCGGTCGGGGTGGCGGCACAGCAGCACGGCATGATCGTCCTGGATGAGGCCGGCCAGGTGATCCGGCCCGCCCTGCTGTGGAATGACATGCGTTCCGCGCCGCAGGCGGCGGCTCTGATCGCCGAGATGGGCGGTCCCGAGCAGTGGGCGCGGCGGACGGGGCTGGTGCCGCGGGCCTCGTTCACGGTCACCAAGCTGCGCTGGCTCGCCGAGCAAGAGCCGGATGCCGCTGCCCGCACCGCCCAGGTGCTGCTGCCGCACGACTGGCTGACCTGGAGGCTGGCCGGCGGCCTGGCCGAGGCGGCCACGGACCGCGGCGATGCCTCAGGCACCGGGTACTTCTCCCCCGCGGAGGGAACCTGGCTGCCGGACACCGCCGAGGCCGCGCTGGGCAAGCCGGTGCGGCTGCCGCGCGTGGCGGCCCCGGCCGAGATCGTGGCACGCACTCCCGCCGGGGCGGCGCTGTCCGCGGGCACGGGCGACAACATGGGCGCCGCGCTCGGCCTCGGCCTGAACGCGGGCGAGGTGGTCGTCTCGATCGGCACCTCGGGCACCGCGTATGCGGTCGCGGCCACCCCGGCCGCCGACCCCTCAGGCGCGGTGGCCGGCTTCGCGGACGCCACCGGGCGTTTCCTGCCGCTGGTGGCCACCGTGAACGCCGCCCGGGTCCTGGTGGTCACGGCGCGCATGCTCGGCACCGACATCGAGGGCTTGTCCCGGCTCGCGCTCGAGGCGCCGCCCGGCGCGGGCGGCCTGGTCCTGCTGCCGTACCTTGACGGCGAGCGCACGCCGGACCGGCCGGATGCCAGCGGCGTGCTGCGCGGCCTGACAGGCAGCAACACCACCGCGCAAAACCTGGCCCGTGCGGCGGTCGAGGCGGTGCTGTGCTCGCTGGCGGACGCTGTCGACCATCTGGCCGGCTCCGGGATCGTCCCCGAGCGGGTGATCCTCATCGGCGGGGCCGCCCGTTCCGAAGCCGTCCGCCGGATCGCGCCGATGATCTTCGGCGTGCCGACGGCCGTGCCGCAGCCCGCCGAGTACGTCGCGCTCGGCGCCGCCAGGCAGGCGGCGTGGGCCGCCTGCCGCCCCTCCGGGCAGCCTCCGGGCTGGCGGCGGCCAGCCGACGCCGAGTACCGCGCGGAGCCCTGCCCGCAGGTCCGCGCGCGGTACGCGGCGCTCCGGGACGACACCGCGGACTGGCATGAGACCCTTGGCAGGACCTGACATCTCCGCGAAAGGGACCGCCCAGTACCGGATAGCGAGCACGGGCCCCGCAGGGCATCCCGGGCGGCGCGAGCATCAGGAGGAGGCGCTGTGAGCACGAATTTCGTTCCCTCGCGGGAGGACCGTTTCTCGTTCGGCATCTGGACGGTGGGGTGGCAGGGGGTGGACGTGTTCGGCTCGGCGGTGCGGCTGCCGTTGCCCGCCGAGCGCGCCGTATACAAGCTGGCCGAACTCGGCGCGTCCGGGGTCAACTTCCACGACCACGACGTGTTCGCCTCCGACGCCACGCCCGCCG
>JAFAPY010000166.1 GCA_019246795.1 Streptosporangiaceae bacterium | reverse complement strand
TCCTGCCGCATGAGGGCACCCTCGAGCTCGAGCTCGTCAACGACGACCTGAACACCCATTGCGCGCTCCTGCCGAGCAACGGTGACAACCAGTTCATCTGGCTGGTGAACCACTCACGGGGAACGGCCAGCCTCAACCTCGACGGCCCAGGCTATTACTGGTACGGCTCGCCTACGGGCAATGACGAGGGCCGGGGCCTGATCGGAGCGATCGTCGTGATGGGGGAGGCTCCGCCGGAAGCCCGCCTCGACCGCCCGCCGCAGCCCCGGCCGTAGACCGGCGGCGCGGACCCGGCACGACCGCGGAAAGGAGCAGGAGATGACAGAAACGGCAGAACCATACGTAGACGCGGGCCATGCCGTCGATCAGGTTTCGCTGACGTTTGTGGCCGGGAGCGCGCCGCCGGTGGCCAGGAACGTCACCTACGAGCGCCTTCTGCAGGCCCGCTCGGAGCCGCACAACTGGCTCACCTACTATGGCGCCTACGACGGACAGCGGTACAGCCCGCTGGAGCAGATCAACGCGGGTAACGTCCGGCGCCTTACTCCAGCGTGGGTGTTCCAGTGCGGCGCGGCAGGCCTGCAGGCGGGCGCGACGACGTACTCGTTCGAGGCGGCGCCGATCGTCGTGGACGGCGTCATGTACGTCACGGGCTGGGACGGCTGGTGCTGGGCCCTCGACGCCGCGACCGGGCAGGAACTGTGGCGCTACAAGCATGCGATCCCGTTCGACGTCTCGCTGTGCTGCGGGAACGTGAATCGCGGGGTCGCCGTCGTGAAGGGGAAGGTGTTCTACGTCACCCAGAACGCCCACGTGATCGCGCTTGACGCCACCAACGGCAAGCCTGTCTGGGACAAGACGTACGGCGACGTGCGGGCCGGGGAGAGCGCCACGGTCGCGCCGCTGATCATCAAGGACAAGGTCATCGTCGGCAGCTCCGGCGGGGAATTCGGGGTGCGCGGTCACCTCGACGCGTTCGATCTGGAGACCGGCGAGCACGTGTGGCGCTGCTACATGGTGCCGAAGCCCGGCGAGCCCGGATCGGAGACCTGGCCCAAAGATGGCGAGGCCTGGGCGCGGGGCGGCGCGAACTGCTGGATCACCGGTACCTACGACCCGGAGCTGAACCTGCTGTACGTGGGGACCGGCAACCCGGCACCAGACTTCGACGGAGAGGTGCGGCTGGGTGACAACCTCTATACCGACAGCCTCGTCGCCGTCGACCCCGACAACGGCCAGATCCGCTTCCACTACCAGTACAACCCGCACGACGTGTGGGACTACGACAGCATCTCCGAGCACATCCTGTTCGACCTGGACGGCCGCAAGGCGATGGCCCACTTCGACAAGAACGGGTACGGCTTCGTCCTGGACCGGACGAACGGAGAGCTGATCCGGGTGTTCCCGTTCGTCGACCGGATCACCTGGGGCGAGATCGACGCCAACGGCAAGGTGACGCCCAAGGTGTACCCGGACAAGGAGGGCGAGCCGGTCCACTTCTGGCCCGGGCCGGCCGGTGGCAAGGAATGGACGCACGCGGCCTACAGCCCGAAGACGCAGCTCCTCTACGTCCCCGTCCAGGACGTCGGCGCGACGGCCACGCGGCGTCGCAGGGAGTTCAAGGAGGGCATCCCGTACTGGGGAGCAGGCGTCGCCGTGGACGGCGAGGATATGGCAGGGTCGGTGAGCGCCTTCGACCCGCGCACGGGCCGGGAGGCGTGGCGCTGGCGCAATGACGTGCCGATGTGCTCCTCGATACTAGCCACCGGGGGCGATCTCGTGTTCGCTGGCAAGCCCAGCGGGGAGTTCATCGCGCTCAACGCCCGCACCGGGGAGCTCCTGTGGCAGTTCCAGTGCGGAAGCGGCCACCACAGCAGCCCTACCACCTACAGCGTCGGCGGCCGGCAGTACATCGCCGTGCCGACCGGGTGGGGCGGCTGGGTTGAGGGGTTCCTGCCCGGGATGCTCGGCGCGCCCCACGGGGCCGCCCTGTTGGCCTTCGCGCTACCGGACTAGCGCCGCGGTCTGCGTCTCCTGGGTCCATGCCGCCGCATGGACCCAGGGAACTCGCCCACCAAACCGGCAGGGAAGGAGGTGACAGTTATGGCCCGGAAGACCGTCGTCCCCCGGCCCAAGCGGTGCGTCTGGAAGCCCCCCGCATTCGAGGAGATCAGGGTGTCGGCCGAGGCAACCATGTACATGGGTGCCTGGCAGGACCAGGACTGGGTGTAGCCGGTCGGGCGCCGGGCAATGACGTCCGGCGCCCTTCCGCGCCGCGTACCGGAAGGATGGCGGATCGGCGTGTGGGTGCGAGTGCTGGGGTCGGCGGCCGGCGGCGGGTTCCCGCAATGGAACTGCGCCTGTCCCCCATGCCGTGCCGTCCGT
>JAFAPY010000389.1 GCA_019246795.1 Streptosporangiaceae bacterium | reverse complement strand
AAAGAGCCCCGGCCGAGGGCGGCAGGGGGATACGGCGGTCAGGCGTCCGGGCGGGCCCGCAGCGTGACCGGGGCCAGGAACTCCCCTGCCGGGGTCCGCTCCCACCAGGCGCCGGTGCGGCGGAGCTGGCGCCAGGTGCTGAACCGGTAGTGGTACCGGATGATCCGCACGAAGACGGGCGGGGCGGCGGGGAACGGGTTGGCCCGCAGCAGCCGGAGCAGGTCCCGGTCCCCGGTCAGCAGCCGGTACAGCAGCGGCGTCAGCCACGGCTCGGCGTATCCCGGTGACAGCGCGGCGAACCACATCAGCCAGTCCAGCCGCCGGTGGTACGGCGCGACCTGCGGCGGCCGCCGCCTGGGATCGCCGGGCTTGCCGCGGAACTCATACTCCCGCCACCGGGTGTCCCGGGTGACCTGCGGCTCGCTGGTGCCCTCGATCACCAGCTCGTACCGGCGCCGGGTGATACTGCCGAAGGCGCCGTAGGTGTTGACCAGGTGGAACGGGTCGAAGCTGGCGTTCATGACCTGGCGCCGGGACAGCAGGTTGCGCGCCGGGCGGTAGCTGAGCACCGCCACCGTGGCGGTGACCGCCAGCACCAGTGCCTGGTACCACGGGGGCGCCGGGGCCAGCCGGCCGGGGGCGGGCAGGGGCAGCACCCGGGCGGCCTGCGAGGTGTCGACCGCGGCCAGCGCGATGACGATCGTCAGCCAGTTGAGCCAGGCGAAATTGCCCGAGGCCACCAGCCACAGCTGGGTGACGATCATCAGCGCCGCGGCCACGCTGGCCGCCGGCTGCGGGGCGAGCAGCGCCAGCGGCGCGATCAGCTGGGCCACGTGGTTGGCCAGCGCCTCCACCCGGTGCAGCCCGTCGGGCAGCCGGTGGAAGAACCAGCTCAGCGGGCCGGGCACCGGCTGGGTCTCGTGGTGGTAGCGCAGGCAGGTGAGGTCTCTCCAGCAGCGGTCGCCGCGCAGCTTGATCAGGCCCGCGCCGAACTCCAGCCGCAGCAGCAGCCAGCGCAGCAGCCACAGCACCAGCACCGGCGGCGGGCTGGCGGCGTTGCCGAGGAACACCGCGAGGAACCCGGTCTCCAGCAGCAGCGACTCCCAGCCGAAGCCGTACCAGACCTGGCCGACGTTCACGATCGACAGGTACAGCGCCCACAGCGCCAGCCAGGCACCCATCGCGGCCCACAGCGGCACGGCATCGCCGAGGCCCGCCGCCATCGCGGCGGCGAGCGCGGCCCCCGACCAGGAGACGCCGGCGAACAGCCCGTCGGAGTAGCGCAGGTGGAACAGGCTCGGCGCCTGCCAGAACCTGACCCGGCGCAGGTACCGCGGGACCGGCAGCAGGCCGTGCTCGCCGAGCAGCCCGCGGAACTGGCGCGCGGCGGCGAGGAAGGCGACCAGGTAGATGACCGCCAGGCCGCGCTGGAACGCCAGCCGGGCGAACCAGTAGTCCGGCGCCGCGAACCAGCTCATCGCCGCCTGCCGACAGCGCTATCCGCCCGCGGGCGGGTCGGCCAGCGTCTGGGCCAGCGGCGACCGGGCCCGGAACACCCGGCACAGCGCGGCCCGTGCGGCGTGATAGCCGCACATGCCGTGCACCCCCGGCCCGGGCGGGGTGGCGGCCGAGCACAGGTAGATGGCCGGGTTCGGGGTCGCGTACGGCACCGGCACCGGGACCGGCACGGGCCGCAGCAGCAGCCGCATCCGGTCGCAGCGCCCGTTTGCGATGTCGCCGCCGACGTTGTTCGGGTTGCGGGCCGCCAGGTCCGCGGGCGTGGTGACCGCGCGGGCGAGCACCAGATCGCGGAAGCCCGGAGCGAAACGCTCGATCTGGTCCTCCACGGCGGTCGTGAGGTCGCCGCGCCAGCCGTGCGGCACCTGCGCGTAGGCCCAGAACACGTGCGAGCCGGCCGGCGCGCGGTCCGGCTCGAACAGGCTGGGCTGGGAGGTAATCAGGAACGGCGGGTCCGGCGCCGTCCCCCGCTGCGCCGCGGCCAGGGCCGCGCCGATCTCGGCCATCGACGGCCCGAGGTGAACCGTGCCCGCCCGCCGCGCGGCAGGCGCCGACCACGGCACCGGGCCGGACAGCGCGTAATCGATCTTGAAGACCGCGGGCCCGTGCCGGTAACGGCGGAAGAGCCCGGAAAACCACGACGGCAGCCGGGATCCGGCGATGGCGGCCGCCTGCCCCGGCGCGGTGTCCAGCAGGTAGGCGCGGGCCTTCGGCAGCTCATCGAGGCTGCGCACCTGGCGGCCGGTCTGCACCTGCCCGCCCAGCGAGACCAGCATGGCCGCCAGCGCGTCGGAGATGGCCTGGGTGCCGCCCCGGGGAAAAGGCCAGCCGACCTCGTGCCCGGCAAGCGCGAACATCAGCGCGATGCCGCCGGTCAGCGGGGAGGTCAGCGGCGCGGGCACATGCCCGGCCATCCCGGCGATCAGGCCCCGGGCGTGATCGCCGGCAAAGGCCCTGGTCAGCACCGCGGCAGGCTGGGCTGCCAGCAGCCCGAAGCCGGCGAGGGCCACCGGCCGGCGCGGCAGGCCCGCCAGCGGCGGTCGCAGCACGTCGGCGGCAAGCCAGTCCCACCGGCCCCGGAACGGCTCGACCAGCCGCAGGTAGCGGCCGCGGTCGGCGCCCAGCGAGGCAGCGGTGTCGTCCATCGAGCGGGCCAGGATCGCGGCCGAGCCGTCCGGGAACGGGTGCGCCAGCGGCAGCGCGGGCTGCACCCAGGACAGCCCGTACCGCTCCAGCTGCAGCGCCCGCAGCACCGGAGAGCCTGCGCCCAGCGGGTGCACGGCCGAGCAGGGGTCGTGCCGGAACCCCGGCAGCGTGAGCTGCTCGGTGCGCGCCCCTCCGCCCACGGTCGCCGCGCCCTCGTACACGCGGACCCGCAGCCCGGCCTGGGCCAGCGTGACCGCCGCGGTCAGCCCGTTCGGCCCGGCGCCGACGACGATCGCGTCGAGGTCTTCGGCCATGCCGGTGCGCTACCCAAGACCGGCGCCGGCATGCTGGGCGGCTCAGGCCGGCTTGCGGCGCCATCCGGGTGAGCGCGCTGCGCCGGCCCGGTTGCGGCCCAGATCCGGCCGGCTACGCCACCAGCTCGAAGACGGCGGCCAGGCCCTGCCCGCCGCCGATGCACATGGTCTCCAGGCCATAGCGGGCGCCGCGGCGGCGCATCTCGCGCAGCAGCGTCGCGAGGATACGCGCGCCGGTCGCCCCCACCGGGTGGCCGAGCGAGATGCCGGACCCGTGCACGTTCATCCGGGCGAAGTCGGCGCTGCCGAAGCCCCACTCGCGGGTGACGGCCAGTACCTGCGCGGCGAAGGCCTCGTTCAGCTCGATCAGGTCCATGTCGGGCAGCTTCAGCCCGGCGCGTTCCAGTGCCCGCGCGGCGGCGGGCACCGGCCCCATTCCCATCCGCGCCGGTGCCACGCCGGCCGCCGCCCAGGAGATCACGCGGGCCAGCGGCCGCAAGCCGAGCTCCGCGGCTCGCTCCGCGGAGGTGACGATGCACGCCGCGGCGCCGTCGTTTTGCCCGCTGGCGTTGCCGGCGGTGACGGTGGCGTCCGGGTCGGCCGCCAGGCGGACCGGGCGCAGCCGGGCAAGCGCGTCTGGCGTCGTGCCCGCGCGCGGGTGCTCGTCGGTGTCCACCAGCCGGGAGCCGCCGCGCTCGGGCACCGGCACCGGGACGATCTCCTCGGCGAACACCCCGGAGCGCTGCGCCGCGACCGCGCGCTCATGGCTGAGCACCGCCAGCTGGTCCTGCTCGGCGCGCGGGATGCCGTACTCGCGGCGCAGGTTCTCCGCGGTCTCCAGCATGCCGCCGGGCACCGGGTAGTTGACGCCGCCCGCGGTGACCCGCGCCCGGGCAAGCCGGTCGGTCAGCTCCACGGACTCCGACCGGATGCCCCACCGGATGCCGCGGGCGTAGAACTCCGCCTGGCTCATGCTCTCCGCGCCGCCCGCGATGACCAGATCAGATACGCCGGTCTGCACCTGCATCGCGGCCAGCAGCACCGCCTGCAGCCCCGACCCGCAGCGCCGGTCCAGCTGGAACCCCGGCACCTCGACCGGCAGCCCGGCATCCAGCGCCGCCACCCGGCCGATGGCCGGCGCCTCCCCGTTCGGGTAGCACTGCCCGACAACGACATCGTCCACCGAGTGCGGGGGCAGGCCGGTGCGCCGCACCAGCTCGCCGATCACCGTGGCGGCCAGGGTCGCGGCGGGAACAGCGGCGAAAACGCCGCCGAACCGGCCGACCGCCGTCCGCAAAGGCTCGCAGATGACCGCGTCGCGCACGGGTTGTCCTTTCTCGCAGCTGGCGCGCTTAAGTTTAGTGCCGGCGGGCCGGCGGACCGGGCCGGCATGCAACCGGCGCTGCCGGGCTGCGGGCATGACCGCACGCTGTTAGGGCAGCCGGGCGGTCACGGTCACTGCCTCGGCGAGGTCGGCCAGCGTCCGGACGCCGCCGGGCAGGTTCTGTGGTGCCCAGCCGGGTCCGCAGGCCGCGATCAGCGCCGGGCGCGGGCGCGCCGACAGCGCGGCGGCGAGCTGGCCGGGGTCGGCGGTGCTTGCCGCGTGCGCCCATAGCACCACGGCCGAGGGCCCGGTCCGGGCGATGGCATCTCCCAGGACGTCCGCAGGGACGCGGGCCCCGAGCATGCGGCTGGCCCGGCCGCGCTCGGCGAGCGCGGCCGCGAGCGCCTCAAGCGGCAGGCTGTGCAGTTCGGCCGGGGCGCAGGCGAGCAGGACCGACGGGCGGGCCGGCGGGCGGCGCACGCCGGCCAGCGCCGCCGATACCGCGGCGGACAGCAGGTGCTCGGCGGCGATGTAGCGGCCGAGGGTGGAATACCGGCGGCCCACCTCGCGCAGCGCGGGAGCGAAGGCGGTGGCCCAGGCCGGCACGACTCCGCCGGTCAGCGCTTGGCGCGCGAGCCGCTGCAGCGTGGCGGGATCGAGGGCGTACGCGGCGCGGCGCAGGCTGGCGGCGGTGTATGCCCCGGCCGCGACCGCGTGCTCGGCCCCGGCGCGGGGCTCCCCCGGATCGCGCAGATCCCGGGCCACCCGGGCCGCCTCGGCCGGGGCCACCCCGTGCACGGTCAGCTGGCGCATCAGCTCCAGCCGGGCGAAGTCACGCTGGTCGTAACGGCGGTGCCGTCCGGGGTCGCGGCGGGAGGGGCCGAGTCCGTAGCGCCGGTCCCAGGTCCGCACGGTGGTGACCGCGATGCCGAGCCTGCGGGCTACCTCGCCCGCGCTAAGGCCCGTATCCGGCGCCTGCGTCACGTGCCCCTCCACCAGGTGACCGGGTAATCCGCTGCGCCGCGAGCCGCGCGGACACCAGGACCATGGGTATCCCCACGCCCGGCTGGGTCCCCGAGCCGACGAAGACCACGTTGTCCAGTCCCGGCGCGAGGTTACCCGGGCGCAGCGGACCAGTCTGGCGGAACGTGTGCGCGCTGGCAAACGGCGTGCCGGCGGCCAGCCCGGCGTGCGCCCAGTCGGCCGGGGTGACCAGGTGCCGCACCTCGGCCTGCGCGAGCCCGGGGTAACCGCGCGCCGCCAGGACACCCAGGAGTTCCTCGCCGTAGGTCCGGCCCCTGGCCCGCCAGTCGATTCCCGCCTCGGTGTTGGGCACCGGGGCCAAGACGTAGTACGCGTGGCGGCCCGCCGGTGCCAGCCCAGGGTCGGTGCGCGTCGGGCTGGTCACCAGCAGGGACGGATCGGCCATCGGCCGACCGCGCCGGGTGATGTCGTCGAATGCCTGCGTCCAGGCCGTGCCGAAGACCACGTTGTGGTGGGCGAGCCGGTCATGTCCGGCTGGTGAGCCGAGATGAAGCACCACGCAGGACGGGGAGTAGCGGAGCCGGCGCCGCAGCGGGCGGTGCAGCAGGTCCCGGCGGGCGACGGGCAGGTCGGGGTTCAGCACCACCGCGTCGGCGCCGATCCGGTCGCCGTCGCGGGTGCGCACCGCACGGGCCCGGGTGCCGGTGACTTCGATGTCGGTCACCTCGCGGCCGTACCCGACGGTCACGCCGTGCTTGACGGCCGCATCCGCCAGCGCCTCGGCGATCGCGTACATGCCGCCGCGGGGGAAGTAGACGCCGGCGACCGTGTCCAGGTAGGCGATGACGGCATACAGGGCGAGCGCGCGGTGGGGGGCAACGCCGGCGTACAGCGACTGGAACGAGAAAACCCGCCGGGTCCGCGGATCGCGGAAGAACTGGCCGACCTTGGCGGACAGCCGGCGGAACCCGCCGCGCGCGGCCAGCCGGGCCAGGTCGGGGCCGAGCAGTTCGTGGGGGTAATCGAGGTTGCGGTCGATGAACCGCGCCCATTCCAGCTGGTACAGCCCGGCCAGGTAGTCGGTGAACCGCAGGTAGCCGTCGGCCTCGCGGGGGCCGCACAGCCGGGCGATCTCCGCGGCGGTGCCGGCGGTGCTGGCCCGGATGTCCAGGCTGGACCCGTCGGCGAAGTGGGCCCGGTAGGCCGGGTCAAGCCGGACCAGGTCCAGCCAGCCGCGCAGCCGCTCGCCGACGGCGTTGAGGGTCTCATCGAGCAGGTGCGGCATGGTCAGCACGGTGGGACCGGTGTCGAAGCGGTACCCGTCCACCGCGAGCTGGCCGATCCGGCCGCCGGGGCCGGCCTCGCGTTCCAGCACGGTGACCCGGCGCCCGGCGCCCGCGAGCCGCAGCGCGCATGCCAGGCCGCCCAGCCCGGCGCCGACGACAACGACGTGATCGGTCGGTCCAGTGACAACTCGCATGAGCGTTCTCCGCGGCTCGCGGGCCGGCGCCAGCCGCCGGCCGCCTTGCGCCAGCCTACACCCATCGGCTACATTGCATCGATATCTGCATCGATTTGAGGTTGGCATGACGGTCTGGCCGCTCACCTTCTCCGGCCCGCTGGACAGCGCGTACCAAGGCTGCCGGGCGATCCACCGGGCGCACGGGCGCAGTTACTACCTGGCCACGAGGCTGCTGCCGGCGTGGAAACGCCGGCATGTGCACGCGCTGTACGCGTTCACGCGCTACACCGACGATCTCGTCGACGCGCCCCGCGCCGCGGCCGCGCCGCGGCACGCAGAGCAGGCCGCGCGCCGCCTGGCCGCCTGGGCGGAGGGCTTCTGGGGCGCGCTTGACGGCGCGGCCCCGCCGCAGCATCCGATCGTGGCGGCCGTGCGGCACACCATCGCCGTGTTCGGCCTTGACCGCGCCGACTTCGACGCGTTCTTCGCCAGCATGGCGATGGACCTGCGGATCCGCGAATACGGCAGCTATGACGCGCTGCTGCGGTACATGGAGGGGTCGGCCGCGGTGATCGGCACCATGATGGTGCCGATCCTGCTGGCGCCTGAGCAGGGCCGCGGCGGGCAGCCGCTGCCGGTGAGCGCCCAGACCCGCGAGACCGCCCGGCAGCTCGGCCTGGCGTTCCAGCTCACCAACTTCATCCGTGACGTCGCCGAGGACCTGGGGCTCGGCCGCGTCTACCTGCCGGCCGCGGACCTGGAGCGGTTCGGGGTGCGCCGCGCCGACCTCGCGGCCGCATCCGCGAACCCCGCGGTCCGCGCGCTGATCGCGTTCGAGACAGAACGGGCCCGCGCGCACTACCGGAAGGCGGCGCCCGGGATAGCCACGCTGCCGCCGCGGTCACGGCGCTGCGTCCGGCTGGCGTTCACCGTGTACGGGGCGATACTCACCCGCATCGAGCACGCCAGCTACGACGTCCTCGGGGGCCGCGCCGTGGTCCCGCGGCGGCAGCGGGCGGCCGCCGTGCTGCGCGAACTGGCCAGGCCGGCATGACCGGGGCGATGCCGACGGCCGGGACGGCCACGATGGGCGCGGACCTGGCGTTCGTCGCCGGCCGGCTCCGCCCCCACCTGGCGGACATGCTCGCCGCCGAGCAGGCGGAGTGGAAGGAATACGGCGCTCCCTGGTGGGACGTCCCGCAGGAGCTGGCGGGCTACCTCGACGGCGGCAAGGCGCTGCGGCCCCGGTTCTGCTACTGGGGCCATGCCATCGGCGCACGGCGGCCGGGTCCGCTGCTGCTGCGCGGGTGCGCCGCGCTTGAGCTGCTGCACGCGTTCGCGCTTATCCACGACGACCTGATGGACTGCTCCGCCGTACGCCGCGGAGCCCCCTCGCTGCACCGCCAGCTCGCCGCCGAGCATCGCCTGCACCGCTGGGCCGGCGACCCGGACGCGTACGGCGAGGCCGTGGCGCTGCTCACCGGGGATTTCGCCTTGGCCCTGGCCAGCCGGCTCGCCGCCACGTTCCCGGCGCGGGCACGGCTGGTGTGGGCGCGGCTGGTCGGCGAGCTGACAGCCGGGCAGTTCCTCGACCTGGCCGGCGCGGCCCGCCGGGACCGGTCCGCCGAGGTCGCACGCACGACCGCCGTGCTGAAGTCCGGCCGTTACACGGTCACAGGCCCGCTGCGGCTGGGCGCCGCACTGTCCGGCGAGGCTGAGCTGCCCGTCGGCGTGGCACGTTACGGCGACCTCGTCGGCGAGGCGTTCCAGCTGCGCGATGACCTGCTGGGGGTCTTCGGGGACCCGCGCCGGACCGGCAAGCCGGTGGGCGAGGACCTGCGGGCCGGCAAGCCGACCTTGCTGCTCGCCTACGCCGCGGCCATGCTGCCGCCAGCCGTCCAGCCGGTGCTGTCCCGGGTCGGATCACCGGCGCTCACCGGCGACGACGCGGCCGAGCTCACCGAGGCGCTCGCCGCATGCGGGATCCGGGATCGCGTCGAGCGGCGCATCGCCGGCAACATCCGCGCCGCGTGCGCCGCGGTCCGCCAGGCCGCGCCGCCGGCCCGGGTCCGGGAGGCACTGTGCGATCTTGCCGTCGCCGCCGCGATCCGGCAGGGGTGAGCGGCATGGACAAGTGGCAGTATCTCGGGCTGCTGGGGCTGTGCGCCGCGGTGACCCTTCCCCTGGAGGTCATCGGGGGCGCCCGGGTGTACCGGCGGCCGAAGGCCCTGCTCGCCGCCCTTGTCCCGGTGGTGTGCCTGTTCGGCGGCTGGGACATGCTTGCCGCGCACCACGGGGACTGGGCGTACAGCAAGCGGTACACCCTCGGCCTGCGGATGCTTGGCCTGCCCATCGAGGAATGGCTGTTCTTCGTGGTGGTGCCGACCTGCGCCCTGCTCACCTACGAGGTGCTCGGCCGCGGATGGCGGCGATGACCGGGAACTACACCATCGCCGCGGTCTGCGCGCCGGTCGGCGTGATGCTGTTCGAGGTCACGGTGCTGCGCACCGGGATCCTGCGCCGGGGCAGGTTCTGGCTGACGATCGCGCTGACGCTCGGGTTCCAGGTACTGGTCGACGGCTGGCTGACCAAGCTGAGCGCGCCGATCGTCTCCTACCGGGCGCAGGCCAGTTCCGGGGTGCGGTGGCCCTGGGGCATCCCGGTGGAGGACTACGGCTTCGGGATCGCGATGATCGCGCTGACCCTGATGCTGTGGGACCGGGCCCGGGACGTTCCCCCAGGTCCGCGCCGCAGCCCGCGGCGGGCCCGGGCATGACCGAGGTACGGCGGCTGGCGCTGCTGGCGGCGCTGCGGCTGACCGTCCGCACCGGGCTGGCCGGCGTCTGGGTCCGCGGGCAGATCCCGGCCGGGCCGGCCGTGCTCGCCGCGAACCACCACGGCTGGTGGGACCCGTTCGTCGCCATCGAGCTCGCCGCGCAGCAGCGGCGCCAGGCGATCCTGCTGATGGACGCCGGCGCCCTACGGCGGTACCGGTTCGTCCGCCGCCTGGGCGCGGTGGGCGACGACGAGCCGCGTTCGGGCCTGGCCGCCCTGCGCGGCGGAGCGGTCCTGGTGATCTACCCGGAAACCCGGCTGCTGCCGGCGGGGCCGCCCGGCCCGCTCGCCGCGGGAGCTTCGTGGTTCGCCCAGCGGGCGCCGGCCCGGCTGTGCTCGGCGGCCGTGCGCGTCCTGCTGCGCGGCGGGCAGTTCGGCGAGGCCTACGTGGTGGTCAGCGACATCGACGTGACCGGGCCGCGCGCAGCCGTCACCCGCCGGCTGCACGACCAGCTGCGCCACGACCTGGCCGGGCTGGACCGGCTCAACGCCGAGGCCGACCCGCGCCGGCCGCTGCCGGGCCTGCGCTGCGCGGTGCGGGGCCGACGGAGCTGGGACGAACGCGTCGACTCCGTGCCGGCATGGCTGCGCCGCCCGGTGCCGGGGAGGTGGTCCCGCTGAGGACGCGGGCCGGCGGCGCGCTGGCGTTCACCGTCGCCGCCTTCCACCTCGCCAAGCTCTGCGGGATCGCGGTCAATGCCGTCGCCTTCCCCGCCTTGCGCCCGCAGCCGGGCGCCCCGGCCCGGCCGGCTACATCGATCCTCGTGCCGGCCCGCGACGAGGCGGCCCGGCTGCCGGCGGCGCTGCGCGGCATCCAGGGCCAGCAGGCCGCCGAGATCCTCGTCCTCGACGATGAGTCCGCCGACGGGACGGCCGTGGTGGCGGAACGGGCCGCCGCGGCCGACCCCCGGGTGCGGCTGCTGCGCGGGCTGCCGGTTCCGCCCGGCTGGACCGGCAAGAGCTGGGCCTGCCAGCAGCTTGCCGACGCCGCCCGCGGCGAGCTGGTGGTGTTCTGCGACGCGGATGTGTCCCTTGAGCCAGGCGCGCTTGACGCGCTGTGGTCCGGCATGTGCGCGCAACGTGCCGACGTGTTCTCGGTGTTTCCCCGCCAGCGCACCGTGACCGTGGGCGAAAGGCTGCTGGTGCCGCTGATCGATGAGGTGCTGCTGGCGTTCCTGCCGCATCCGCTGCTGCGGCTGCCGGTGGCCGCCGCGGCGTCCGCCAACGGGCAGCTGCTGGCCTTCCGCCGTGCGGCGTACGCCGCGCTCGGCGGCCACGCCAGCGCCGCCGGCGACCTGGTGGAAGACCTTGCCCTGGCCCGCCTCGCCCGGGGCAGGGGGCTGAGGCTCGGCCTGGCGCTCGGCGGTGACCTGGTCAGCGCGCGGATGTACTCCGGGTACCGGGACTCGGTCCGGGGCTTCGGCAAGAGCCTGCGCGCCGCTCACGGCCACAGCGACCTCGCGCTGGCCGGCGCGGTGGCCTGGCACCTCGTTGCCTATACGCTGCCCTGGCTGCTGGCGCGCCGCAACCCGGCGTGGCGTGCCATCGCCGCGCTCGGACTGGCCCAGCGGCTGCTGGTCAACATCAAGACCGGCCGCCGCGCGCCGGAGGAGATCGCGCTGGTACCGGTCACGCCGGTGGCGGTGCTGCCCGCGTACGCGCTGGCCCTGCGGCGGTCCGCGCGCTGGAAGGGCCGCAGCTACCCCACCGCGATCGGCCGCCCCGGCCCGGGCAGCCGCCACCTCACGCCGGGCGGCGGCCGGTGAACCCCGCCCTGCCCGAGCCGGCGGCCCTGCCGGGGCTGGGCCATGTGTGGCAGTGGGCGGCCGGGCCGGTTGCGCTGCTGTCGGCGGGCGCGCACACCGGCCCGGTCTTCCGGCTGCGCCTGTGGCGGCCGGCGCTCGTGGGCTACCGGCCGGAATGGAACCGTGCCATCCTGACCGACCTCGACACCTTCCGCAGCCGCGGCAGCCTCAGCGGGCTGACCCCCTACTTGTCGGCCGGCGTGGTCCACGCCGACGTGCCCGAGCACCGGGCCCGGCGGTACGGCCTGAGCAGGCACTTCAGCGCCGGTGCCCTCGCCGGGCTGGACGGCCGCCTGCGGGAGATCAGCGAGGCCCATCGCCCGCACGGCAGCTTCGAGGCACTCGGCTGGTCGTGCCAGCTCGTGCAGCACATGCTCAACGTCGCGCTGTTCGGCGGCGCCATGCCGGCCCGGCTGCTCGCGCGGTTCGTCGCCCCGCTGCACCGCAGCATGCCCGCGCCGATGCTGCCCCGCCCCTGGCTGTTCCGCCGCGCCGAGACCGCCATCGCCCGGGTCCTGGAGGATCCGCCGCCCGGCAGCATCGCCGCGCACCTCGCCGGCCACCCGGACGCGGTCACCGACCTGCGCGTCGCGCTCGCCGCCGGCTACGACACCACCAGCCACATCCTCGCCTGGGCCGCCTGGCATCTCGCCGCCCATCAGCGGTGGCGTCACCCACAGGCATTGCCGATGTTCGTCGGCGAGATGCTGCGCCTTTACCCCGCGGGCTGGCTCGGCAGCCGGGTGACCAGCCGGCCCGCCCGCGCCGCCGGCGTCGCGATCCCCGCCGGCACGCTGGTGCTCTACTCTCCGTTCCTCACCCATCGTGACCCGGAACTGTGGCCGTGCCCGCTGCTGATCCGCCCGGAACGGTTCGAGGCCGGGCATCCCCCATGGGCCTACCTCCCTTTCGCCGCAGGCCCCCGCGCCTGCCTCGGCGCCCGCCTCGCCCGGCTCATGCTGGACGCCGCGCTCGCCTCCTTGTGCGACGGCGACCTGGCCCAGGACGGCGGCGACCCCGGAATCGCCGCCGGGATCACGCTGCGCCCCCGGGGGCCGCTCCACCTGCGCCTCGGCGGCACCTGACGGCGCCCCCTGCGCCTTTGGCCCGGCCCCGCAGGCCTCCAGGGAGGAGACACGAGGAGACACATGGACACCGCGATCGTGGTCTTCACGCGTGACCTGCGGGTGCACGACAACCCCGCGCTGCACCGCGCGTGCGCCCGGGCCCGGCAGGTGGTCCCGTTGTTCGTCGCGGACCCCGCCATCGCCGCGCCGCCGAACCGGGCCCGGTTCCTGGCCCAGTCCCTGGCTGTGCTCCGCGAGGAGCTGCGCCAGCGCGGCGGGGACCTGGTGATCCGCCGCGGCGACCCGGCGGCCGAGGTGATCACGCTGGCACGCGAGGTCACCGCGGGCGCCGTCTACATCGCCGACGACGTGTCCGGCTACGCGGCGCGCCGCCGCCGCGCGCTGGAACGCGAATGCGCCCGGCAGCGGCTGGACCTGCTGATCACCCCCGGCCTTACGGTGGTGCCGCCCGGGGAGCTGGCGCCTGCCGGAGGCGGCCACTACCGGGTCTTCACCCCGTACTGGCGCGCGTGGCGCGGGACACGCTGGCGGCAGCCCTGCCCGGCGCCGGGCACCATCCGGATGCCGGCGGTCCGGCACGCCGGCCAGGTCCCGGCAGCCCGCCACGGCCCCTCGCCGGGACTTGCCGCGGGCGGCGAGCACGCGGCAAGGCAGCGGTTCGCCAGCTGGCGGGACAGCTGCCTGGCCGGCTACCCGGGCCGCCGCGACGACCTCGACGGCGGCCAGACCTCCAGGCTCAGCGCCTACCTGCGGTTCGGCTGCCTGTCACCGCTCGAGGCGGCGGCTGGCGCCCTGGACCGCCCAGGCGGGGAGGAGTTCTGCCGTCAGCTCGCCTGGCGCGACTTCTTCTACCAGGTGACGGCGGCCGAGCCCGATATCGCCAGGAAGGACCACCGGGCCGCCCCGGCCGCCTGGCGCCGCGACCCGGACGCGCTGGAGGCCTGGCGCGCAGGCCTGACCGGGATACCGATCGTCGACGCCGGCATGCGGCAGCTGGCCGCCGAGGGCTTCATGCACAACCGGGCCCGCATGATCACCGCCTCGTTCCTCACCCGCACCCTCGGCATCGACTGGCGGGACGGGTACCGGCACTTCGGCGCCCTGCTCGCCGACGGCGACGTGGCCAACAACGCGGGCAACTGGCAGTGGATCGCCGGGACCGGCCACAACACCCGCCCTCACCAGGTGATGAACCCGCTGCGGCAGCCAAGGCGATTCGACCCGCCCGGCGGCTACGTGCGCCGCTACGTCCCCGAGCTGGCCGGCCTCGGCCCGGATCGTATCCATGCCCCGTGGACGCTGGACGGCGGGTACCGCAGGCGGCTGGGCTATCCCGAACCGGTCGTGGAGGTGAGCTGAGCGCGACGACCCGCGGCCCGCGCAGACGGCCCGGGCCGCAGCGCACCGCCCGTTCTGCTGTGCTAGCTCCCGGGGTGCAGCCAGCTGCTGGTCAGCCGTTCGGCTGGATGCGGCCGCACCCCGGAAGGAGCCAGCACGAGACCGTCCGCCCGTTCCGTCGGCTCCGGCAGGGGCTGCCCGCGCTGCGCGGCCTGGGTCAGCCGGTACATCCGGCGCTGGACGTTCCGGTAAAAGCGCTCCTGGGTCCAGCGGCCGAACAGCCGGAAGCCCCAGCGGATCACCGGATTGGCGATGCGCGCCGGCCGTGAGTAGCCGGTGACGCGGAACGTCACCTCGCCGGTGGCCAGGTTCTTGATCACCTCGTAGCTGAGGCGGCCTTGTTCCAGATGCCCCTGGAGGGTCTGGTAGCACCAGCCCCAGACCTGTTCCGGGCCGTGGCCGGTGTCCCGGGTCTCGTCGATCACGCCGGTGACCCGGACGCCGAGGTAGAAGCGCAGCCCGCAGAAACGGCCCTCCAGCAGCATGTCCCGGCCGAGCAGTTCATCGCCGCTGCGGTAGACGGCGCGCACGATCCGGGCGTCGGCGAACTCGTACTCGCTCACCATGCGGCACGCGATCTGGAAGGGACCGCCGCGCTCAGGTGGCCCGGGCCGCTCGCGGCCGATGACGGTGGCACCGGAGTCGACGTGCCAGTGCCCTTCGGCCACGCCGTCCTGCGGGGCTCGCGCCGGATCGTAATTGACAGGCAGGCCGCGCAGGCGGTCCAGGGCGGCGGTCTCGTCGAGGCGGCCGAGCAGCCGCTCGCGCACCTACTCGGCGTCCTTGAGCGAGTCGCCGATCAGCCAGAACATCGGCGGCCAGAGGCCCACGAACAGGGCACGGCGCTCCGCGTTGCCGCGTTCGTCCTGGTCCACCGTCTTCCCCCGGATCCACAAGCCGACGCACAGCGCCACCGAGCCCAGCGAAGCCGCGTGCAGGTGCGCGCTGCGCAGCCCAGCGCGCCGCAGCAATCCGCTCACCGTCATCCCGTACCTCCCTCCGCACCAGCAGCGGGCAACCGCTGCCCGCCATGGCACGATTTACTCATGGCGACGGCGAGCCGTTCGGCGCGGCTGAGGACGATCCTGGGCTGGCCGGTGGGCATCGCGCTGGTCAGCTGGCGCTACATGTGGCGGACCACTCCGCTGCACCGCTCGGAGGAAACGGGCAGCCAGGCCGACCTGCCGGACCGCGCCGGCCAGGACAGCGGGCTTGGCGAGGGGCGCCAGGGGCTGGACGCGGGCTTCGGCCCCCTGCTGCACCGCTGGTACGCGGTCCGGATCGTGCGCGCCACGATGGGCCCGGAAGCGCTGATCGACACGGTGGCGGCCAAGCTGAATCACGCCTCGCCTGAGATGGCGGCGTTCCGCAAGACCCGCGGCGCCGCGGATACCCTGCGCCAAGGCGATGAGTTCATCGTGCGGATGCCGGGACCGTGGGACGGGCCGGTGCGGGTGATACACCGGGACGCCACCTCCTTCCGGTTCGCCACCCTGGACGGCCACTTGGAGGCGGGGGAGATCGAGTTCCGGGCCAAGCCGGACGGCGAGGCTCTCCGTTTCGAGATCGAGTCCTGGGCCCGGGCCGGGGACCGCCTCGCGGACCTGCTCTACAACAGGCTGCGGCTGGCCAAGGAGATCCAGCTCAACATGTGGTCCCACTTCTGCGTGCGCGCCGCGGCCCTCGCCGGCGGCCGTCCGCAGGGCGGCGTCACCATCCGCACCCGCTGGGTGG
>JAFAPY010000384.1 GCA_019246795.1 Streptosporangiaceae bacterium | reverse complement strand
GGCGTTCGCCTTCACATATCAGAGACGCCGCCACGCCCTGCTTGTTGCTTCTTCCTGCTGGCCAATTAACGCGATTTTGCGGCTGACCGCACCAGCGGCCAGCGACTGCCAGCAGTAACCGGCAAAGATCGTTGGCGCAGCTCAGGCCGGGTTTGGTCGGTGACGGGTGGCGCCCCCAGCAGGATTCGAACCTGCGCTCACGGCTCCGGAGGCCGTTGCTCTCTCCCCTGAGCTATGGGGGCCATGCGACGTGAGAAAGGGTACCAGCCGGGGCCACGTCACGGTACGGCGCGCGATCACCGGCTCAAGACGCTACTCTCACCCACGTGGGACTCGGACGAGTGCTCGTCGTCGACGACGACGAGGTGATCAGGCGGCTGATCGCGGTCAACCTCCAGCTTGAGGGGTTCGACGTGTCCACAGCCGTCGACGGGCAGGACTGCCTGGACCGGGTGGCCGCAATCGCGCCCGCGGTGATCACCCTGGACGTGATGATGCCGAGGCTCGACGGATGGGAGACGGCAGTCCGGCTCAGGAAGTCGCCGCGCACCGCCCGCATCAAGGTGGTGATGATCTCTGCCCGCGCCCAGGAAGACGACAAGAGCAGGGGCGCGCAGGTCGGCGCGGATGCCTATCTCACCAAGCCCTTTGATCCGGACGAGATGATCCGCATCGTCCGCGGCCTGGCCGCCGCTGGTTAGGCGCTGGCAGTCGGCCTGCGCCGCGCCGTACCGCGGTCACTGGACCGGCATCTCGAGCGGCACGTGCTGTCCTGGCTCCTGGAACGAGTGACCGCGCCGGGCGCGCCGGACAGCCGGGCGAGTTCGCCGATACCTAGAGGAGCGTGCAGCGCGGACGATAGACATTGTGAGCACTAACGGCTTCCAGACGATACTGGTCATCAGCAATGAGAGGCCCTGGCTGGCGGACGCGACGCGCACCGGGCCGGCCGTCGGCCTTGCGCTGCTTGGAGTTTGCGCGCCGAGCCGCCTGGAGGAGGCAAACCCATGAGCCGTATCGCCCACCCGGCCGGCCCGCGCCACGGTGACGTGCTACCTGCCGATTATCCACCTGCTCCGCCTGCGGACCTGAACGCGCTGCATCCCGGGATCTGGCCGCGCGGCGCGTGGCGCTCCGGCGGCGTGCTGATGCTCGGCGGGATGGACGTGCGGGACCTGGCGGCTGAATTCGGCACGCCGCTGTACGTGTGCGACGAGCAGGATGTCCGGTCGCGCTGCCGGGACTACCTGGAGGCGCTCGGGCCCGGTGACCGGGTCTGCTATGCAGCTAAGGCGTTCTGCTGCAGGGCGATGCTGCGCTGGGTGAGCTCCGAAGGGCTCGGCGTCGACGTGTGCACTGGCGGCGAGCTAGAGGTTGCGCTGGCGGCCGGGGTGCCGCCTGAGAACATCGCGCTGCACGGCAACAACAAGACGGTGGACGAGCTGTCCCGCGCGCTTTCTGCGGGCGTGGGCGATATTGTCGTGGACTCGTTCGAGGAGATCGCCCGGCTCGCCTATCTCACCGAGGAAAGCGCAGCCCGGCCGAACGTGCTCGTCCGAGTCACCACCGGGGTGGAGGCGCACACCCACGAGTTCATGGCGACCGCGCATGATGACCAGAAGTTCGGCTTCTCGCTGGCCTCGGGGGCGGCCGAGGAGGCGGTGCGGCGGGTCATCGCCAGCCCCGGCCTGTCGTTCGCCGGCCTGCACTCGCACATCGGCTCGCAGATCTTCGACACGGCCGGCTTCGAGGTGGCGGCGCAGCGGGTCGTCGGGCTGGCGGTCAGGATCAGAGACGAGCACGGGATCGAGATCGCTGACCTCGACCTCGGCGGCGGGTTCGGCATTGCCTACACCGAAGAGGACAAGCCCCCGGAGGTAATGGAACTTGCCCGTAGGCTGGGCGCCATCGTGGACGGGCAGTGCCAGGCGGCCGGGCTGGCCCGGCCGCGGCTGACCGTCGAGCCGGGCCGCACGATCGTCGGGCCGTCCACGGTGACGCTGTACACGGTGGGCACCATCAAGGACGTGGATGGCCTGCGGACCTACGTCAGCGTGGACGGCGGGATGAGCGACAACATCAGGACCGCGCTGTATGACGCCTCGTACGCCTGCGCGCTGGCCTCGCGGGCCTCGTCGGCCCCGCCGGTGCTGTGCCGCGTGGTGGGCAAGCACTGCGAAAGCGGGGACATCGTGGTGCGGCACGCGTACCTGCCGTCCGATCTGGCTCCTGGCGACCTGCTGGCCGTCGCGGCTACCGGCGCCTACTGCCGGGAGATGGCCAGCAACTACAACCACGTCCCGCGCCCGGCTGTGGTCGCGGTCAGCGCGGGCACCGCGCGTACCATCGTCCGCCGCGAGAGTATCGATGACCTGCTGAGGCTAGACGTCGGATGAGCCAGACCCGCGAGCCCGTCCCCGCGTCCCGCGGAACCTTCCCCGCACTGCGGGGTCCCCTCCCCGCGCTGAAGGTGGCCCTGCTCGGCTGCGGGTCGGTCGGGTCCCAGGTGGCCCGGCTGCTCACCGAACAGGCCGACGACCTCGCGCCGCGGGTCGGCGCGCGGCTGGAGCTGGCAGGCATCGCGGTGCGCCGGGTCGGGCACGCCCGGGACCCGGGTATCGACCGGTCGCTGCTCACCGCGGACGCGCATGCGCTGGTGGCCCGGCCGGATATCGACATCGTGGTCGAGGTGATCGGCGGCATCGAGCCTGCCAGGTCGCTGCTGCTCGCCGCGCTCAAGAGCGGCAGGGCGGTGGTCACCGCGAACAAGGCCCTGCTCGCCGAGAACGGCGCGCAGATCTACGGCGCGGCCCGCGACTACGGCGCCGACCTGTACTACGAGGCGTCAGTGGCCGGGGCGATCCCGCTGCTGCGGCCGCTGCGCGAGTCGCTGGCCGGCGACACGGTGCACCGCGTGCTCGGCATCGTCAACGGCACCACCAATTACATCCTGGACCAGATGGACTCCTCCGGCGCCAGCTTCGCCGAGTCGCTGGAGGAGGCGCAGGCGCTCGGCTACGCCGAGGCGGACCCGACGGCCGACGTGGAGGGGTTCGACGCGGCCGCCAAGGCGGCGATCCTGGCCAGCCTGGCCTTCCACACCCCGGTCACCGCGGCTGACGTGCACCGCGAGGGCATCACCGAGGTGACCGCCGCGGACATCGGTAGCGCGCGGGCGCTCGGCCGGGTGGTCAAGCTGCTCGCCATCTGCGAGCGGTCCGACGGCGGCGTGTCGGTGCGGGTGCACCCGGCGATGATCCCGCGCTCTCACCCGCTGGCCGCGGTCGGCGAGGCCTACAACGCAGTGTTCGTCGAGGCGGAGTCCGCGGGCAGGCTGATGTTCTACGGCGCGGGTGCCGGCGGCACTCCCACGGCCAGTGCCGTGCTCGGCGACATCGTCGCCGTCGCCAGGAACCGGCTGGGCGGCACGCGCGGCCCGGACGCGTCCACCTACGCCGGGCTGCCGGTCATGGCGATGGGGGAGACGCTCACCCGCTACCACGTGGCGCTTGACGTGGACGACAAGCCCGGCGTGCTGGCCCCGGTTGCCGAGGCGTACGCGCGCCACGGCGTGTCGATCGAGGCGGTCCGCCAGACCAGCAGGGGCGAGGAGGCGCAGCTGGTCATCGTCACGCACACCGCGCGGGATGCCGCGCTGGCCGCGACGGTCCGCGACCTGGAGGCGCTGCCTGTGGTGCGCGCTGTGGCCAGCGTGATGCGCGTGGAGGGGGAGGAGGAATGATGCCCGCGACCCAACCCCGAGTCCAGACGCCATGGCGCGGGGTCATTGCCGCATACCGGGACCGGCTGCCGGTCACCAGCGCCACGCCGGTGGTTACCCTGCACGAGGGCGGCACCCCGTTGCTGCCCGCTCCGGTGCTGTCCGCCCGCACCGGCTGCGAGGTGTACCTCAAGGTGGAGGGCGCCAACCCTACCGGGTCGTTTAAGGACCGCGGCATGACGGTGGCGATCAGCATGGCCGCCGGTGCCGGGGCCAGGGCCGTGATCTGCGCGTCGACCGGCAACACCAGCGCCAGCGCCGCCGCCTACGCAGCCAGAGCCGGCCTGGTCTGCGCGGTGCTGGTACCGCGCGGCAAGGTGGCGATCGGCAAGCTGGCCCAGGCGCTGGTGCACGGGGCGCGGCTGCTGCAGGTGGACGGCTCGTTCGATGACTGCCTGGAGCTGGCGAGGAAGCTGGCCGCCGCGTACCCGGTCGCGCTGGTCAATTCGGTGAACCCGCACCGGTTGCAGGGCCAGAAGACCGCCGCGTTCGAGATCGTGGACTCACTCGGCGACGCGCCCGACGTGCACTGCCTGCCGGTCGGGAACGCGGGGAACATCACCGCGTACTGGATGGGTTATGCCGAGTACCTGCGCGCCGGCCTGGCCAGGCAGGCGCCGCGGATGTTCGGCTTCCAGGCCAGCGGGGCGGCGCCCATCGTGACCGGCAGGCCGGTGCCGCGGCCGATGACGATCGCGACCGCGATCAGGATCGGCCACCCCGCATCCTGGCAGCTGGCCGAGGCGGCCCGCGACGAATCCGGCGGCCTGATCGACTCGGTGACCGACCGGGAGATCCTGGCCGCCTACCGGCTGCTGGCCACCCGGGAGGCTGTCTTCGGCGAGCTAGCCTCCGCTGCGAGCGTCGCCGGGCTGCTGCGGGCGTCCGCCGCAGGCCAGATCCCGGCGGGCGCCAAGGTGGTCTGCACCATAACCGGGAACGGCCTGAAGGACCCCGACTGGGCGGTATCGGGTGCCCCGGCCCCCGCGAGCATCGGCGCCGACGCGGACCCGGTGGCCGCCGCGGCGGCCGTCCTCGGCCTTGGCTAGGCCCCACCTGCCCGGGGCTGACACGGTGCGGGTTCGCGTGCCCGCGACCAGCGCCAACCTCGGACCAGGCTTCGACGCGCTCGGGCTCGCCCTGACGCTGCGCGATGAGGTGGAGGCGTGGACCAGCCAGTCCGGGCTTTCCATCGAGATCTCCGGCGAGGGTGCGGAGCTTGCCGGGGCAGGCGAGCGGCACCTGGTGGTGCGCGCGATGCGCGCCGCTTTCGCGGTCACCGGCGCGCGTCCGCCGGGAATAGGGCTGCGGTGCCTGAACCGGATCCCGCATGGCCGCGGCCTCGGCTCCTCGGCCGCGGCGATCGTGGCCGGCATCCTGGCCGCCCGCGCCCTGTCCGGCCCCGGAGCCGGCAAGCTGCCGGACGACGCGCTGCTCGGGCTGGCGGCGGCCCTGGAGGGGCACCCGGACAATGTGGCCGCGTGCCTGGCCGGCGGCCTGGCAATCGCGTGGACCGTGGCGGGCCAGCCCCGGATGGCGCGGCTGGAGCCGCGGGCCCAGGTCACGCCGGTGGCGTGCATCGCGCCGTCGCCGCTAGGCACCGAACTGGCCAGGCGGCTCCTGCCGGACATGGTGCCGCACCGGGACGCGGCGGCCAACGCCGGCCGCAGCGCGCTGCTCGTCGCGGCCCTTACCGAGCGGCCAGCTGACGCCGAGGTGCTGCTGGCGGCCACCGAGGACCGGCTGCACCAGGACTACCGGGCCGCGGCGATGCCGGACACGCTCGCGCTGCTGCGCAGCCTGCGTGCAGCGGGCATTCCCGCCGTGGTGTCCGGTGCCGGTCCCTCGCTGCTCGCGTTCCTGGGCCCGCGGGAGGGACCGCGTTATCGTCACGACCGGGGCAGCCTGGGTTCAATCGTCAGGAAAACGGGTATCGCATGGCGTGTAACCACCCTGGACATCGAGCGGCACGGCGCGCGTGTCCTGCGCCCGGAGCTCGCTCAGGACTGAACCAGGGTCACCTCATCCTTGCGCGCGACACGGATGGCTGCGAAGGAATGCCGTGGCTCGTCATGGTGTTAGGCTTGATGGCGCACCGGGTGCCCCGGTCCGGATCGGATGGTCGTCGGCAGACCGGGCGCTCCACGCCAGACTCCAAGGGCACGGTATCGTTGCTGTACCCGAGGTCTTTGACGTAGGTGATCCCGTTCTCTCCCGGTACGGAGCGTTCGGGCAGCCTGGTGAGAGCTCGCGATCGCCAGACGCGTGCGGGCGATGCAGCCGCCCTGGCGCTCTCCGGCTCATCTCTCTGACTTGCGGACATACGGCGACGCACGGAGGAACGCAAGGCGTTGCGGCAATCGTGGATATCCGGCAGCTACGCCGAGCAGCGCGAATAAAGCCTGGCCCCACGGGGGCCGCCGTGCCGGGCCAACGTGCCCGGCGGGCTCAGCCAGGCGGCCAAGAATCATGGAAGGACCATTAGTGAGCGACACAACCGAAGTCCGCAGCGGCGGATCAGGCGCGCCTGAGGACGCCCCCGTCGGCATCCCGGCATCACCCGCTGGCGGGTCAGCGGACGGGGACGCGGGCTCAGCACGATCGAAGGCACCGACGTCCAAGTCGCGTGGTCGCAGCGGCACCGGCCTTTCCTCGCTGCTCATGCCCGAGCTGCAGCGCATGGCGCAGTCCCTGGGCATCCAGGGCGCCGGCAAGATGCGCAAGAGCCAGCTCGTCGAGGCGATCGAGGCGCGGCGCGGTCCAGGCAAGCAGAACGGCGCAGCCAGTGACCCTGCGGGGGGGCCTGCGGCCGCCGCAGCCGGGCCAGGCGGCAGAACCGGCAGGTTCGCCGCCCGGGGCCAGCACAGTTCGGACCAGCGTGTCGAGTCCGCGGGAGCTGACGCGACCCGCCCGCTGAAGCAGGACGCCATGGAAGCAGCTCAGACACAGACCCGCTCCGGCACCGGAGATGGCGCCGCCTCGGGCCTGCGCGACGGCGACCCGCGGACCCGCCACGGCATCGGCGCGGACGGGGGCGGCCCCGGGGCACCGGCGGCTCAGCAGCCCAGCTTCACCGATGGGCACGCCGACCAGGCGGGCCGCGGCGGCAGCGCCGCGGCTGCCGAGGCGACAACCCAGACCGAGCCGCAGCGCGGCGACCGGCGACGCCGCAACGGGCGCCGCGACGAGCAGCCGCGTAACCGGGACCAGACGAGCCGGGACCAGTCCGGCCGCGACGGCCGGGACGGCCGCGACCAGGGCGGCGAGCGCCGCGAGCCCGCGGCGGCGAGCCGCGGCGGGGAGCAGTTCCGCGACGACGACGGCGAGGGCGGCCGGCGCCGCAGCCGCGACCGGTTCCGGAACCGGAACCGGCGGCGTGACCGGCAGGCGGACACCGAGCCGGTGATCGCCGAGGACGATGTGCTGATCCCGATCGCCGGCATCTTGGACGTCCTGGACTCTCAGGGCTACGCGTTCGTCCGCACCACCGGCTACCTTCCCGGGCCGAACGATGTGTATGTGTCCCTCTCCCAGGTGCGCAAGCACGGCCTGCGCAAGGGCGACGTGATCGAGGGCGCCGTGCGGCAGCCGCGCGAGGGCGAGCGCAGGGAGAAGTTCAACGCCTTGGTCCGGCTGGACAAGGTGAACGGGCTCGAGCCCGAGCGTTCCCCGAGCAGGCCGGAGTTCTCCAAGCTGGTGCCGCTGTACCCGCAGGAAAGGCTCCGCCTGGAAACCGATCCCGGCAACATGATCACCAGGATCATCGACCTGATCTGCCCCATCGGCAAGGGCCAGCGCGGCCTGATCGTGTCGCCGCCCAAGGCCGGCAAGACCACGATCCTGCAGGCGATCGCCAACGCGATCACCAAGAACAACCCCGAGTGCCACCTCATGGTCGTCCTAGTGGACGAGCGGCCCGAAGAGGTCACCGACATGCAGCGCACGGTGAAGGGCGAGGTCATCCACTCCACGTTCGACCACCCCGCCGAGGACCACACCACGGTGGCCGAGCTTGCCATCGAGCGCGCCAAGCGGCTGGTGGAGATGGGCCACGACGTGGTCATCCTGCTGGACAACATCACCAGGCTGGGCCGCGCATACAACAACTCGGCGCCGGCCAGCGGCCGCATCCTGTCCGGCGGCGTGGACTCCACGGCGCTGTACCCGCCGAAGCGGTTCTTCGGCGCGGCACGCAACATCGAGCACGGCGGCTCGCTGACCATCCTGGCGGCGGCCCTGATCGAGACCGGCTCCCGGATGGACGAGGTCATCTTCGAGGAGTTCAAGGGCACCGGCAACATGGAGCTGCGGCTGCGCCGCGAGCTGGCGGAAAAGCGGCTGTTCCCCGCCGTCGACGTGGACGCCTCCAGCACCCGCAAGGAGGAGATCCTGCTGGCCCCGGAGGAGCTGAAGATCGTCTGGCAGCTGCGCCGCGTGCTGCACGCCCTCGATCCGCAGCAGGCCCTGGAGCTGCTCATGGAGCAGATGCGCAAGACCAAGAGCAACGCCGAGTTCCTGCTCCAGGTCCAGAAGACCACCCTGGGCAGCTGACAGGGAATTCCGGGCCGGGGAAACTCGTTCCAGGGTCTGGCACACTTAAGAGCCGTAACCATGCGGTACCGGTTCCCGCCTGCAGGCGACCCGGCGACCGCGCAAGGCAGGAGTTGTCAATGAAAGCTGGCATTCACCCCGAGTACAAGGTCACCACGGTGACCTGCAGCTGCGGGAACACCTTCACCACGCGGAGCACCGCGCCCACCGGCGTGATCCACGCCGAGGTCTGCTCGAGCTGCCACCCGTTCTACACGGGCAAGCAGAAGATCCTCGACACCGGCGGCCGGGTGGCCCGCTTCGAGAGGCGCTTCGGCAAGGCGGCGGCCGGATCCGCCGGCGCGAAGTAATCCCGCACACGGCCGGCGGGGCCGCGGCCGCCGCAACCGGGGATTACTGAAGGACGAAGGAACGCCGAGTGTTCGATCAGGTAGCCGATCTGGTGCGCGAGCATGCCGAGATCGAGGGCGCGCTCGCCGACCCGGCCGTGCTCTCTGACCCCGAGCGGGCACGGACGCTGGGTCGCCGCTACGCGGAGCTGACGCAGATCGTCCAGGCGTACCGGCAGTGGCAGCGGACCTCCGCCGACGAACAGGCCGCCCGGGAGCTGGCCACCGATGACGCCTCGTTTGCCGCTGAGGCGGCCGAGCTTGGCGCGCGCCGCGCGGAACTCGCCGACGAGCTGCAGCGGCTGCTCGTGCCGCGGGATCCGAACGACGGACGCGACGTCATCCTGGAGGTCAAGGCGGGCGAGGGCGGCGAGGAGTCCGCCCTGTTCGCGGGCGACCTGCTGCGGATGTACCAGCGCTACGCCGAGCGGCGCGGCTGGAAGGCCGAGATCCTGGATTCCACGGTGACCGGCCTGGGCGGGATCAAGGACGCGACGGTGGCGATCAAGGGCAAGGGCTCCGACGGTGCCTGGTCCAGGCTGAAGTACGAGGGCGGGGTGCACCGGGTGCAGCGAGTGCCGGTGACCGAGTCCCAGGGGCGGATCCACACATCAGCCGCCGGCGTGTTCGTGGCGCCCGAGGCCGGCCCGGTCGAGGTGCAGATCAACGACAACGACCTGAAGGTCGACGTGTTCCGGTCCTCCGGGCCCGGCGGCCAGAGCGTGAACACCACCGACTCGGCGGTGCGGATCACCCATCTGCCCACCGGGATCGTGGTGTCCTGCCAGAACGAGAAGAGCCAGCTGCAGAACAAGGAGCAGGCGCTGCGGGTGCTCCGCGCCCGGCTGCTCGCCGACGCCGAGGCCGAGGCCGAGGCCAAGGCGAGCGCGGAGCGGCGCAGCCAGGTCCGCACGGTGGACAGGTCGGAGCGGGTGCGCACCTACAACTTCCCGGAGAACCGCATCTCCGACCACCGCGTCGGCTACAAGGCCTACAACCTGGATCACGTCATGGACGGCGCGCTCGACGCGGTCATCGACGCGCTGGCGGCCGCGGACCTCGCTGCCAAGCTGGACGCGGCAGCCAGAACCTCGGCGGGAGCCGCCAAGGGCGATGAGCCTGCTGCTTGACGAGGTGGCGCTCGCCACCGCCAGGCTCGCCGATGCCGGCGTGGAATCGCCTCGGGCTGACGCCGAGCTGATCGCGGCCACCGTGCACCATGTCAGGCGCGGCGAGCTGCACATGGTCCCCGATTCGGCGTTCGACGCGCGCTTTTGGGACGATATCGCCCGCCGGGCCGCGCGCGAGCCGCTGCAGCACATCATCGGGCACGCCTACTTCCGGTACCTGGACCTTGACGTCGGGCCCGGCGTGTTCGTGCCGCGGCCGGAAACCGAGGTGATGACCGGCTGGGCGATCGCCAGGCTGTGCGACATGGACGTTGCCGAGCCCGTCGCGGCCGACCTGGGCACCGGGTCCGGCGCGATCGCGCTCGCCATCGCGCAGGAAGTGCCCCGTGCCAGGGTGCACGCGGTCGAGGCGGACCCGCTGGCCCTGGCATGGGCCGAACGCAACATCAGCAGGTACGGCCGCAGCACCCCGTACATGGCGCACCGGGTCACGCTGCACGCCGGAGATTTCCGTGACGCGCTGGGCGAACTCGACGGTACCGTTGACCTCGTGGTCAGTAACCCGCCGTACATCCCGGTCGGGGCCCGGGTGCCTCCGGAGGTTGGCGAATACGACCCGCCGGCCGCGCTGTGGAGCGGCGCCGACGGCCTGGACGCCGTCCGCGCGGTGGAGCGTTCCGCGCGGCGGCTGCTCCGGCCCGGCGGCCTGGTCGCGGTCGAGCACGGCGCGCAGCAGGGCTCGGCGGTGTACTGGCTGTTCCCGGAGGAGTCCGGGTGGCGGGACACGCGCACGAACAAGGACCTGGCTGGGCGGGACCGCTTCGTCACCGCGGTTTGGCCTGCGGAGATGGCGGGGTAGCAGCTGATGAGCGCACGTTATGACTGCACCGACCAGGCTCAGCGCGCTGCCGGGATCGAGGCGGCGGTGGCGGCGGCGCGCGGCGGCGAGCTGATCGTGCTGCCGACCGACACCGTCTACGGCGTCGGCGTTGACGCGTTCACCCCGGCGGCGGTCACCACGATGCTGGCGGCCAAGGGCCGCGGCCGGAGCATGCCGCCGCCGGTGCTTGTCGGCTCCGCGCGGGCCGCGGCGGCGCTCGTGGAGGACTTCGGCGCGTTCGGGCAGGACCTGATCGACGAGTTCTGGCCCGGCGCGGTCACGCTGGTGTTCCGCGCCAGCCCGACGCTGCTGTGGGATCTCGGCGACACCAAGGGCACGGTGGCGCTGCGGATGCCGCTGCACCCGGTCGCGCTGGACCTGATCAGGCAGACGGGGCCGCTGGCCGTCTCCAGCGCCAACCGCACCGGCCAGCCGCCCGCCATTACCGCCGACGAGGCGTACTCCCAGCTCGGCGAGGCGGTTTCGGTGTACCTGGACGGCGGCCGGTGCCCGGACACCGAGCCGTCCACCATTGTGGACCTGACCGGCGCCATACCCGTGCTGCTCCGGGCCGGCGCGATCCCGGTGGACCGGCTGCGCACGGTGGCGTCGGTCATCGCCGACGACGCGGACTCTGCCGACGTGAAGGCCGCGGCGCCACATCCGCTGGAAGGCGGCGAGCGTCCGTCCGCAGGCTAGCCGGTGCCTTAAAGTAGCGGTGATGGACGCCGACCCGACCAGGGCTTGCTGAGCGCATGCGCGAGTACGCCCTGGTGCTGCTCGTCACCGCGGCGGTGACCTACCTGCTGACCCCCGCGGTGCGGCGGGTCGCGGTCGCCGCCCGCGCGATGCACGCGCCCAGGGCCAGGGACACCCACACCCAGCCGACGCCGCTGCTGGGCGGCCTTGCCATGTACGGCGGCATGGTCGCGGGGCTGGTCGTGGCCAGCAGGCTGGCCTTCCTGCAAGATCCCTTCGCCGCGGCCGGGTCGCGAACCGCGGCGGGGCTGCTGCTTGCCGGCGGGCTGATAGTGGTCGTCGGGTTCATCGACGACCGGTGGGGGCTGGGCGCCATCGGCAAGCTGGCCGGACAGGTGGCCGCGGCGGCCATCCTCGTCTGGAGCGGCCAGTCGCTGCCGTGGCTGCCGGAGCCGGACGGCCATGTGTTCTTGCTGCCGCGGGACCTGAGCGTGACGCTCACGATCCTGCTCGTCGTGGTCACGATCAACGCGATCAATTTCATCGACGGCCTGGACGGCCTGGCGGCCGGCATCGTCGGCGTTGCCGCGCTGTCCTTCTTCGTCTACTCCTATGTGCTCATCCGGACGATCGGCAACACCTCCCAGTCGCTGCCCGCGGTGGCCGCGGCGCTGCTGGCCGGGATGTGCCTGGGGTTCTTGCCGCACAACTTCTACCCGGCGCGGATCTTCATGGGCGATGTCGGCGCGGGGCTGCTCGGCCTGCTGCTCGCCTACGGCCCGATTTCCAGCACCGCGTCGCTGGATCCGGCCCTGCTGACCAACTACACGCACGGGCAGGCCCTGAACCGGTTCCCGACCTTGCTGCCGCTGCTCGTCCCCGCGGCGATCTTCGTCGTCCCCTACACCGACCTGATGTTCGCCATCATCCGGCGGATGCGGGCGGGCAAGCCGCTCATGGCCGCCGACCGGCAGCACCTGCACCACCGGTTGCTCAACATCGGCCACTCCTACCGGCAGAGCGTGCTGATCATGTACCTGTGGGCGGCCCTGTTCTCGGTCACCGTGGTCTCGCTGTCGGTGGTGCGCACCCACCTGATCGTGCTGGCCGCCGCCACGGTGATTGCGGTGCTCGTCCTGCTGCCGGTCACCATGCCCGTGCTGCGGCCGTGGCGCAGCCGCGGCAGGCGCGCTGCTGTGCGGGTCCCCGCCCACAGGGGCACGGTCCCGCAAGGGGCCTCCCCGCTGCCCGCCGCGCCGCACGGCCTCCGCTACCGACCCGCTCAGCCGCTGCCCGGCAATGCGATGCCACTATCCGGCCAGCCGCCGGCGGCCGGGATGCCGCTGTCCGTTCAACCGCCGCCCGCAGCGATGCCGCTGTCCGGCCAGCCGCCGCCCGCAGCGATGCCGCTGTCCGGCCAGCCGCCGGCCGCAGCGATGCCGCTGTCCGGCGGACCCGCTGCCGCCGTCCGGCCCGACCCACTGCCGCCGCCCGGCGACCCGCGCACCGGCCGGCCGTAATGCCTCGGTGGTCACTTCCGCCCCGGCAGCAGCCCTATATCGCTGTCCAGTACGCACCGAGGCGATTAGGGCGTAAGATTTGTGCCTCACGTAGGAAATGTGGTCATATTCAGCCGCTTTTCTTACGCGAAGCACAAATCCTCCGCGATCTTCGCCGCGTCCGGCATCGCTGCGGTACCTCATGCCACACAGTACGCAGGGCCGCCACGCCATGGTCATAAGCGGTGAGCGATCAGGTAAAGACAGAGTCAAGGACTTTGTGATATGTTTCACGAGCAGGCGTCAAGGTCCCCGTTTTGCGAGTGAGAGGCCCGTGGTAACGTTCCTACACCTGCCCGGATGTCCGCTCCGCGCCGACGGCGCCGCGACCGGCTCCTGCATCGCGCGCCGGGGCGCAGCGCGGGCCGACGCTGCCGCTGCCCAACCCACAGGAGCAACGCAGTTATGCTGGCGAGCTATGCCACCGTCGTCCGGCGCGCTGCCGTGCCGACCGCCGCTGCCGCCGCCGTCATGGTCGCGGTCAGCGCATGGCTCGCCGGCATCAAGGGGCTGATCGGAGCGGCGTGCGGCGTCGCCATCGTCGTCGTGTTCTTCGGGCTCAGCATCCTCGTCGTCGGCCGGGCCGCGCGGGTCAGCCAGTCGGCCATGATGGTGGCCGCGCTGGCCACCTTCCTCGTCAAGATCGTCGCGCTGGCCGTGGTGGTGTCCGCGCTGGACGGGACCACCGCGTTCAGCACCAAAGCGCTCGGCTTTACCGCGGTCGGCTGCATCCTCGTCTGGAGCGCCGCGCAGGTGATCGCCGCGATGCGGGTCAGGATGCTGTACGTCGAGCCAGACGGGGAAGCGGTGCGGCGTGGCGGCTGACGCGAACAGCGGGGGGCCGGTGACCCGCCGGCCTGCCGACGACGAAGACGACGCCGGAACGGCACGAGCGCTCGGGCTGAGCACCGGGTGGGCCGTGTTCAGCTACCTGATCGCCGGGATGATCGCCTACGGCGCCATCGGCTGGCTGATCGGCCGGGCGGTCCACGCCGCGATCCTCTTCCCGCTCGGCATGCTGGTCGGCCTGGGGATCTCGCTGACGTTCATCGTCTACCGCTACGGCCGGGCGGGCTCGCAGCCGCCGAAGGGAGCTGACCGTGACCGGTGAGGTGCGGCTGACCGCGGCCAGCACCGGGGGCTGCCACCTGTTCAGCGGGTGCGGGTACCCTGCGCCTGGGCTGCAGGACTTCGAGTTCAAGCCGCTGTTTACCGTCGGTTCGCTCCACTTCACCAAGCCGATGCTGCTCGCCGTCTTGTGCGCGGCCGGCGTGATCGCCTTCTTCTGGGCGGCCTTCTGGCGGCCCAAGATGGTGCCGCGCGGCGCGCAGAACCTGGCCGAGCTGGGCATCCTGGCGGTGCGCGACCAGATCCTGCGCCCTGCGCTCGGCAGGAGGGGCGACCGTTACCTGCCGTTCCTGGTGTCGCTGTTCTTCTTCATCTGGGTGTGCAACCTGATGGAGCTGTTCCCGGTCTTCCAGTTCCCGGTGATGTCGCGGATCGGCTTCGTATGGCCGCTCGTAATCATCGTGTACCTGCTCTACCTGTACCTGGGCTTCAGGCACCAGGGGCTCTGGGGCTACTTCAGGAACATGATCCCTCCGGGCGTGCCCTTCTTCATCCTGCCCATCCTGATCCCGGTCGAGCTGGCGCGGTTCTTCGTCGTCCAGCCGTTCACCCTGGGAGTCCGGCTGTTCGCCAACATGTTCGCCGGCCACCTGCTGCTGACGATCTTCTACCTCGCCACCTGGTACCTGGCGAGCCTGAGCATCGGCCTGCTGTATGCGGTCGGCTCGGCCGCCATGGTGGTCTTCGTCTTCCTGCTCGAGCTCCTGGTCGACCTGCTTCAGGCTTTCATCTTCACCACGCTGACCGCCACCTACATCGCCAGCTCGCTGGAGCCCGCACACTGACCCACCGCAGATATCCGACTCACGTGTCCGGCGGGCCAGCCGCCGGCCTGACTAGTAAGGACATAACCTGATGTCTCTTGCCGCTACTCTCGCCGTCGGCACCACGACGATCGACATCAAGAGGCTCGGCGCGCTCGGTTACGGTCTCGCGGCCATCGGTCCGGGCGTTGGCATCGGCCTGGTCTTCGGGCACGCTATCGAGGCGATGGCCAGGCAGCCGGAGGCCACCGGCCGCATCACGCTGTACATGTGGATCGGGTTCGCGCTCGCCGAGGCGCTGGCGCTCATCGGCCTGGTCGCCCCGTTCATCTTCTCCTCGTAAACGTTCCGCCCCAGGGAAGTGAGCCGACCATGGAGTACCTGGCCCAAGCGGCGCAGAACCCCCTGATCCCGACCGCGGCCGAGCTGATCATCGGCACGGTCTGCTTCGTCTTGGTGTTCGGTATCCTGGGGTACCTGTTGATGCCCAGGATCCTGCGCATGCTGGCCGAGCGCACCGAGTCGATCGAGGGCGGCCTCGCCCGTGCCGAGGAGGCGCAGGCCGAGGCAAACCGGCTGCTCGAGCAGTATCGGCAGCAGCTTGCCGAGGCCAGGCACGAAGCGGCCAGGCTGCGCGAGGAGGCCAGGGAGCAGGGCGCGCAGATCGTCGCCGAGATGCGCGAGCAGGCCCAGGGGGAGGCGCGCCGGATCACCGAAGCCGCCCAGGCGCAGATTGAGGCGGAACGGCAGCAGGCGCTGACCGCGCTGCATACCCAGGTCGGCACGCTGGCGACCGAGCTGGCCAGCCGGATCGTGGGCGAGTCGCTCACCGACGAGGCGCGCCAGCACCGGATGGTAGACAGGTTCCTCGGCGAGCTCGAGCAGCCGGCGGCGCGCCAGTGAGCGCCACGACGGGGAGGGGACCTGGCACCATCGGCCGTTCTGCGGTAAAAACTCCGGTTACGGCGGGGAGGCGATAGGCATGCGCGGCGCGAGCAGGGCGTCGTTCGCCGCCCTGTCCGAGCAGCTGGCGGAGGCCAACATCACCAGCGTCGCCGCGGCGACCAGGCTCGGCAACGAGCTGTTCGCTGTCGCCGGCCTGTTCGACACCGAGCACATGCTGCGGCGCGCGCTGTCGGATCCGGGTAAGCCCGCGGCGGAAAAGGGCGCGGTCGCCGCCGCCCTGCTGCACGGAAAGGTCGCCGGCCGCACCGAGGCGCTGGTCGTCGCGGCCGCCGAATCCCGGTGGGCCAGCCCGGGGGACCTGGCCGATGCGATCGAGCAGATCGCGATCGAGGCGATGGTCCTCGGCGGGGATGCGGCGGGTACGCTAGATGACCTGGAGGATGAGCTGTTCCGGTTCGGCCGGGTGGTGGCCGCACAACCCGAGCTGCGAGCCGCGCTGGCCAGCCCGGCGCCGGTCCAGGTCAAGCAGGAGCTGGTCGGTGCGCTGCTCGACGGCAAGGTGACCCCGGTGACGCTGACCTTGGTCAACCAGCTGGTGGCACATCCGCGCGGCCGGCAGCTGAACGAGGCCCTTGACCTGGCTGCCCAGGCCGCGGCGCGGCGCAGGCAGCAGCTGATCGCGGTGGTGCGCTCGGCCGTCGAGCTGTCGCCGGAGCAGCGCGGCCGGCTCGCTGCGGCGCTGGCCGCCAGCTACGGGCACCAGGTTCACCTCAACGTCGTCATCGATCCTGCGGTCGTTGGTGGAATATCGGTCCAAATCGGGGATGAGCTTATAGACGGGACCGCGGCCAGCAGGCTGGCCGAAGTCCGGCGGAAGCTGGCCGGATGAGCGAGCCAGGCGCTGACCATCTCAATCCGGGAACTCAACGCACGGGAAGACGGGAAAGACTATGGCTGAGCTGACGATCCGGCCGGAGGAGATCCGCGACGCGCTGGCGCGCTTCGTCGCCGAATACGAGCCGGAGGCCGCCTCGCGCGAAGAGGTCGGCACCGTCATCGAGTGCGGCGACGGCATCGCCCGGGTGGAAGGGCTGCCGTCGGTCATGGCCAACGAGCTGGTGGAGTTCGAGAACGGCGTCCGCGGCCTGGCGCTCAACCTGGACGTGCGCGAGATCGGCGTCGTCATCCTCGGCGAGTTCAGCGAGATCGAGGAGGGCCAGCAGGTCAAGCGGACCGGAGAGATCCTGTCCGTGCCGGTCGGCGACGCTTTCCTCGGCCGCGTCGTAGGCCCGCTCGGCGAGCCGCTGGACGGCAAGGGACCGATCGAGACCAGCGAGCTGCGCGCGCTGGAAACCCGGGCGCCGTCGGTCGTCGACCGCCAGCCGGTGAAGGAACCGCTGCAGACCGGCATCAAGGCCATCGACGCGATGACCGCGATCGGCCGCGGCCAGCGGCAGCTGATCATCGGCGACCGGCAGACCGGCAAGACCGCCATCCCGATCGACACGATTATCAACCAGCGCGCCAACTGGGAATCGGGCGACCCCAAGCTCCAGGTGCGCTGCATCTACGTCGCGATCGGCCAGAAGGGCTCGACGATCGCCCAGATCCGCGGCGCGCTGGAGGAAAACGGCGCCATGGACTACACCACGATCGTGGCCGCGCCCGCCTCCGACCCGTCCGGCTACAAGTACATCGCTCCGTACACCGGCTCGGCCATCGGCCAGAACTGGATGTATGCGGGCAAGCACGCGCTGATCATCTTCGACGACCTGTCCAAGCAGGCCGACGCCTACCGGGCGATCTCGCTGCTGCTGCGCAGGCCGCCGGGCCGCGAGGCCTACCCGGGCGACGTGTTCTACCTGCACTCCCGGCTGCTCGAACGGTGCGCCAAGCTGTCCGACGAGCTCGGCGGCGGGTCGCTGACCGGACTGCCGATCGTGGAGACCAAGGCCAACGACATCTCCGCCTACATCCCGACGAACGTCATCTCGATCACCGACGGGCAGATCTACCTGGAGGCCGACCTGTTCAACGCGGGCATCCGCCCGGCGATCAACGTCGGCAGGTCGGTGTCGAGGGTCGGCGGCAACGCCCAGGTCAAGGCCATGAAGAAGGTGGCGGGCACCCTGCGGCTCTCGCTGTCGCAGTACCGCGACCTCGAGGCGTTCGCCGCCTTCGCCTCCGACCTCGACGCGGCCTCACGTGCCCAGCTTGACCGCGGCGCCCGGCTGGTCGAGCTGCTCAAGCAGCCGCAGTACCAGCCGTTCCCCGTGGAGGAGCAGGTGGTGTCGATCTGGGCGGGCACCTCCGGGTACCTCGACGACGTGCCGGTCGAGGACGTCAGGCGGTTCGAGAGCGATTTCCTCGACTACCTGAAGCGGCAGCGCGATGGCGGCATCCTGCAGGCGATCAGGGAGACCCTCGAGCTGCCCGAGGAGACCGTCACCGCGCTCAAGGACGCCATCGAGGACTTCCGCAAGGGGTTCGAGACCAGCTCCGGGCAGCTGCTGTCCGGGGAGGACGAGGCCGCCGAGGCGCTGGAGAGCGAAGGCCAGGAAACCATCGCCAGGCGGCGCCCCCCGTCGCCGGAGGCGAGGGAGCAAGCACGAGCAGGCGGCGACGGAGCGCAGCGCGCGGACCCCGGCGGCCCGCGACGTTCGAACACCGGGGACGGCTAGCACATGGCAGCACAGCTTCGCGTGGTCAGGGCGCGGATCCGCGCCGTCCAGTCCATCGCCAAGATCACCCGTGCCCAGGAACTGATCGCCTCGTCACGGATCGTCAGGGCGCAGCAGCGGATGCGCGCCGCCGAGCCGTACTCGCGGCAGCTGACCCGCGCGGTGGAGGCGGTGGTCAGCCGCTCCACCACGATCCACCATCCGTTCACCGAGGAGCCGGAGCACCCGTCCCGGGCCGCGGTGCTGATCCTGACCAGCGACCAGGGCTTCGCCGGCGCCTACAACGCGAACGCGCTGCGCGAGTCGGCCCGGCTGCGCCAGCTGCTGGCCGACCGGGGCCTGGAGCCGGTTCTGTACGTGGCCGGGCGCAAGGGCATCGCCTGGCACCGGTTCCGCGACCTGGACATGACCGCCACCTGGAGCGGCTTCTCCGTCACGCCCCGTTACGCCAACGCGCGGGAGATCACCACCACGCTGCTCGAGGCGTTCACCGCCGAGCAGGACGGCGTGGACGAGATCCACCTGGTGGCCACCGACTTCATTTCGATGCTGACGCAACGCCCCTCGGCACGCAGGCTGCTGCCCCTGCAGATCGAGGAGACCGAGGAGCCGGCGCCGTCCGGCCCGCTGCCCGCCTACGAGTTCGAGCCGTCAGCTGAGGTGGTGCTCGACGCGCTGCTGCCGCAGTACGTGGCGAGCCGGATCTACTATGCGATGCTCGAGGCGGCCGCGTCGGAGCTTGCCTCGCGGCGCCGAGCGATGAAGGCGGCCACCGACAACGCGAACGACCTGATCGAGACGCTGACCCGTGAGGCGAACAACGCGCGGCAGGCCGAGATCACCCAGGAAATCAGCGAGATCGTCGGCGGCGCCAACGCGCTCGCCGCGGCAAGCGCAACGAGTGAGTGAGGAAACACCATGACCACGACCACAGACAACGTCGCCGAAAGCGGCGAAGCCGCCGCGGGCACCGGCCGTGTCGCGAGGGTCATCGGGCCCGTCGTGGACGTGGAGTTCCCCGCGGACCAGATGCCGGAGATCTACTACGCGCTGCACACCGAGGTGTCCTACCGCGGCGAGACGCGCACGCTGACCCTGGAGGTCGAGCAGCACATCGGCGACGACACGGTGCGGGCGATCGCCATGGAGCCCACCGACGGCCTGGTGCGCGGCGCGGAGGTGATCAGCACCGGCGCGCCGATCGACGTGCCGGTCGGCGACGCCACCAAGGGCCACGTGTTCAACGTCCTCGGCGAGCCGCTCGACGTGCCAGCCTCGTCGCTGGAGGTGACCGAACGCTGGCCGATCCACCGCGACCCCCCGGCGCTGGACCAGCTGGAGCCGGAGACCCAGATGTTCACCACCGGCATCAAGGTCATCGACCTGCTCACCCCGTACGTGCTGGGCGGGAAGATCGGGCTGTTCGGCGGGGCCGGCGTGGGCAAGACCGTGCTGATCCAGGAGATGATCCGCCGCGTGGCGCAGAACTTCGGCGGCGTCTCCGTCTTCGCCGGGGTGGGTGAGCGCACCCGCGAGGGCAACGACCTGTACCTGGAGATGACCGAGTCCGGGGTCATCAAGGACACCGCGCTGGTCTTCGGCCAGATGGACGAGCCGCCGGGCGTCCGGATGCGGGTGGGCCTGTCCGCGCTGACCATGGCGGAGTACTTCCGCGACGTGCAGAAGCAGGACGTGCTGCTGTTCATCGACAACATCTTCCGGTTTACCCAGGCGGGCTCGGAGGTGTCCACGCTGCTCGGCCGGATGCCGTCCGCCGTGGGCTACCAGCCCACGCTGGCCGACGAGATGGGCGAGCTGCAGGAGCGCATCACCAGCACCCGCGGACACTCCATCACCTCGATGCAGGCGATCTACGTGCCCGCGGACGACATCACCGACCCGGCGCCGGCCACCGTGTTCGCGCACCTCGACGCGACGACGACGCTGTCCCGGGCGATCACCGAGCGGGGCATCTACCCGGCGGTGGACCCGCTGGACTCCACGTCGCGGATCCTGGACGCCAGGTACATCGGCCAGGAGCACTACGAGGCGGCCCGCGAGGTGCAGCGCATTCTGCAGCGGTACCGAGAGCTGCAGGACATCATCGCCATCCTCGGCGTCGACGAACTCGGCGAGGAGGACAAGATCGTGGTGCAGCGGGCCAGGCGGATCGAGCGGTTCCTGTCCCAGCCGATGTTCGTCGCCGAGCAGTTCACCGGGCAGCCGGGGGTGTTCACCCCGCTGGAGGACACGATCGCCTCGTTCAAGGCGGTCACCGAGGGCAAGTACGACAACCTGCCCGAGCAGGCGTTCTACATGGTCGGCGGGATCGAGGACGTGGAGAAGAAGGCCAGGGAGCTGGAGCGGTGACGCTGCATGTGGCCCTGGTCGTGCCGGACCGCGAGCTGTGGTCCGGCGAGGCCAGCATCGTGATCGCCAAGACCACCGAGGGCGACATCGGCGTGCTGGCCGGGCACTCTCCGGTGTTCGGCGTCCTGGCCGAGGGCAGCCTGGTGGAGATCCAGTCCGACCAGGGCACGGTCAGGGCCGCGGTCGGCGGCGGTTTCCTGTCGGTGGCCGACGACGAGGTGTCGGTACTGGCGGCCCAGGCCGAGCTTGCCGAGGAGGTGGATACCGCCCAGGCGCGGGAGCGGCTCGACACCGCGCTCGCCGAGGCGGGGCCGGGGGCCGAGGAGCCGACCGAGGCCAAGTACGCGAGGGCGCAGCTGCGGGCCGCGGGACAGGCCTGACGGAGTGGGCGAAGCGCTGGCGCTCGACGCAGCCTGGCTCTTCGCCGCTTTCCTTATCTTTGCCGTCCTGGCCGCCGCAGGCATCGCGGTGCGCAGGTTCCTGCTCGAGCGCGGCGGCGGCACGGTGGAGTGCGGCCTGCGCTGGCCAAGCAGGAAGACGGGCGGGCAGCAGTACGGCCGCTGGCGTCTCGGCGTCGCCTCCTACCAGGTCGACGAGCTGTGCTGGTTTGGCGTCTTCGGCCTCTCGATGCGGCCGGCGGCGACCTTCCCCCGGCGCGACCTGACCGTGGTGTCGCGGCGGCTGCCCAGCGACGCCGAGGAGGCGGTCCTCGGTCCCGGCCGCATCGCCCTGGAATGCCTTCTCGGCGCCGACGGGCCGTGGGTGGAGCTTGCCCTGCCTGAGCTGGCGCTGCCCGGGCTGCTTGCCTGGCTGGAGGCAGCCCCGCCCGGCTCGCACCTGCGCCAGGCCCCGTTACAGCTCAGCCCCGCTCGCACCTGCGCCAGGCCCCGTGGCAGCTCAGCCCCGCTCGCCGCCTGGCTTCCAGAGCACGTCCTCGTGGCCCGCGTTGGCCCGGCGGGCCAGGATGAACAGCAGGTCAGATAGCCGGTTCAGGTAACGGGCGGGCAGCGGGCTTACCGTGTCGCCGTGCTCGCCGTAGGTCGCCCAGGCGCTGCGCTCCGCGCGCCGGGTCACCGTGCGCGCCATGTGCAGCAGCGTCGCGCCCGGGCTGCCGCCGGGCAGCAGGAAGCTGCGCAGCACAGGCAGCTCGGCATTGTAGGAGTCGCATTCGCGCTCCAGCCGGGTGATGTAGTCCTCCTCGATCCGCAGCGGCGGATACGGCGGCGAGTCGGTGATCGGGTTGGCCAGGTCCGCGCCGACGTCGAACAGCTCATTCTGCACCCGGCGCAGCACCCCGCATATGTCGGGGGACAGCTGGCCGAGCGTGATCGCGATCCCGATCGCGCAGTTCGCTTCCTCCACGTCGGCGTAGGCGGTCAGCCGCGGGTCGGTCTTGGCGGTGCGGCTGCCGTCACCGAGCGCGGTGCTGCCGTCGTCCCCGGTGCGGGTGTAGATGCGGGATAGCACGACGGGGTTCTCACGGCGGTTGCGCGGCATGCCCTCACCCTACCGGCGGCTGCGCGGCATGCCTCACCCTACGCTCGGACTCGCACGGCGGCCCGGCCCGGGACGTATGCTGCCACTGTGCCGGACACCGCCGCCTATGACTACATCATCGCCGGGGCCGGCAGCGCGGGCTGCGTCTTGGCGGCGCGCCTGTCCGCCGACTCCGGCGTCAGGGTGCTGCTGCTGGAGGCCGGCCCGGCCGATGACGCCATCGAGATCCGTGCCCCCGCCGCGCTGGCCAGGCTGTTCCAGACCGCTTATGACTGGAACTACCGCACCGTGCCGCAGCACTACGCCGCCGGGCGGTCGCTGTACTGGCCGCGGGGAAAAGTCCTCGGTGGCTCGTCGTCGATGAACGCGATGATCTACATCCGCGGCCACCGCGCCGACTACGATGCCTGGCGCGATGAGTACGGCTGCACCGGCTGGGGCTACGCGGACCTGATGCCCTACTTCCGCAGGGCCGAAGACAATTCGCGCGGTGCCTCCCCCTACCACGGCGCCGGCGGTCCGCTGGCGGTCACCGATGCGCGGTACAAGTCCGCATCCTGCGAGGCATTCGTCGCGGCGGCGCACGAGCAGGGGGCGGCCGCCAACGACGACTTCAACGGACCGCGCCAGGACGGCGTCGGCTGGTACCAGGTCACCCAGCGTGCCGGACGCCGGTGCTCCGCCGCCACCGCCTACCTGCATCCGGCGGCAACGCGGCCCAACCTCACCGTGCGCACCGAGGCCCTGGTCACCAAGGTCCTCATCGAGGGCGGCCGGGCCACCGGCGTGCACTATCTGGACCGCGGCGAGCCGGTCACCGCGCGCGCCGACGCGGAGGTCATCCTGTGCGGCGGCGCGGTCAACAGCCCGCAGCTGCTCATGCTGTCCGGCATCGGGCCGGCCGATCACCTGGTCGACTCCGGCATCGCCGTGGCGGCCGACAGCCCCGGCGTCGGCGCGAATCTCAGCGACCACCCCATGCTGCCGGTGGCCTGGTCCACCCCCCGGGTCCGCGGCCTGTGGGAGAAGACCGGCAACGCGGGCGTCCTTCGCTGGCAGCTCACCCATCGCGGCCCGCTGGCCAGCAACATAGCCGAGGCAGGCGGCTTTGCCCACTCCGCGCCCGGCCTGCCCGCGCCGGACATCCAGCTGTACGCGCTGCCCGCGGCGTTCCGCGACCAGGGCCTTGCCGATCCCGCGGAGCGCGCGATGACCGTGCTCGTCGGCCTGGTCGACGTGAAGAGCCGGGGCCGGATCACGCTGCGCAGTGCCGATCCCAGGCACCGGCCTGCCATCGATCCGGGCTACCTTTCCGACGCCGACTCCGCCGATGCCCGGGCGCTCGTGGCCGGGCTGAAGATGGCCAGGGAGTTCGTGACCGCCCGGCCGATGGCAACCATCTGCGATAGCGAGCTTGCGCCCGGCGTGCAGGTCCGCTCCGACGCCGAACTGCTTGCCTACGTGCAGGCCAGCATCGTGACCATGTACCACCCGGTCGGGACCTGCGCGATAGGCCCGCAGTCCAGGCAGGGCAGCGTGGTGGACCCCGAGCTGCGCGTGCACGGCGTGGCCGGGCTGCGCGTGGCCGACGCGTCTGTGATGCCTGCGGCGCCGCGCGGCAACACCAACGCGCCCACGATCGCGATCGCCGAGCGCGCCGCCGACCTCATCGCCGGCCGGGCGCCGCTGGCCGCAGCCGATCCCGGCCATCCCATCGACGCCATGGTCATCGTCGGCCAGGCCGCCGCCCGCCCCGCCCCGGGCTAGCCGCCGCCCGCCCAAACCCCCAGGGCTAGCCGGCCGCCCCGCCCGGGGCTAGCCGCCGCGCCGCGCCATCCTCCGCGGCCGGTACAGCTTGCCG
>JAFAPY010000310.1 GCA_019246795.1 Streptosporangiaceae bacterium | reverse complement strand
GATCCGGTGCCAGCCACTCCCGCATATCAGCAGGGAACAAAAACGCCTGATCCCGGTCAACCGGCCGGTATCCCTTCGCCATACCCCGACCCTGTCAAAACCGGACCAGGCCCGCACGCCAACACGCCGCGAATCTGCAACAGCCCGCTATGTGGCGCAAACTGGCCATGATCATGAACAAGCACCGGTCCTTTACGCTCATCCGCCTGGGGGCGATGACGGCCGGGGGCTGCGACGTCCCTCGTGACCGGGCTTCTGCGGTCAGGGCTGGTAGGAGCCGGGAACCCAGGGCCGGGCGGCGACGCCGACGGCGTTCCAGGCGTTGATGGCGACGATGAGGGCGAGCAGGGCAGCCACCTCATGCGGGCTGAACCAGGCGGCGGCCGCGTCGTAGTCCGCGGCTGGCACATGGTCACGTGCCATGAGGGTGACCGCCTCGGTGAAGGCCAGCGCGGCCCGCTCGCGTTCGGTGAAGAAGGGGGTTTCCCGCCAGGCCGGCAGCGCATACAGGCGCTGCTCGGTCTCGCCGACGGCTCGGGCGTCCTTGGTGTGCATGTCCATGCAGTAGGCGCAGCCGTTGAGCTGGGAGGCGCGGACCCGGACCAGCTCGCGCAGCCGCGGGTCGATGCCGGCCCGGTCCAGTTCCTTGGTCGCGGCCTGGTCCAGGCGGCCCAGGGCGCTGGCGACATCGGGAGCGTGGGCGTCGAAGTCCAGCCGGACCGGGATCTGCGGGGTGCGCGAGTTCTGTGTGCTGGTGTCGATGGTCGTCATGTAACCGAGGCTACGGACGCAACGGCCCAGAGATAAAGGTCCACTTCTATGAGCAAGTCATGGGCCACTTGGGCTCCTGGGGCGACGTCGAGCCTGGACCTGCACCTGGAACCGTCCCGGCCCAGGATCCGGGCCGGGCTGGAGGCCGATCTGCCGGAATTCGCAGCGTTCAGGATTCCTGAACGCTGCGAGGGTGCCGGCCGCGCTCGGGCTCGGTGAGCCGGGTCAGCTGGTCCTAGCTCCGGCAGAGCTGCCCGGCTCAGCACTGTCGCAGCAGTACTCGGGAACCAGCCCGTCCACGGAGGCACTTGACATATTCGCTGCCGACTGGCCAGGGCGCGTCGTCCGGTAGGGGCACAGCGTGTCAGCTGCCGGCCAGTCTGCCCTCAAGGCGCTGAAGCTCGCGCCTGGGCCAGTCCGCCGTGATCGCGTACCCGCGTTCCTCGCACCAGCCGATGATGAAACGCCATTCGGCGGCCGCCTCGGCCAGGCGGCCCTGGCGTTCGAGGAGGAACGCCGCGCTGTAACGCGGGCTGAGGTTGTCCGGGTCGAGGGTGAAGCCGCGCTGCCAGCAGGCCAGGGCATCATCGGGGCGGCCAGTCGCGGCGAACAGGTCGCCTTGCTGCTCGGTCAGAGACGGGTCGTCGGGGACGAGTTCCAGCCCCGCGCGGATGACCTGAGCAGCGTGGTCGTAGTCGCAGGCCCGCAGGTAAGCGCTGGCGAGGAAGCGGTGCGCGCGAAGATCAGCGGGAGCATCGGCGAGCCACTGCTGGTAACGGTCGATCGCCTTGTCGGCCTGCCCGAGCGTGGCCGTGGCACCGATGAGCTGCCAGTGCGGCTTGTCGTAGCGCGAGTCGTCGGCGATGGCCCGCTCATAGCAGTCGACGGCGGCGCGGATCGACAGGCGGCCGTGGCATTCCTGGAGGTAGCCGAACTCGGTCAGTACGCGTGCGTCACCGCCGCCGTCCGCCAGGGCCTGCTCGTAAAGCCGCCGGGCTTCGGCATAGACGTCCTCGTCACCGTAGGCCTCGTACCTCTCGAGGAGCTCTTCCTTCTCCATCTCACCCTGCCTTCCTGCGCTACGGCGCCGCCCGCGCCGCCGCGAAGGACCCGGCACGGCCCCAGCACGTGTCGTCGTCTGGCCGGGCACCCGCAGCGAGCTGGAGTCTCCTGGCCTACTGCACACCGTTTGCTCGTGGTCGTCGAGCGAATTTCGATCGCGCCACGCTCGCATGGCGCGAAGGTCCTGCGAGGTGATGCCCAGCACGTGCACGGCGGCGTGGATGTAGCAGCGGCGGACCGGACCGGTGCCGCCGCCAGTGCTCAGGTTGATCAGCAGGTGCGGGTTGGCGGTTGCGGGCCAGTGCGCGTGCCGGGCGGCCAGCCAGGCGCGCAGGTGCCCGGCGGTGAGCCGGTCCAGCGGCCGGACGCGGCCGCCGGCGAGCAGCGTGCCCGCGGCGAGGTTGACGTCATCCAGGCGTCAGGGCGCAGATGTGGGCCGGGCTCGATCTCCCAGGCGAACACGCCCGCATGTTCCAGGAACTGCTCCACCGCGATGATCTCGCTGCGGATCGTGCCGTCCGTGACGCCGTGGGTCGGCCGGGCCAGCACGTACTCGGCCATCAAAGTGCTACTGGTAGGCCGCGGCCTCGCCCGGCGCGTCCAGAGACCGCGGGGACCGCAGGTCCCGGACCACGCCCAGCGCCACACCGCACCTTGGCTTCACGAATCACGAACCCGGCTCGCAATTACGGAGGACTGTACCGGAATGCCGACACGGCTTCAGGAATCTGCGAGCGACACGCCGGCACGGCTTTCCAGCCACCTGACCTGCTACAAGGCACGACCGGCTCCAGCGAGAACCAGAACGAACTGTCGGCAGGTCCAGCAGTCAGCTGGTTGCCCTGCCCGCGAGGTTGCGCAGCAGCAGCGCCTCGGCCAGGCAGGCCCGCTCGAACGTGGCCAGGTGCAGGCTCTCGTTGGCGCCGTGCGCCCGGGTGTCGGGATCTTCCACCCCGGTCACCAGGATCTCCGCGTCGCCGAACAGCTCGGCGTAGCCGGTGACGAACGGGATGGAGCCGCCCGCACCGATGTCGACGGCCGGGCTGCCCCACGCCTGCGCCAGCGCGGCGCGCGCGGCGGCGTAGGCCGGGCCGTCGGCCCGCCGGGCGTACGGCGCCGCGAGGGCGCCGGGCTCGACGGTCACCCGGGCGCCCCAGGGCGCGTGCGCCCGCAGATGCGACGCGAGCGCCTCGCGCGCCCGGATCGGGTCATCTCCCGGGGCGATCCGCATGCTTACCTTGGCCCGGGCCGCCGGGATGAGCGTGTTGGAGGCCGCCCCCACCGGCGGTGCGTCGATGCCGGTGACGGTGATCGCGGGCGCTGCCCACAGCCGCCCGGTGAGGCTGCCCGTGCCGATGAGCTGCACCCCCTCCAGCAGCCCTGCCTCGGCACGCAGCCGGGACCCGGTCAGGTCGAGCGGGTCGGCGTGCCCGCGGGCCAGGCCGGCCACGGCCACGTCGCCGCGCTCGTCGTGCAAGCCGGCGAGCATCCGGCACAGCACGGTCAGCGCATCAGGGACCGGGCCGCCGAACAGCCCGCTGTGCACGCCGTGGCGCAGCGTCGCCACCTCCACGGTGACGCTGGCGCCGCCGCGCAGCGTGGTGGTCAGCGCCGGGACCTCCGCCGACCAGTTCACCGAGTCGGCGAACACCACCACGTCGGCCTTCAGCCGGTGCCCGGCGGCCTGCAGGAACTGCGCCAGCGTGGGCGAGCCGATCTCTTCTTCTCCTTCGACCAGCACGGTCACGCCGACCGGGAGCCGGTCGCCGTGGGCGCGCAGCGCCGCCAGGTGTACCGCGATCCCGGCCTTGTCGTCGGCGGCGCCGCGGCCGTACAGCCGGCCGTGCCTTTCCGTCGGCTCGAACGGGTCGCTGTCCCAGTCCGCGCGCTTGCCGGGCGGCTGGACGTCGTGGTGCGCGTACAGCAGGACCGTGGGGGTCCCGGGCGGCCCGGGCCGGTGCCCGAGCACCGCGGGCCGGCTGTTCCCGAGGGTCGTCACCTCGGCCCCGGCCACGCCAGCCTGGCGCAGCAGCGCGGCGACCTCGGCGGCGCTGCTTTCCATGTGCGGGGCGGCGGCCGGGTCAGCCGACACCGACGGGATCCGCACCAGCCGTTCCAGGTCCGCGCGGACCGACGGCAGTACCTGCCGGACCGCCTCGGCGAGGTCGAGATCGAGATGGGGTGCGGTCATGGTCTCACCCTGCGTACAGGTGAAGTTCGGCGGCGAAGCGCTGCGCGATCTCCATGGCCTTCGCCAGCTCGCGGTGGCGGACGATCACCATGCCGTCGGAGACGGTGGTGGCCCGCCAGTCCCGCCGCGGCGCGCCGACCGGGAGCAGCTCCAGCGCGGCCACGTGCTCGCGGTACTCGGCCAGCAGCTTGTCCAGGCCCTCGTATCCGGTGATCCGGCCCGCGCCGCGGGCGCGCTTGAAGACGCTGCCGGCGTTGTAGCGCCGCTCGACCCGAGCGAAGATCCGGCCGGCGGTGACGGCTTGCGCCCAGGCCGTGAACAGGTCGGCGTCGGTGGCGTAGTTCATCACGTCGACCGTGCGGGCGCCCGGCGGCCGCGCGCCGATCTCGCCGAACACCACCTCGCCGTCGGCCTTGCGGTACCACTCCATGTGCGTGAACCCGTCGCGGAACCCCAGTACCGCCAACACGGCCGCGCCGAGTTCCCGGCCGCCCTGCAGCCCGGGGTCGTCCAGGTCCCGCAGCGCCATCGTGATCGGGCTGATCCATTCGTGCATCTTGGTGGCCAGCGGGCGCGGGTGGTACTGGCAGATGTTCTCCACCAGGACCTGGCCGTCGGCGCAGATGGTGTCGTAGGTGAACTCCTCGCCGTCGATGAATTCCTCGACGCTGACCTGGGGCACGTGCCGGACCATTGGCAGGATGGCATCGAGCTCGGCGGCCGAGTCGGCGCGGTAGGTGTCGGCCGAGCCGGCTCCGTCGACCGGCTTGACGATGAGCGGGTAGCCGGTCTGTTCGGCGGCGGCCCACACGCCCGCGACCGTCCGCGCGGCATGGTGCCGCGGGGTGCGCACGCCCGCCGCGTCCAGCAGCTGCTTCATCTGCTCCTTGTCCCGGAACGGCAGCGTCTGCGCGACCGTGAGCCCGGGCAGCCCGAGTCCTTCGCGCAGCCGCGCGGCCAGGACCATGTACGGCTCCCACAGGCACTGCAGCTGGTCGATCCGCACCTGGCGGGCCAGCTCGGCGACGGTCGCGACCACGTGGTCCTCGCTGGCGAGCGAGCCGACCTGCACGTAGTGCGCCAGGGCGTCCCGGGCGGCCGCAGGCAGCGCGCCTGCCGGCTGGTCGCCCAGCCCGATGACGCTGGCCCCGGACTGGGCCAGGCCGCGGGTGAACGACGCCATCTCCGCCGGGTAACCGGGCGAGATCATCAGCACGTTCATCGCTCAGCCCAGCTCCACCCGGACGGTGGTGACCAGCTGCTTCAGCGCGCCGGTCACCACGGCCGTGTCCGGGTGCCGGACGGTGATGTGGCCGTCCCCCTCGTAGCTGCCGCTGGATTGCTGGCCGGGGCTGGGCAGCCGCGCGTCGACGATCAGCGAGGTCACCTCGGGCGGCAGCCGGTCCAGGCCGCGGATGGCCTTGACCTGGCCGGCTCCCTGGCCGCGCAGGTAGACCGTGCCGGCGGACCAGCGGCGTTCCGGCGGGTCGAAGCCGCCGTCGATCATCAGCCGCGCCCAGGCGCGATAGCAGTCGAAGTCGTGCACGTAACACAGCATCGAGGTGATCTGGGCGCCGGGAGGGCGGGCCCCGACCTCCGACACGGCGACCGTGCCGTCCGGGCGGCGGAACCACTCCATGTGGGTGAGCCCGGAACCCAGCCCCAGGGCCTTGAGCGCGGCCGGCGCGACCTGCCTGATCCCGGCGTACTCCGGGCCGGCGACGTCGCGGGGCAGCAGCACCACCCACTGCATCCACGGGTTGCGCAGCACCTCCAGCGGGGTCGGCAGGTAGTTCGAGACCGAGTCCCAGACGATCTGCCCGTCGATCATCACGCTGTCGTAGGAGCCCTCGTCGCCGGTCAGGAACTCCTCGATCTGCGCCGGCCGGGCGGGGTCGGGCGGGGCCATCTCCAGCCAGGCCTTCAGCTCGCCGGGGCCGTCGAGGCGGAAGGTGCTCTTGGCGCCGGCGCCCGCCGGCGGCTTGACCACCAGCGGGAAGCCGGCTTCGGCCGCGAAGCCCTCCGCGTCGGCCGCGGAGCTGGCCAGCCGGTGCCGCGCGCACGGCACGCCCGCCGCCCGCAGCACCGTCTTCATCTGGTCCTTGTCGCGGAAGTTGCGGGCCGTGGCCGGGTCCATGCCCGGGATGCCCAGGTGCTCGCGGACCTGGGCGACCGGCACCTGGAGCTGTTCCAGCACCGCCAGCAGCCGCTGCACGGGACCGAGCTGCCCGGACAGCCCGCGCACGGCCCACTCGATCTGCGCCGGGTCGAGCGGGTCGTCGACCCGCCAGTGCCCGGACAGGCTGTCCCGCAGGCCGGGCGGCAGCCGGTCGGCGGGTTCGGCGGTGATCACGGCGAGCCGCGTGCCCGGCAAGGCCGCGGCCGCCTGCACGAACCGCGCCGTCGTCTCGAGCAGGTAGGGCGCGACGAACCCGGCGACCACCATGGGATGAACCTACCCTCCGTGGCGGCCCCGGATGTGGTACGGGCCCCGCACCACCGGCCGTTCTGCATCTAGGGTGTGAACTTTCCCGAACGAACGTGGTGCTCCGCGGTCACGTGGCGTGCGGCGGCACCGCGGCCGGACGCGGCGATCTCGTGCCGGGCTACCATTCCAGGCATGAACGTCGTCTTCGTCGAGCCGTTCTTCCCCGCCAACCAGCGCAAGTTCGCGCGGGCGCTGGCCGACGCCGGCGCGACCGTCATCGGCATCGGCGAGTACCCGGTGGAGTCCTTCGACGACCAGCTGAAGAGCTGCCTGTACCACTACGAGCAGGTGCCGTCGGTCACCGACGTGGAGGCCATGACCCGCGCGGTGCGCTGGGTGCAGGACAAGCTGTGGGTGGACCGGCTGGAGGCAACGGTCGAGGCGCACACCCTGCCCGCCGCGCAGGTCCGGGAGGCCTGCACGATCCCCGGCACATCGGTGCGGACGGCGTGGCTGTGCCGGGACAAGCCGTCGATGAAGGAGGCGCTGCGCTCGGCGGGCGTGCCGACGGCCGCCTCGGCCGCGGTGAGCACCGCGGCGCAGGCGCACGCGTTCGCCGAGACGGCCGGGTTCCCGCTGGTCCTCAAGCCGCGCAGCGCCGCGGGTGCTTCGGGCACGGTGCGGGTCGACGACATGGCGGCGCTGGACCGGGCGCTGGGGGTGTTCGGCGGGCAGGGCGTGGACTCGATCGCGGTCGAGGAGTTCGTCGAGGGGCACGAGGGCTTCTACGACACGGTCGCCGTCGACGGCCAGGTGGCGCTGGACTTCGCCTCGCACTATTACCCGAACGTGCTGGAGGCGATGCGGGCCCGGTGGATCTCGCCGCAGTTCGTCTCCACCAACCGCATCGACACCGCGCCGGACTACGCGGAGCTGCGCGAGATGGGCCGCCGGGTCATCTCGGCGCTGGGCATCGGGACGTCGGCGACGCACATGGAGTGGTTCTTCGGTCCCAAGGGACTGAAGTTCTCCGAGATCGGCTGCCGGCCGCCGGGCGTGGGCGCCTGGGACCTGTACTCGGCCGGCAACGACATCGACCTGTACCGGGAGTGGGCCAACGCGATCGTGCACGGCGGGACGAGCACGGCGCCCTCGCGCCGGTTCGCCAGCGGCATCGTCGCGCTGCGCCCCGACCGCGACGGCCACATCACCGGCTACAGCGGCGCCGATGAGCTCCAGCAGCGGCACGGCGAGTGGGTGATCGACGCCCACCTGCCGCCGCCGGGCACCCCGACGCAGGGCGTGGAGGCCGGGTACATGGCCAACGCCTACGTGCGGATGCGCCACCCCGACTACGACACGCTGCGCGGCATGCTCGACGACGTGGGCCGCGCGCTGCACGTCTACGCCCAGTGAGCGCCATCCGGTACCGGTCCGCGAGTCCGGGTCCTTGCGGCCCGGGCGAGCGGCCCGGGAGCGCCGCCCGGTACCGGCTCGCGAGTACGGGCCTGGTGCCCGTGCGAGCGGCCGGTGGCCTGCAGGGCCTTCCGGGTGGCGCGAGCGTAACGGCAAGCAGGGTGGCCCGTAGGGCTGTCCGGATGGCGAGAACGTCCGGGCGGGCACAGTGAGCGTCATCCTGCTCGGCCCGCAGCGCCGGCCGACGGTGGGCGCGGTGGTGGCGTCGCTGGGCCTGTCCGGCCCGCTGGCCACGGTCAACGCCGGCTGGCAAGACCGGGGACGCGACGACCGCGAGCTTGGCGCGCAACTCGGCGGCCGCGACATCAACCTCGCGCTGTACCGGCGCTGGCTGGATACCCAGGACCGGGACCCGGGGTTCGCGGCCGGCGAGCGGGCGCTCGGCGGGGTGCTGGCCGAGCTGCAGGACCTTTACCTGCTGCGGCTGGATTACGCACTGCAGGCGGTGTACGCGCTGCAGGGCCGCGGCGCCGGGCTGGCCGGGCGCACGCCCGGGGCGGCCGGGCGCGCCGAGACGCTGGCCGAGGCCATCGCCGCGGTCCGCGAGCTGGACGCGGCGCACCTGCGCCGGGTCGACGAGGTGCGCCGGGAGTTCTTCGACCGGCTGCGGCCGCAGGACCGGCCGGTGCTCGCCGCGCACCGGGCGGAGGTGGCCGAGCTGCTCGGCCGGGCCGCCGCCGTGGTCATCGCCGGCGGCCACGTAGGGGTGCTGGCCCAGGTGCTGCACCTGTTCAACGTGGCGCCCGCGCTGAGCCGGCTGCCGGTGATCGCCTGGTCCGCGGGCGCCATGGCGCTGACCGAGCGGATCGTGCTGTTCGGTGACCGGGATCCGCGGGGACCCGGCCATCCCGAGGTGTACGGCCGCGGGCTCAGCCTGCTCCGCGGCGCGGTGCTGCTGCCGCACGCCAGGGCCCGGCTGCGGCTCGACGACGCGCCGCGGATGGCGGTGTTCGCCCGCCGGTTCGAGCCGGCCCGGTGCATCCTGCTGGAGCCCGGCACCCGGATCGAGGTCGGCGCGGACGGCCGCTGGCCGGACGGCCTGCGGGTGCTGGGCGAGGACGGCCAGGTAAGTGCCGTGGAGGCGGCCTGACCGCGGTGCGCGGGCTTGTGACCGGCCGCAAGCTCGCCATCAACCGGCTCCGGGAGCGCAGGCCGCTCGATGCCGCCGCCGTGGACCGGTTCCTGGCCCGGCACGAGGTGCCCATCGTGGAGGGCGCCCGGTGCACGTTCGCCTACCGGGGCGAGGCCGACGAGGTGTCCCTGGTGCACCGGATCGTCGGGCTTCCCGATCACCTGCCGCTGCGCCGGCTGCACGGCACCGACCTGTGGTACGGCATGCTGGAGCTGCCCGAGGGCTCCCGGGTGGAGTACCAGCTGGAGGTGACCCGCGGCGGGCACCGGGAGCGGATCAACGATCCGCTGAATCCCCGGCTGGCGCATAGCCCGATGGGCAGCTCCTCGGTCTGCTACGCCCAGGGGTACGTGACGCCGGACTGGACGATGCCCGACCCTGAGGCACGGCAAGGGTCGCTGACGGACCTGGTGGTGCCGAGCCGGGCGCTGCGCCGGGACTGCCGGGTGACGCTGTACCTGCCGGCCCGGTTCCGCCGCACCGCCCGGTACCCGCTGGTGATCGTGCACGACGGCGGCGACTACCTGCGGTACGCCGCGGCCAAGACCGTGCTGGACAACCTCATTCACCGGCTGGAGGTGGCCGAGACCGTCGCGGCGTTCCTGTACCCCGGCGACCGGCTGGCCGAGTACGCCAACTCCGCCGCCCACGCCCGGTACCTGACCGCCGAGCTGCTGCCCCGGCTGGAGGCCGAGTTGCCGCTGGCGGCCCGGCCGTCCGGGCGGTGCCTGATGGGCGCAAGCTTCGGCGCCGTGGCGGCGCTGTCGGCCGCCTACCGTTACCCGCAGGTCTACGGGTCCCTGCTGCTGCAGTCCGGCTCGTTCGTCTTCACCGACATCGGCCACGGCCACGGCGGCGGGCCGGCGTTCGAGCCGGTGGTGCGGTTCGTCAACAGGTACCGCGCCGCCCCCCGGCGGGTCGCGGACCGGGTGTTCGTCAGCTGCGGCGTCTACGAGCCGCTGATCGTGCCGAACCGGTCCATGGTGCCGGTGTTCGAGGCCGCCGGGATGGCGGTGCGCTACGTGGAGGCCCGCGACGGGCACAGCTGGGAGAACTGGCGGGACCGGCTGCGGGACGGCCTGTCGTGGATCTTCCCCGGTCCGCAGAAGTTCTACTACGAGTGACGCCTGCTATGGGAGATCATTTGTGGATGATCTGTCATGAGTGACAGCCTGAAGGTCGCCGAGCGGTGGTTCTCCGACCGGATCCAGCGGCACATCTCGGTCGTGCGGTGGGGCGCTGTCGGCGCGCCGGTGCTGGTGTTCCCGTCGGCCGGCGGCGACGGCGAGGAGATCGAGCGGAACGGCCTGGTGGACGCCTGCGGCCCGCTGCTGGCCGAGGGGCGGGTCAAGCTGTACTCGATCGACAGCGCGGCCGGCCAGGCGATGGTGACCAAGGACGGCCCGGTGGAGCACCGCATGTGGCTGCTCAACCAGTTCCAGGAGTGCGTGCGCTGGGAGGTGGTCCCGGCCATCCACGCGGACCTCGGCGGCCGGGCCATCGACGTGATCGCCAGCGGGCCCTCGATCGGCGCGTTCAACGCGGTGGCCGTGCTGTGCCGCTATCCCGACGTGTTCTGCGCCGCCATCGGCATGAGCGGCACCTACCGGATCGAGCGGTTCTACGACGAAGCCTGGAGCCAGGACCTGTACCACGCCGCGCCGCTGCAGTTCCTGCCCGGCCTGGAGGGGCCTCAGCTCGACCGGCTCCGGCAGCGGCGGGTGGTGCTCGCCTCCGGGGACGGGGACTGGGAGGACGTCGGTTCGTCGTGGCAGATGGCGGGGGCGCTGGGCGCCAAGGGGGTCCCGAACCGGGTGGACAACTGGGGGCCGCAGTGGCACCACCAGTGGGACACATGGCGGCAGATGCTGCCGCAGTACCTGCGCGAGCTGACCTGACCGCCGGGGATGCCTGGGGCCGGCCGCCAGGCGGCCGGCCCCAGGCATCCGGAATCAGCGCAGGTCGAACCGGTCGAGGTTCATCACCTTGTCCCAGGCGGCGGCGAAGTCACGCACGAACTTCTCCTTGGCGTCCTCGCACGCGTAGAACTCCGCGACCGCCCGCAGCTCGGAGTCCGAGCCGAAGACGAGGTCGACGGCGGTGGCGGTCCACCTGACCTCGCCGGTGGCGCGGTCCCGGCCCTCGTAGGTGTTCTCGCCCGTGGCCGATACCTTCCACTCCGTGCGCATGTCGAGCAGGTTCACGAAGAAGTCGTTGGTCAGCGTCTCGGGCCGGTCGGTGAACACGCCGTGCCGGGACTGCCCGAAATTGGCGTTCAGCGCCCGCATGCCGCCGACCAGGACCGTCATCTCGGGCGGGGTCAGCGTCAGCAGGTTGGCCCGGTCCACCAGCAGGGTCTCGGGCGCCAGCTTCTGCCCGGCTCGCAGGTAGGTGCGGAACCCGTCCGCGGTCGGTTCGAGCACGGCGAACGACTCCACGTCGGTCTGCTCCTGCGCGGCGTCGGTGCGCCCCGGCGCGAACGGGACGGTGATGTCGTGGCCGGCCCTCTTCGCCGCCTCCTCGACGGCGGCGCACCCGCCCAGCACGACCAGGTCAGCGAGCGAGACCTTCTTCCCGCCGGGCTGCGAGCTGTTGAAATCCCGCTGGATCCGCTCGAGGGCCTGCAGCACTGTGGCCAGCTCGGCCGGCTCGTTGGCCTCCCAGTCCTTCTGCGGCGCAAGGCGGATTCGCCCCCCGTTGGCGCCGCCGCGCTTGTCGGTGCCGCGGAAGCTTGCCGCCGCCGCCCAGGCGGTGCTGACCAGCCGGGAGACGGACAGGCCCGACGCGAGGATCGTGCCCTTGAGCGCGGCGATGTCCTCCTCGCCGATCAGCTCGTGATCGACCGCGGGGACGGGGTCCTGCCACGGCTGCGGCTCCGGAACCCACGGGCCGAGGTAACGCGAGGCCGGTCCCAGGTCGCGGTGCAGCAGCTTGTACCAGGCCCTGGCGAAGGCGTCCGCCAGTTCGTCGGGGTTTTCGTGGAAGCGCTTGGCGATCGGCGCGTAGATCGGGTCGACCTTCAGCGCGATGTCGGTCGTCAGCATCATCGGGGCGACCCGCTTGGACGGGTCGTGCGCGTCGGGCACCGTGCCCTGCGCCTCGGGATCCTTGGGCTTCCACTGGTACACGCCGGCCGGGCTCTTGGTCAGCTCCCAGTCGTAGCCGAACAGGTTGTCCAGGAACCCGTTGTCCCACCTGGTCGGGTTGTTGGTCCACGGGCCCTCGGGCCCGCCGGTGGTCGTGTAGGGGCCGCTGCCGGTGCCGTTGGTGTTCTTCCAGCCCAGGCCCTGCTGCTCGATGGGGGCGGCCTCGGGCTCGGGTCCGATGTATTTGGGATCGGTCGCGCCGTGGGTCTTGCCGACCGTGTGGCCGCCGACGATGAGGGCCAGCGTCTCCTCGTCGTTCATCGCCATGCGGCGGAACGTCTCCCGGATGTCCCGGGCGGCGGCCAGCGGATCCGGGTTGCCGTTGGGCCCCTCCGGGTTCACGTAGATCAGGCCCATCTGCACGTTGGCCAAGGGCTCGGCGAGCTGCCGGTCGCCGCTGTAGCGCTCGTCGCCGAGCCAGGTGTCCTCCGAACCCCAGAAGATCTCATCGGGCTCCCAGATGTCCTCGCGGCCGAAGCCGAACCCGAACGTCTTGAACCCCATCGACTCATACGCGCAGTTGCCGGCGAAGATGATCAGGTCCGCCCAGGAGATCTTCCGGCCGTACTTCTGCTTGACCGGCCACAGCAGCCGGCGCGCCTTGTCCAGGCT
>JAFAPY010000260.1 GCA_019246795.1 Streptosporangiaceae bacterium | reverse complement strand
CGCGTTCTGGTCGGTATGCCTGATCATCCCGGGGCTGATCGGGGTCCTGGTCGGCGGGTCGCTGATCGCACGGGAACTCGAATACGGTACCTGGCGGCTGGCCTGGAGCCAGACCGTGCCCCGGGCCCGGTGGCTGACCGTCAAGCTGGCCCTGGTCACCGGCGGCCTCATCGTCCTCGGCGCGGCGATGACGGCGGTGACCACCTGGTACCGCGCGCCCATGGACCAGCTCACCGGGCATCTCCAGCACAACAGCTACGACTACGAGGGCCTGGTCCTCACCGCCTACATCCTGTGCGCGTTCGGGTTCGCCGTGCTGGCCGGGCTGCTGATACGCCGCAGCATCCCGGCCATGGTGGCCGCGTTCATCCCGTGGCTGGCCATCCGGCTCGTCGTCGAGTTCGTGTTCCGCCCCCACTTCATGACCCCGCTGACGATGGCCCAGCTGCACTGCGCGCCGCCGCCGCCCGGATGCGGCTACGGCATCAGCACCGTGCCGCAGCCCACCGGCCACATCGGCGATTGGGTGCTGGGCATTAACGGCCGCGGCTTCATCTACCAGCCCGCCGACCGGTTCTGGCCCTTCCAGTTCATCGAGGCCGGCATCTTCGTGGCCCTCACCGCCGCCGCGCTCGGCGCCACCATCTGGCTGCTGCACCGGCGCGCCGCCTGGACCGCCTTATCTCCCGCCCTCCGACCGCCGGGGCCGCAGCGGCTGTGACGACCGTCCGGCACCGCGCGGTCATGTCGCCGCGGGTCCGCGGGGCCGCAGGCGCGTGTGCGGCAGTTCGGGGGCAGCCAGGGTGTGATGCCATCGGCTGGGGAACATCCCGTAGCGCCGGGCGCCGGAGGTGGCGATCTGCGTCCGTTCGGCCTGCCACTGGGCGCGGTAGGTGGCGATCTCATCGTGGCTGCGGCCGATGAAGTTCCACCACATGATGATCTGCTCACCCAGCGGCTCACCGCCGAGCAGGAGCACACGGGCCTGCTGGCCGCCGGAGGCCTGCAGCGTGAGCGTGGCGGCGCCGGCGGGCCGATAGACCAGCTGTCCTGCGGCCGCTGTCACGCCGGCCGTGGTGACGCGGCCGGTGTCGACGAGCACGCCGTGCTCGAACGCCGGCCGGACGTCGAACTCGGCGCTCCGGCCGGCCCTGAGCGTGATCTCCGCGCCCAGCAGCGGGCTGAAGGTGCGCACCGGCGAGGCGGAGCCCGCGAGGCTGCCGATGAACACCAGCACACGCGCGCCGTCGTGGTCGTGCGGCGGCGGTTCGTAATGCTCCAATCCTGGTGCGGTGAACCGGTGGCGATCTGGCAGCGCCACCCATAGCTGGGCACCGTGCAGCACCGCGGTGGCCGGGGTGGAGTATTCCGAATGCGCGATGCCGGCGCCGGCGGTCATCAGGTTCAGCTGGCCGGGCCGGACGTAGGCATGGGCGCCAGTGGTGTCGCGGTGCTCGACTTCGCCGCGGAACAGCCACGACACCGTTTGCAATCCGGTGTGCGGGTGGCCGGGAACCTGCATGCCTCCGGTCACCGACACGTCCTCGGGGCCGTAGTGGTCGGCGAAGCACCACGCCCCGATCAGCGACAGCGCCCGCTGCGGCAGCGTGCGCCGCACGGTCATCGCCCGAGGGCCGCCCAGGGGCACCGCCCGCGGCTGCAGCACCTGCACGCCCCGTGCGGCTTCACCGGCGGGAGTGCCGAGGCTGGCTACCTCTGGCGGGGCGGTCTCCAGATTGCTCACCTAGGTACCGTTCCGCCCGGCTGGCAGCCATCGGCCGGGGGTACCTCGGCAGATTCTGCATGCCGGGCTCTCACGGGGATCGCGGTGAGCGCCGCAGCTTCGGCGTGCATGTCGCTGGCAAGGCGGTCCACATCGGCCAGCAGTGTCGGGTCCGCGACGAGTCCGAAGCTCAACGTGCCGGCGAGCGATATCACCGCGACGCGCAGCGCGTGGTGCTCGCGGATCTCGGCCAGCGAATGCAGCGCGCCTACCGGCGCCCCCAGCACCTGCACGGGCTGGCGGGGACCGGGGACGTTGGACACGTTCAGCGCGAAGGAGCGTGGATGAGCCAAGACGCGCTGGGCGAACTGGCCAAGCCGCGGAGTGCGGGCCAGCTGGCGCATCATCTCGTCCAGGTGCTGGGCGTCGTGGCCTTGCTTGCGGACTCTGGTGGCGCGGCGGATGGCAGCCAGGCGTTCCAGCGGATCCGCTGATCCCAGCGGCAGGTCCAGGCAGAAGAACGAATCGCGGTTGCCCGGCTGATGGGCATCCTCAGCGGGCGCCGGCAGCAGGCCGTGCAGGCTGACCGGCACTTTTACCCGGATCTTGCCGAGGTGGCCGTGACGGGCCTCAAGCCAGCGGCGCAGCCCGCCTGCCACCACGGTCAGCACCGCATCATTGACGGTGGCCCCGTCCACGGCGCCTGCCGCACGGCGCAGTTGGTCCAGCTCGACCGCGGTGAAGGCCACCGCCCGCCGCGCATCGATGTGCCCGGTGAACGGCGACCGCAGCCACGGCTGCGGCGCCTCCCGCGCGGCGGCCCGCAGCCCGCCAAGCCGGTGATGCACGGCCGGGTCCGCAGACCCTGGCATCGGCGGCCGCCTACCAGAGTCAGGGGCGCCAGGCTGCTCATCCCACAGCACCGCGCTGGCCATGCGCATGGCCGTCCAGCCGTCGGCCAGGGCATGGTGAAGCCGCCAGATCAAGGCACTGCCGCCCCAGGCCAGCTGCGGTATCACGTCCATTCGCCACAGCGGCCGGGAGCGGTCCAGACGCTGCTCGAACAGACCCGCCACCACGGCCCGGAACCCGGCCTCATCAGCTGCCCCGGCCTGGGCCAGCTCCACCACGTGCGCGCGCACATCCAGCTGCGGATCCGGGACCCACGATGGCTCGCCGCCGACCTCGCCCAAGCGCAGGCACAGCTCGGGCGCCCGGCTCAGGCGCTCGGCGATCGAGGACCGCAGCAGCTCCAGACCGAGCGTGCCCCGCACCACCACCACCTTGCACCAGTGCCCAGCCACGGTCTTGTTCTCCAGCGCGAGGATGCTCAGATCCTCTGGCGTAAGCCGCCGCACCTCTGGGCCCAGCCCCGTCCCAGCGGCAGTCCGGTTACCTGGCGTCGTCACCATTTCTCAGGGGGCCTTCCGCTCCCGGGCGCGCGGCCAACGACGTTACGCAGGCGACTTCGAGCGCAAGATGGCGATGAACTCCCGCATCCAGGCAGGGTGGTCCGGCCAGGCCCGGGCCGAGACCATCTGCCCGTCGATCACCGCCGCTCCGTCGACGAACTCGGCCCCGGCCGCTCTCACATCGGGCGCCAGCGCCGGGTAAGCCGCGGTCCGCCGGCCCGTCAGCGTCCCGGCCGCGGCCAGGACCTGGGGCGCGTGGCACAGCTGCGCGACCGGCTTGTCGCCCTCCATGAAGTACCGCACGATCCGCTGCACGTCCGGGTCGTTGCGGATGTACTCCGGGGCCCGCCCGCCGGGAATGACCAGGGCGACATAGCCGGCCGGGTCGACGTCGGCGAAGGCCAGGTCGGCGGGCCAGGAATAGCCGGGCTTCTCGGTGTAGGTGTCGTAGCCCTCGGCGAAGTCGTGTACCACGAACTGCAGCTTCTTGGCCGACGGCGCGGCGATGTCGACCTGGTAACCCTCCTCCAGCAGGCGCTGGTAGGGATACATGACCTCCAGCGACTCCGCGGCGTCGCCGGTGAGGATCAAG
>JAFAPY010000111.1 GCA_019246795.1 Streptosporangiaceae bacterium | reverse complement strand
CGTGACCGTGGCCAGCCTGCCGGCCCTGGACCGCCGGTCGATGCTGGACGCGGTGGAGCGTTTCCTGGGCCAGGGCGTCGAGGGCATCATCGTCATCGCGACCCAGGACGCCGCGGTGGCCGCGCTCGCGCACGTGCCAGCGGAGGTCCCCCTGGTCGCCGTGGGCTGCGGCACCCGGGCGCCGGTCACCTCGGTGGCGATCGACAACGCCGAGGGCGGCGCCGTCGCGACGCGGTACCTGCTCGGGCTCGGGCACAAAACCGTGTATCACGTGGCCGGGCCGCGTGACTGCATGGACGCAGCCGAGCGCGTGGACGGCTGGCGGCAGGCGCTGCGCGACGCGGGCGCGCCGCAGCCCCGGGTGCTGGCCGGCGACTGGTCGGCTGCGTCCGGATACGAGCTGGGCCGGCAGCTTGCCCCCGACCCCGAGCTGACGGCGGTGTTCTGCGGCAACGACCCGATGGCACTCGGCGTGATGCGCGCCGTGACCGAACGGGGACGGCGTGTCCCCGACGACATCAGCATCGTCGGCTTCGACGACGTGCCGGAGGCGGGTTACTACCTGCCGCCGCTTACCACGGTGCGGCAGGACTTCGGCGAGGTGGGCCGGAGGGCGCTGAGCACGCTCGCCAACCGGATGACCGGCGCCATCCCGGCCGGCCCCCGGGTGGTCCGGGTAGCTCCCGAGCTGATCGTCCGCGCCAGCGCCGCCACGCCATCCCGCCGGCGCCTGAGCCGCAGCGGTTGAGCTGCGGCGTGGCGGCCAACGCGGCGGCGTGGTAAGCAACGGTGCACAAGGAGGAAGGACGAGAAGGCGGACAGATGAATGTGAGCGCTAACAACGGTGGCGGCGGTGACGCTTTCGTCGTCGGCGTGGACTTCGGCACGCTGTCGGCACGCGCCCTGGTGGTGCGGGTCAGCGACGGCTGCGAGGCAGGCACCGCGGTCAGCGAGTACGCGCATGGCGTGATCGACCGCAAGCTGCCCTCTGGGGGCGCCGAGCTGCCTCCGGACTGGGCGCTGCAGGACCCCGGCGACTATACCGACGCGCTCGGCGTGGCCGTCCCGCGTGCGCTCAGCGACGCCGGCATCGATCCACGGCAGGTGATCGGCATCGCCACCGACTTCACCGCGTCCACCTGCATGCCGGTGCTCGCCGACGCCTCCGGGACGCCGCTGTGCCAGCTGCCCGGCCTGGCCGCCCGCCCGCACGCCTATCCGAAGCTGTGGAAGCACCACGCCGCGCAGCCGCAGGCGGACCGGATCAACGCCGTCGCCCACGAGCGCGGCGAGAACTGGATCAGCCGCTACGGCGGGAGGATCTCCTCGGAGTGGCAGTTCGCCAAGGCGCTGCAGGTCCTCGGCGAGGACGAGGAGATGTACCGGCGCGCCGACCGGTGGATCGAGGCCGCCGACTGGATCATCTGGCAGCTGTGCGGCCAGGAAACCCGCAACGCCTGCACCGCCGGGTACAAGGGCATCTTCACCGACGGCCGCTACCCGTCCCGGGAATACCTGGCCGCGCTGGACCCCCGCTTCGTCGACTTCGCCGCGGCCAAGCTCGCCCACCCGGTGTCCCCGCTCGGCTCTGCGGCCGGCCGGCTGACGCCGCGGGCGGCCGCGCTTTGCGGCCTGCCCGAGGGCATCGCGGTGGCCGTCGGCAACGTGGACGCGCATGTCACGCTGCCCGCGGCGGGCCCGTGCGGGCCGGGCAAGATGGTGGCCATTATGGGCACCTCCATCTGCCACGTGATGAACGGCACCGACCTGATGGAGGTGCCGGGGATGTGCGGGGTGGTGGACGGCGGCATCGTCGCCGGGCTCTGGGGGTACGAGGCGGGGCAGAGCGCGGTCGGCGACATCTTCGACTGGTTCACCCGCAACGGCGTCCCGGGCGAGCTCGCGGAGCAGGCGCGGCGGCGCGGTGTGTCGCTGCCCCAGTTGCTCGGCGAGAAGGCGGCCGCGCAGCCGCCGGGCGCGCACGGGCTGATCGCGCTGGACTGGGAGGGCGGGAACCGCTCGGTCCTGGTGGACCACCGGCTGTCCGGCGTCATCGTGGGGCTGACGCTTGCGACCACGGCGCCGGAGATCTACCGGGCGCTGCTGGAGGCAACCGCGTTCGGCACCAGGATGATCATCGACGCGTTCAACGCCTCGGGCATGCACGTCGACGAGTTCGTCGCCGCGGGCGGCCTGATCAAGAGCGCTCCGCTTATGCAGATCTACGCGGATGTCCTGCGCCGCCCGCTGAGCGTGATCGGGTCCGAGCAGGGGTCGGCGCTGGGCTCGGCGATCCACGCGGCCGTCGCCGCGGGTGCCTACCCCGACGTGCCTGCCGCGGCGGCCGCGATGGGCAGTATCGTTCCCGAGGCCTACCAGCCCGACGCGGCGCGCGCGGACGTCTACGACGAGCTGTACGCCGACTACGTCACGCTGCACGACTACTTCGGGCGCGGCGCCAATCAGGTCATGTACCGGCTGCGTGAGATCAGGGACCGGGCGACGAGCGGCAGGGCGGACAGCGGCCGGTGATCGAAGGGACGGACGACGATGACCACCGCGGAAGGCGCTGAGATCGGCGCGCTGCGCGAGAGGGTCTGCCGTCTACACGGCGAACTGGTGCGGTACGGCTTGGTCGCGTGGACCTCCGGCAACGTGTCCGCGCGGTGCGGGAACCTGATGGTGATCAAGCCGAGCGGCGTGGCCTACGAGGAGCTGACGCCGGAGTCGATGGTGGTGTGCGACCTGGAGGGCAAGCCGGTGACCTCCCGCAGCCTGAAGCCGTCGAGCGACGCCGCCACGCATGGCTACATCTACCGGCATCTGCCCGAGGTGGGCGGCGTGGTGCACACCCACTCGGCCTACGCGACCGCGTGGGCCGCGCGCGGCGAGCCGATCCCGTGCGTGATCACCGCGATGGCTGATGAGTTCGGCGGCGACATCCCGGTCGGCCCGTTCGCGCCGGTCGGCGACGACCAGATCGGCCGCGGCGTGGTGGAGACGCTCGCCGGGCACCGCTCCCCCGCCGTGCTGATGGCCAGCCACGGCGTGTTCACCATCGGCGGCACCGCGCGCGAGGCGGTCAAGGCCGCCGTCATGTGCGAGGATGCGGCCCGGACCGTCCATCTCGCCCGCGCCTACGGCGAGCTGGCGCGGCTGCCCGCCGACCAGGTCGACGCGCTGCACGCCCGGTACACCAACCAGTACGGCCAGCGTTGACCGGCACGGACCGGCAAGGAGGGGACTAGCGATGACCGCCGTCAACCGACGTAAACCGCGCATCGGGATCCTCGGGATCATGCAGGACCTGTACGACGACATGATCCCCGGCATCGCGCAGCGCCAGGAGGGTTATGCCGCCGAGCTTGCCGCGCAGCTGGCCGACGTTGCGGAGTTCACGCCGAGCAAGGCGATCAAGTACCGCGAGGACGCCGAGCACGCCATGCGGGAGTTCGAGGACTACGACTTCGACGGCGTGCTCGTGGTGATGCTCACCTACGGGCCGGCCATGCGGGTGGCGCGGCTGCTGGCGGATTCCCGGCTGCCGATCTGCCTGGCCAACATCCAGCCGGAACCCGCGGTGACCCCGGCCTGGGACATGGCGGACATGACCTACAACCAGGGGGTGCACGGCGCGCAGGACACAGCCAACGCCCTGGTCCGGGCGGGAAAGCGCTTCGCCGTGCTCACCGATGACTGGAAGAGCGCCAGGTTCGCCGACGACGTCGGCCGGTGGGCGCGGGCGGCGGCGGCGGTCACCGCGTGGAAGCGGCTGAAGGTGGCGATCTTCGGCTATGCGATGAATGAGATGGGCGACATCCGCGTCGACGAGAACGCGCTGGTGCGGACCCTGGGGCCGGAAATCATCACGGTCGCCCAAGGCGACCTGTGGCGGGGCATGCAGCAGGCAAGCGAAGCGGCGGTCGCCGAGGTCATCGGCTTCGAGGACGCCAACTTCGACATCGACCCCCGGCTGTCGGCCGCCGAGCGCACCGACCATGCCCGCATGCAGGTGGCGATCGAGAACATACTGGCCGAACGAGGGTTCGGCGCCTACACGGCCCACTTCGACGCGATCGGCGAAGACGGCAGGTTTGCCCGGCTGCCGCTGGCCGCCGCATCGTCGCTGATGGCGAAGGGCTACGGGTACGCCGCCGAGGGAGACGTGCTGACCGCGTCCCTGGTGTACGCGGGCCACGTGCTGATCGGCGACGCGCACTTCACCGAGATGTACGCGATGGACTTCCCTTCCGGCTCGATCCTGCAGAGCCACATGGGCGAGGGCAATTGGAAGATCGCCAGGTCCGACCGGCCGGTGCGGCTGATCAAGCGGCCGCTGGGCATCGGGCGGCTGGACGACCCGCCGACGTTCCTGTTCCGGTACCAGCCGGGCCCGGCGACCCTGGCCGCGCTGGCCTCCCTGGAAGCAGACCGCTTCCGGCTGGTGGTCGCCGAAGGCGAGAACATCGACGGCCGGGAGATTCCGGCGCTGGAGATGCCCTATGGGCAGTTCCGGCCCGCGTCCGGCCTTCGCAACTGCCTGAACGGCTGGCTGGCGGCAGGCGGACCGCACCACGAGGTGATGAACCTCGGCCACCACGCGCAGGACTGGAAGATGTTCTGCCGGCTGGCCGGCATCGAGTTCGTCCAGGTGTAGTGGCGCCGGCTCGCGGTCAGTGCTTGCCGGGATCCTGGACCTGCGCGCTGGTCCCGGCGGCCCTCGCCTCGGTCATCCCCACATCGGCGGGCGTCAGCGCCGCCCGCCGGTGCAGCGCCACCGCGATCAGCGGGTACACCAGGACCGACAGCACGCCGGCGCCGATCATGGAGGCGGCGGTGGCGGGGAGCATGACCCCGTCCTGCTCACCGACCGCGGCCAGGGCGATCAGCAGCGGCAGCGTGGTCGCGGTGATGAACGTCATCTCCAGCCGCTGCCTGGCGGGCAGGGTATGCCGGTACACCAGCAGCGAGGGCAGGCCGCGGACGATCAGCAGCAGCGCGAAGAAGGTGAGCAGGCGCAGCGGGTCCTCGCTGATCGCCTTCAGGTCCAGGGTCATCCCGGAGGAGATGAAGAAGATCGGGATGAAGATCCCGTAGCCCACCGTGTCGAACTTGCGCTCCAGGCTGGTGGTGTCCAGGCTGAGCCGGCGGGTCCAGCCGCGCAGCACCATCCCCGCCAGCACGGCGCCGAGCACCACGTCCAGGCCGAACCGGCTGGCCACGGCGAGCAGGCCGAACAGCAGCACCATGGACCAGCGCAGCGTGACCTGCCCGGTCGCGTCCTGGCCCTCGGCGACGATCCGCTGCACCGGGACGCTCCTGGCCAGCCGGGGCACCACGGTCAGCGCGAGGGCGAGCGCCCCGACCCCCGCCACCGAGGCGAGCGCGACGAAATGGCCCCGCTTGGTGAGGAACACCGCGATGATCAGGATCGGGAACAGCTCGCCGACCGCGCCCGCGGCGAACACGTCCTGGCCGAACCGGCCGACCAGCATGCCGTTGTCCCGCAGGATGGGCAGCAGCGTGCCGAGCGCGGTGGTGGTCAGCGCCAGCCCGACCGGCACGTAGTCCCTGATGTAGCCGGCCGCGGTCAGCCCGGCGGCTACGCCCACGGCGATCGCGGCCGAGATCAGCCAGCCGCCGATCGCGAGCCTGCCCGGCTGCTCCCGCAGCAGGCGTGGCTCCAGCTCGTACCCGGCCAGCAGGAACAAGAAGCCAAGCCCGATGTTGGACAGCAGCTGGATGCTCGATGACTCGGCGAAGCCGAGCACGTGCGGGCCGATCAGCACGCCGCCGAGCAGGAAGACGACAACCTGCGGGATGCGCGGGCCCGGCAGCGCGCCGACGACGAGCGGCGCGAGCGCAGCCACCAGCGCCACCGCGACCAGGTCGTCCAGCCCCCGGGTGAGAGTCATCGCCGCGCCTCAGCCTGGCACGGGCTCTGTCATGTGCACCTCCGAGCCTGACCGATCAGGGCCGTACCCGGAGCCGGCGACCGCTAAGCCCCAAGGCGCGCCGCTTTGGCGGCTGGCCGCTCGGACGGCTAGCCGCGGGCGGCCCGGACGGACTCGCGCAGCGAGCTCATCGTGGCCAGCACCGCCGAGGGCTCATACCCGCAGTGCGCCATGCAGTTGGCGCAGCGGGGATCCTTGCCGCGCCCGTAGGCATCCCAATCGGTGGTCTCGATGAGCTCGGCATAGGTCTTGGCGTAACCGTCCGCCATCAGGTAGCACGGCCGCTGCCAGCCGAACAGCGAGTACGACGGGATCCCCCACGCCGTGCAGGCGTAATCGACCTTGCCCTCGAGGAAGTCCAGGAACAGCGCCGTGTGGTTCAGCCGCCACCTGCTGCGCCGGCCGCCGGCGAACGCCTTGCGGAACAGCTCCCTGGTCTCGGTCACGCCGAGGAAGTGCTCCTGGTCCGGGGCCTTCTCATACGCGTAGGCCGGGGAGATCTGCATCAGGTCGATGCCGAGGTCGTCGTTGAGGTAGTTCAGCACGTCGATGACCGTCTGCGGGGTGTCGGTGTTGAAGAATGTGGTGTTCGTGCCCACCGTGAACCCGCGGGATTTGGCCAGCTTGATCGCGGCGACGGCCTCGTCGAACACGCCTTCCTTGCACACCGACTCGTCGTGCCGCTCGCGCAGCCCGTCGATGTGCACCACCCAGGTGAAGTACGGCGACGGGGAGAACTTGTCCAGCTTCTTCGGCATCAGCAGCGCGTTCGTGCACAGGAACACGAACTTCTTCCGCTTGATCAGCTCGGCGACGATCACCTCGATCTGCGGGTGCATCAGCGGCTCGCCCCCGGCGATGGACACCATCGGCGCGCCGCACTCCTCGATCGCGGCGATGGCCTGCTCGACCGGCATCCGCTGCTTGAGGATGTCGTGGGAGTGCTGGATCTTGCCGCAGCCGGCGCACTTCAGGTTGCAGGCGAACAGCGGCTCGAGCTCCACGAGCAGCGGGAACTTTGTGTTGCCAGCCAGCTTCTGGCGCAGGATGTAGGACCCGACGCGCAGGGATTGGCGCAGTGGCATGGGCATTAGTGCCTTACCTCCTTGGGCAGGCCGAACCGGATGGATTCCGTGGTCGTCACCCGTTCGGAAACGGACAGGGGGCCGAGCCCCGAAAGCGCCGTGATGATCTCGCTCACCACGGCGGGCGGCGCGGAAGCGCCGGCGGTCAGGCCGATCACCGACACCCCGGCCAGCCAGCCGAGCTCGATGTCGGCGGTGCCGTCGATCAGGTACGCGGGCACCCCGGCCCGCTCGCAGGTCTCCACAAGGCGGACCGAGTTGGACGAGTTCGCCGACCCTGCGACCAGCACCAGGTCGGATTCGGCGGCCACGGCCCGCACCGCGGCCTGCCGGTTGGTGGTGGCATAGCAGATGTCGTCGCTGCCCGGCGCGCGCACCGCGGGGAACCGCTCGCGCAGCGCCCCGGCGACATCCGCGGCCTCGTCGACCGACAGCGTGGTCTGCATCAGGTAGGCGACGCGGTCGCCGTCCCGCGGGCGCAGCCGCGCCACGTCGGCCGCCGTCTGCACCAGCACCGTGGACTCCGGCGCCTCGCCCAGCGTGCCCTCAACCTCTTCATGCCCGGCGTGGCCGATCAGCGCGACCGTGTACCCGTCGGCGGCGAACCGCCTGGCCTCCGCGTGCACCTTGGACACCAGCGGGCAGGTCGCGTCGATGACGGCCAGATGACGGCGGGCCGCCTCGGCACGGACCGCCGGAGATACGCCGTGCGCGGAGAACACCACGGTCGCCCCGTCCGGCACCTGGTCCAGCTCGTCCACGAACACCGCGCCGCGGCTTTCCAGGTCGCCCACCACCCGGGTGTTGTGCACGATCTGCTTGCGCACGTAGACGGGCGCGCCCTGCCGCGCCAGGGTGCGCTCGACGATCTCGATGGCCCGCTCCACGCCCGCGCAGAAGGACCGGGGGCCTGCCAGCAGCAGCCGGCGGGTCCCGCAGGCCGCGGCCCACCGCTGCGCGACCGGAGCGGCGGCGCGCAGCGAGGCCAGCGCGGCCAGCCCGCCGGGCACGATGCCGGCCAGCGGGTGGTGCGGGGTGTCGGAGACCGAGCGGATCACCGCCACCGGCCGGCCGCCGGCCGCCGCGGCGAGCGGCGCCGACTCCATGTCGGCAGCAAGGAAGCCCGAGGCGGCCAGCGCGGCCCGTTCGGCCCTGCGGATCAGGTGGTCCACGGTGGCGATCCGGCCTGCCCGCGCGCGCAGCCCGGCGCGGCGCAGCTCGCCGACGAGGATCGGCGCGGACGGGCAGGTCACCGCGCCCGCCTCGGTGCCGACGACCAGGTCTCCCGGGCTGATGTCGGCGCTCAGGCCGGCGCCGACGCCCATGACGATCAGTTGCCCGAACGAGCCGTGCCTGATCTGCTCGGCCTGCCGGGCGGCCCGGGTGCTGCCGTACCCGGTGCGCAGTACCTGCACGGGGGGACGATCCCTGCTAGCTCTGCCGCCTGCGGCGGCGGGCCTAGATCCCCCCTGGTCACGGGGGGGCTTTCCGCCCCCCCGTACCCCCCTGAGGACGGCGCGGGCCTCGATCCGCAGCGGCGCGCAGATCAGCGGCTGGTCTGTCATGCGCTGCCTCCGGGGCCGTGGCCGTGCACGAAGCGGCCCAGAGCGCTCAGCGGGAAGGCCAGGCGGTACAGGTGATAGTTGATGTAGAAGTCGCCGGGGAAGCCGGTCCCGGTGTATTCCGGCTCGTCCCAGGAACCGTCGGGCCGCTGGGCATCGGCGAGCCAGCGCACGCCCCGCTGCGCTGCGGCGCCGTCCCGCTCCCCCGCCGCCAGCAGGGCGAGCAGCGCCCACGCGGTCTGCGACGCGGTGGATTCACCCTGGCCACCCAGCGCGGGATCATCATAGGAGCGCAGGTC
>JAFAPY010000404.1 GCA_019246795.1 Streptosporangiaceae bacterium | reverse complement strand
GCAAAGCGGGTGCCGAGGCACCCCCGGGCACCGAGCCCGCGGCACCCGACGGTGAGGCCGGGCAGCCGGAGGAGGACCAGGCGGCCGAAGACGCCGAGCCCGCAGGCGGTGCCGGGCGCAGGCGCCGCCGCAAGCGCCGCCGCGGTTCCGCCGACGGCGCGGCAGGGACCGAGGCGCCCGGGCCCGATGACCCTCCGGACACCGTGGTGCACGTGCGCGAGACGAACGGCAGCCCGACCAGCGCCGACAGCGACGTGCGTTCGGTGAAGGGCTCCACCAGGCTGGAGGCCAAGAAGCAGCGGCGCCGCGAAGGCAGGGAAACCGGCCGTCGCCGCCCGCCGATCATCACCGAGTCGGAGTTCCTCGCCCGCCGCGAGTCGGTCGAGCGGACCATGGTGGTCCGCCAGCGTGACGAGTGCACCCAGATCGCCGTGCTGGAAGACGGCGTGCTGGTCGAGCACTACGTGAACCGGTCCAGCCACCAGTCCTACGTCGGCAACGTCTACCTGGGCAAGGTGCAGAACGTGCTGCCGTCGATGGAGGCGGCCTTCGTGGACATCGGCAAGGGCCGCAACGCGGTCCTGTACGCCGGCGAGGTCAACTTCGACGTCAACGCGCTGGAGGGCCAGCCCAAGCGGATCGAGTCGGCGCTCAAGCCGGGCCAGTCGGTGATCGTCCAGGTCACCAAGGACCCGGTCGGCCACAAGGGTGCCCGGCTCACCAGCCAGATCAGCCTGCCCGGCCGGTACCTGGTGTACGTCCCTGGCGCGTCCATGACCGGCATCAGCCGCAAGCTGCCCGACACCGAGCGGAACCGGCTCAAGCAGATCCTGAAGAGGGTGATACCAGAGGACGCCGGCGTCATCGTCCGCACCGCGGCCGAGGGCGCGGCGGAGGATGAGCTGGCGCACGATGTCGCCAGGCTGGCCGCCCAGTGGGAGGCAATCGAGAAGAAGGCCAAGACGGCCAGCGCGCCCGCGCTGCTCTACAGCGAACCCGACCTGACGATCCGCGTCATCAGGGACGTGTTCAACGAGGACTTCAGCAAGCTCGTGGTGGCCGGCGACGAGGGCTGGGATGTCGTGGACGAGTACGTGCGGTACGTGGCCCCGCACCTGACCGACCGGCTCGTCCAGTGGACCGAGAACGGGGACGTGTTCGCCGCCTACCGCATCGACGAGCAGCTGGTCAAGGCCCTCGAGCGCAAGGTGTGGCTGCCGAGCGGCGGATCGCTGGTCATCGACAAGACCGAGGCGATGACGGTGATCGACGTCAACACCGGCAAGTTCACCGGCCAGGGCGGCAACCTGGAGGAAACAGTCACCCGGAACAACCGCGAGGCCGCCGAGGAGATCGTCCGCCAGCTCAGGCTGCGTGACATCGGCGGCATCGTGGTCATCGACTTCATCGACATGGTGCTGGAGAGCAACAGGGAACTGGTGCTGCGCAGGCTCCTGGAATGCCTGGCCAGGGACCGGACCAAGCACCAGGTCGCCGAGGTGACCTCGCTCGGCCTGGTGCAAATGACCAGGAAGCGGGTCGGCGCCGGCCTGCTCGAGGCGTTCTCCCAGCCGTGCGAATGCTGCAACGGCCGCGGCGTGATCATCACCCTGGAGCCCGAGGACGGCGGCCGCGCCGCGCACCACGTGCACGCCCGCGGCGGCGCAGGCAGCGGTGCCACGAGTGCGGCCGCCGCGGCGGCAGCGATGGCCGACGCCGGAGCCCGCGCTTCCGCGCGCACGACAGACGGCCAGGACACCGACGTGCAGCCGGATGCCGGGCCGGACGGCAGCGAGCCCGGGGGCGCCGGGCAAGCCAGCGCCGTGCAAGGCGGCGCCGGGCAGGCCGGCCGCGACGCCGACGGCCAGGCCGAGCCGGCACGTACCGGCGGCCGGGCCGAGTCGGCACGTACCGGCGGCCGCCGTCGGCGCCGCAGGCAGGCGAGCGATCCAGCCGCAACAGCAGGGTTAGTCGATGCGCGCCACGGTCTGGTAACCTAGGCGGTCGGGACTTCCCCGAGGGTGCCCGCCTGCGCGGGACCCGCGTGCAAGGCCGAGCGAGGCCGCCGCTGTCAACCGGTGCGCCGGGCCAGGCAAGGAAAGAGAGTTCTCGGGTGTACGCGATTGTGCGCTGCGGCGGCAGGCAGGAAAAGGTCGCGCCGGACGACGTGCTGACCGTCGACAGGCTTCCCGGCGAGGCCGGTTCCACCGTGACCTTGCCGGCCCTGCTCGTGGTGGACGGCGACCGGGTCATCAGCGACCCTGCCGAGGTCAGCCGGTACCGGGTCACCGCGGACATCGTCGGCGACGCGGCCGGCCCCAAGATCAACATGATCCACTACCGGAACAAGACCGGCTACCGGCGCCGCCTCGGCCACCGGCAGCGGTACACCCAGGTACGGATCACCGGCATCAGCCCGGAAACCGCCGAGGCCAAGCCCGAGCGGGCCGCCGCGCAGGCCACGGCCACGCGGGCACCCGAGGCGCAGGCCGCCACCGAGGAGGACTGAGATGGCACACAAGAAGGGCGCGTCATCCAGCCGCAATGGCCGCGACTCGGCCGCCAAGCGCCTCGGCGTCAAGCGGTTCGGCGGCCAGGTGGTGAACGCGGGCGAAATCATCGTGCGCCAGCACGGCACGCATTTCCACCCTGGTTCCGGGGTCGGGCGCGGCGGCGACGACACGCTGTTCGCGCTGGTGTCCGGGACGGTCGAGTTCGGCAGGTTCCGCGGCCGCAGGGCCGTGAGCATTGTCGCCGCCGAGCCCCCGGCGTAGGCCCGCCAGGGGTCACCAGGCACAGGGCGGGCCGGGCTACCTGGCCCGCCTTCGTCATGAGCTGGGCACTGCATAGCGGTGGAGAGCGAAGCGCAGGGAGAGGAACGTGGTGGCGGAGTTCGCCGACCGGGCCGCGTTGCACGTGGAAGCGGGCCGTGGCGGCAACGGCTGCGCCTCGGTGCACCGGGAGAAGTACAAGCCGCTCGGCGGCCCTGACGGCGGCAACGGCGGGCGCGGCGGCGACGTGATCCTCCAGGTGGATCCCGGCGCGGCTACGCTGCTGGACTTCCACCGCCGCCCGGTGCGCCGGGCAGGCAACGGCAGGCAGGGCGAGGGCTCCAACCGGACCGGCGCCGACGGCGCTGACCTGATCATCGGCGTACCGAACGGCACCGTGGTGAAGACCGCCGACGGCGCGGTGCTCGCCGACATGCTCGGCGCCGGGACCAAGTTCGTCGCCGCCGCGGGCGGCAAGGGCGGCCTCGGCAACGCGGCGCTCGCCTCGCCGCGGCGCAAGGCGCCCGGATTCGCGCTCAAAGGCGAGCCGGGGGAGCGGCGTGACCTGGTGCTGGAGCTGAAGACGGTCGCCGACGTCGGGCTGGTCGGCTTCCCTAACGCCGGGAAGTCGTCGCTGATCGCGGCGATGTCGGCGGCCAGGCCCAAGATCGCCGATTACCCGTTCACCACCCTGACCCCGAACCTAGGCGTGGTGGAGGCCGGCGATGTCCAGTTCGTGGTCGCCGACGTGCCGGGCCTGATCCCGGGAGCCAGCCAGGGCCGGGGGCTCGGCCACGACTTCCTGCGCCACGTGGAGCGCTGCTCCACCCTC
>JAFAPY010000346.1 GCA_019246795.1 Streptosporangiaceae bacterium | reverse complement strand
GGACCGTCCAGGCCGAAGGTGGCCCACGAGGACCAGTCGCGCGCCAGGCGGGCGGCGCGCGCCAGCGTCCGCACCGGCGCCGGCCCGCGGTTCAGGCTGGTGCCGCCGATCTGGGCTGCCTCCAGCAGGGTGACCTGCGCGCCGAGCTCCCTGGCCTGCAGCGCGGCGGTAGCCCCGGCAGGGCCGCCGCCGGCCACAAGCACGCTCAGGTCGGCGTTCATCCGGAGACCGTGCCGCCTTCAGCCGGTTCGCCGGGGTCCAGCGCGGAGGCAGCCAGAGCGCTGGCGGTACGGCGCTCGTCCTCGCGGATCAGGTGCATGACGGCGTTGATCAGCGCGAGGTGGGAGAAGGCCTGCGGGAAGTTCCCCAGGTGCCGGCCGGAATGCGGGTCGATCTCCTCCGCGTACAGCAGCAGCGGGCTGGCGTAGGACAGCAGTTTCTCGCACAGCGCCCGGGCGCGGTCCACCTCCCCGATCTCGGTCAGCGCGGAGACCAGCCAGAACGAGCAGATCGTGAACGTGCCCTCCTCGCCGGAAAAGCCGTCGTCGGTCTCCTCGACCCGGTAGCGCAGCACCAGCTCGTCCTCGGTGAGCTCATCCGCGATGGCCAGGACCGTCTTGCGCACCCGTTCGTCCCCTGGCGGCAGGAACCCGGTCAGCGGGATGAGCAGCGCCGAGGCATCCAGCGCGTTGGTGTCGTAGTGCTGGCAGAACACGCCCCGGTCATCGACGCCGTGCGCGCAGACATCGGCATGCATCTCATCGGCTGCCTTCCGCCAGGCCGCCGCGTACTCGGCGTCGCCGCGCATCTGAGCCAGCTTCGCGCCGCGGTCGGCGGCCACCCAGCACAGCACCTTGGAGGCGGTGAAATGCTGCGCCGGACCGCGGACCTCCCACAGTCCCTGGTCGGGTTCGCGCCAGTGCGCGATCGCCGCCTCGACCTGGCGGACAAGCATCGGCCAGCGGCGCTCGTCCAGCCGGTCCCGGGAACGGGCATGGAGGTAGACGGAGTCCAGCAGCACGCCCCACACGTCGTGCTGGCGCTGGTCCCAGGCGCCGTTGCCGATGCGGACCGGGCGGGCGCCGTCGTAGCCGGACAGGTGGTCAAGCGTCTGCTCGGTCAGCTCCCGCTCGCCGCCGATGCCGTACATGATCTGCAGGTCGGCATCGGCCTCGGCCAGGTCGGACAGGAAGTAGTAAAAGTCGTTCGCGTCCCGGTCAAGACCCAGCGTATATAGCCCCCACAGCATGAACGTCGCATCACGCAGCCAGGTAAAGCGGTAGTCGTAATTGCGCTCTCCCCCGGGCGTCTCCGGCAGCGAGGAGGTCGCTGCCGCCAGCAGCGCGCCGGTCGGCGCGTAGATCAGGCCTTTCAGCGTCAGCGCCGACCGCTGCAGGTACTCACGCCACGGATGGTCGGGAAAGGTGCCCCGGCTGAGCCACTCGTGCCAGAAGTCGCCGGTGCGGGCCAGCCGCTGGTGAGCGTCGGCGAACGTCGCAGGCGGAGTCCCGTCCTCCCAGGACATCGCGCAGAAAATCTGCTCCCCCGCCCGCAGCCGGCGCCGCGCGATCGCCCGCGGTCCCTCCAGCCCCAGGTTCAGGTCGGTGGTCAGCCGCAGCGACGGCTCGCCGTCGCGCCCGCTGGCCTCGGCCTGACCGTAGCCGCTTCCGGTGTACCGCCAGGCACCGCGCTGGCGGCCGTAGTCGGACGCTGGCTCGCATTCCAGTACGAAATCGACCGAGCCCTGCAGGCACCGCGCCGTCCGCAGCAGCACCCGGTCGGCGCTATGGTCGGTCGGCGCTCGCCGGTGGGCGGCGGACCTGGCCGAGTCGTAACGCCACGGCCCCACCAGCAGTGTGTCCCGGACCACGGCCCAGCCCGTCGGCGTGCCCCACGTGGTCTCCAGGATCATCGTCCCGGGCAGATAGCGGCGACCGGACGGGACCAACCAGTCAGCGGGCCCGAACCGGAACCAGCCGGCATCCCGGTCCAGCATCGCGGCGAAGACGCTCGGGCCGTCCATCCTCGGCAGGCACATCCACTCCACGCTGCCGCTGGGCGCGACCAGCGCGCACACCTCGCAGTCGGAGAGGAACCCGTACTCGGCGATCGGCGGGAACGGGCTCCCGCCCAGCGTCGACCGCACAGCCGCGGATCCCTTGACCGGCTGATCGCTCATTGCCCTCACGCTCCCTGGTTGCGCTGCGTCCGCGTGTCTCGGCTCAGTCTGTCATCTCGGCGGCGAGGCGTAGACTGCCGCCCACGTTTCGTCGTCCATCCAGTCCGGCGTCATTCCGGCCGGAAGGACCGCATCGTCTGCATCCGGGGTGGCGTCGGCGGTCACTGCTGACATTCCGCTGCAGCGACATGCGAACACCCTGTGGGTCCGACCTGGACGTCAGGGGGCGCCCTGAACGTCACGGAAGCATGTCGGCGGTCAGGCAGGCTTCGGTGTTCGGGATGCCCTGCTCGAAGGCGCGGCGGTCGGCCATGGCCAGCAGGC
>JAFAPY010000100.1 GCA_019246795.1 Streptosporangiaceae bacterium | reverse complement strand
GCCGGGGGACCCGGCGCGCCCACGTTGTGCACGCACAGCCGGACCTCGGAGTCGCCGTAACTCGCCCGCACCAGGACCTGTGCCCCCGGCGCGTGCTTGCGCACGTTCGTCAGTGCCTCCCGCACGATCCGGTACGCGGTCCTGGTGACCAGCGGCGAGGCGAGCGCCGGATCGCCCTCCTCGACCAGCTCGGCCGGAGTTCCGGCCGCCGCCGACTCGGCAACCAGCGCGGACAGCCCAGCGGCCGGCGGTGCTTGGTCGTCCCCGGGTGCGGTGCGCAGGATCCCGACCAGGTCCCGCAGCTCGTCCAGTGCCTGCACGCCCGCAGCCCGCAGCTCACCGGCCGCCCGCCGGGTTGCCTCATCGGGCGCGGTGATCTGCAACGCCCCGGCCTGCAGCACCATGAGGCTGACCCGGTGCGTCACGACGTCGTGCATCTCGCCCGCCAGCCGGGCCCGCTCGTCCGCCCTGGCCTGCTCGGCGAGCAAGAAGCGCTCCCGCTCGGCACGCTCCGCGCGGTCCCGCAGCGCCTGCAGGGTCTCGCGCCGGGCGGTGAAGTACAGCGCAAGCAGCGGCCCGAGCGCGGTCCTGCACACTCCGATCGCGATCACCGTCGCGGACGGATCCCAGACGCGGGCCACGACCAAGGTCAGGAACCCGACGGCCGCGAACGCGGCCCGCCGGTCCTTACGGTAGTAGAACGGCCCGTAAGCGGCGAGCACCGTTCCGTACGGCGCCCAGACCGTGCCGGGGTTGGCCGGGGTGATCAGGCCGGCCGGGGAGATCAGCAGCGACAGCGCGAGCGTGAACGCGGCCATGATCGCTATCACAACCATGGGCGCCCGGCGCCGGAAAGCCAGCGACAGGTCCGCCAGCGCCTGCAGCGCCAGCATGGTCCAGGCCAGGCCGCCGGGATGCGCGGGCCACCAGGAGCCGCCCGCCAGCGTCACGCCCGTGTCGAGCAGGGCGAAGCCGACCGCGATGAGCACGTCGAGCGCCACGCAGTGACGCCGGGCCCAGGTTCTCGCACTCACAAGGATCACGCTATGTCATCTCCCCCGGCCTGCCCGGGCCTGCCCGCGCGACCGCGACCTTCGGCGGCCCAGGAACCTACGAAGGTTGCATGCCGCCGCCGCGGACCATCCGTTCGTCGGGCACGGACGCTACCGGCGGCCCTGCCGGGGACACCCGCCCCCGGGCCTGGAATGGGATCATGCGAATCGAACACGACGACACCGCAGTCACCCCCCAGCTAGGCCGCTACGAGATCGACTCGGCTCACTCGCGGGTCGGCTTCCGTACCCGGCACCTGTTCGGGATCGCGCCGGTCCGCGGCACCTTCACGGTCCGGCGCGGGACGGTCGATATCGCCGAGCCCATCGCCGAGTCGCGCATCCACGCTGAGATCGACGTGGCGAGCTTCCAGACCGGCAACCCCCAGCGAGACCGCCGCATCCGGTCCGCCCGGTTCCTCGACGCGCGCCGTCACCCGGTGGTGACCTTCACCGGCAGCCGCGTCGACACCGCGGGCAAGATGATCGACGGGACCCTGACCGTGGGCGAGGTGACCAGGCCGGTCAGCCTCTCGGTCACCGAGTTCCAGGCGACCCGGCAGTCCCTGACTGCCCGCGCATCCGCGCACATTGATCGCTTCGATTTCGGCGTGACCGCGTCACGCGGCCTGGCCGGGCGCTACCTCGAGATGTCCGTGGAGGTCCAGTGCCTGCGGACGTGATCACAGTGGCCCGCCTGCGCAAGAGCTACGGCCGGGTGCAGGCGGTGCGCGACGTCAGCTTCGCCGTCCGCGAGGGCGAGATCCTCGCGCTGCTCGGGCCCAACGGCGCGGGCAAGACCACGACGCTGGAGATCCTGGAGGGTTTCAGGGCCCGCGACGGCGGGACGGCGCGGGTACTCGGGCTCGACCCGGGCGAGCGGGCCGACGCCCGGGCGCTGCGCGAGCGGACCGGGCTGGTGCTGCAGGACATCGCGGTCGAGCCATACCTCACGGTGGCCGAGACCATTGCCAGGGACGCGGGCTATTACGCCGCGCCGCGCGACGTCGGCGAGGTCATCGCGACGGTCGGCCTGGCCGGCCAGGAGCGGCGCAAGGTCCGCAGCCTGTCCGGCGGGCAGAAACGGCGGCTGGACCTGGCTCTCGGGCTGATCGGCGACCCGGAACTGCTGTTCCTGGACGAACCCACGACCGGCTTCGACCCGTCCGCCCGGCGGGATGCCTGGCAGCTCGTGCGGGACCTCCGCACCGGCGGCACCACCATCCTGCTGACCACTCACGACATGGAAGAGGCCCAGGTCCTGGCCGACCGCGTGGTCGTGTTGTCGGCCGGCCTGGTGGCTGCCGAGGGGACGCCGTCGTCGATCGGCGGCCGCGACACCGCGCTGGCACGAATCACCTTCACGCTGCCGGCCGGCATGACGCTCGGCGACCTGCCGCTTCCCGCCGCGTCGAACGGCAACGGCGGCCTCGTGGTGGAGACCGCGACGCCCACGCTCGCACTCCAGCGGCTGACCACCTGGGCGGTGCAGCGCGGGATGGAACTGGCCAGGCTCGCGGTCGAGCGGCCGAGCCTGGCAGACGTGTACCTGGAGCTCACAAACGATGACGCGCTCTCGGGCGCGCCTGAAGGGAGCCGGCGATGACCGCCGTCCTGATCGCTGACCACACCGAGCGCCGCAGGCCCGCGGGCCGCCTGCTGGCGCACCAGGTGCGTTATGAGCAGCTGTCGTTCTGGCGCAACCCGCAGAACGCGATCTTCACGTTCGTCTTCCCTGTCGTGTTCATCGTGATCATGGGCGCGCTGTTCGGCGGCGTGGCCCGCAGCTCCTACTTCGGCGGGCTGTCGGCGCTGCAGTACTACGTGCCCACCATCGCGGCCCTGTCCGTGCTGGGTTCCTGCTACGGGCAGCTGGCGGTCGCGCTGGCGGTGCGCCGACAGAACGGGATACTCAAGCGCGTGCGCGCCACGCCGCTGCCGACCTGGGCGTACTTCGCCGGGCTGCTCGCGCACTGCGTGCTCGTCAGCATCGTCGACATCGTGCTGATCGTCGGCGTCGGCAGGCTGTACGGCGTGCCGCTGCCGACGCACTGGCCGTCGATCGCGCTGACGCTCGTGCTCGGCGCGGCGAGCTTCTGCGCCCTCGGCGTCGCGGTAGCCTCGCTGATCGCCAACTCCGAGGCAGCCCCCGCAGTCGCGCAGCTGGTGCTGTTCCCGCTGCTGTTCGTGTCCGGCACGTACCTGCCGATCCATTCCGCGGTCCTCAACCGGGTCGCGGGATGGCTGCCCGTGCGGCCCTTCAACGAGGCGCTGATGGCGCCGTTCGCACAGCACGCGAACGCCGGCTGGAACAACCTCGCAGTGCTTGCGGCCTGGGGTTGCGCAGGCACGGTCGTCGCCCTCCGCCGATTCCGCTGGGATCCCCGGCCCGAATGAGCACTGCCGGAGTGAGCCGAGGCGGCGACTCACCACGGGGGCGAGCCGGCCAGGTAGCCGGCCAAGAGCGACGCGCGGGCGCGGCGCTGTTCGCTTCCCCCGCTACTCAGGCATCCCGACAGCCGACATCATCGCCACGGCCATCAGGCCCACAGTACAGCAGTCCGGCCCCGGTGACTGGCCGGGTGCCCGGCTGAGCCGCGGCCAGCCGCTCCCTGTTCTCACAGAGCCACCAGCCGCCAGCTAAGCGCATATCAACCCCAGGAGACACGATGACGGCCACTACCGGTAACCTGCACACCCGCAGCCCGGCGGCCCAGGCACGCGCGAGGCAAGTCCTGCTCCGCGGCGACCGGGGCCAGCTGACCCTGCGGCGCCTGCGGTCTTGGCACCGCGCGCTGGCCCGCTGCGCGGCGACGCGGCTGGACCGCGAGCTCGCCGCCGGCGCCAGCCCCGAGACCAGCACCACCCTCGCAGCGCGGGCCATCCAGCTGACATCGATGCGATACCGCCGCGACCTGGCCACCAGCGTGCAGCGGATACTCACCGCCATCGCGGAACCGCCTGCCGTCATCCCCTCACGGGCGGCTACCGGTCATACGCCGCGCCTGCCGCTCCGCCGGGCACCGATCCGCCGGGCCGCCGGGCCGCTCGCCCAGCTGGCCGACTCCCTGGCCGCGCCCGGCCCGGTTCAGGTACAGGGCGTGGCGATGATCAGCCAACTGCTGGCTGACGGCACTGGCCCGCTCTACGATGAGGCCTGCAGCGAGGACCTAGGCGACATCATCGAGAACGTGACACGGGCACTGACCCGGCATCCTCCCGAGCACCGCGCCGATATGTTATCCGGCCCGGCCAAGCCGACGCCCCCACACAGTCAAAGCGCCCCATCTCACATCCTTCAGGACGGCCATTCTCAGAAGCGGACTGTCCAAGCAGGTCACCGCACCACCGATCCGCAGGACCCACTCCCACAGCAGACACGCCCATGCCCGCCCGGGCAACTAGATGCCGCCGCGGCGCCCCGGCCGGGGCCATTCACACCTTCCGGGCTGGACGCGGCCACGCACCGAGAGGCTGATGGTACGCCGAGCGTCCCCTCATCCCCGGCATGCAACGAGCGCGCCAGTCGGCGATCCGGAGTAATTCCCGGTGCCGCACGTGGCCCTGCCTACCAGGTGCGGGGACGCGGCGTGACAGACCGGAGCGACCGACCCCGTGGAGCACGGTGGCCAGCATGTCATGTGGTGATCGGCCTCGCTCAGCCTGGCCGGGCCCCCGGCAGGTCACCGGCCCCGTCCAGGTCGGCCGCGAGCGCCTCCGGTGCCCGCATCCGCCACGCGTCGGTCACGAGTTCGGCTAGCCTGCCGGGGTCGACCTCTGCCAGCCGCAGCAGCACCAGCGGCCAGCCATCATACCCGGGCGCGGTGAAGAACTTCTCCGGCTCGCCGAGCAGCAGGGCCTGCTTCTCGGCCTCATCGCCGACGTACAGCACCGCGATGTCGGTCCGGATGCGCCGGTGCTGGCCCGGCCGACGCTCAGGGTAAGACCAGACGAACCCCTTGCCGCCAACCCGGAAGTCAAAACCGTCGCTGTCGATCTCCTCCACGTGCGGCAGGGCAAGCGCCAGGCGGCGCACGTCCTCGGCGTCAGCCACCGGGGCTTCTCCCCGATCGCGCCATCCGCATGGCCACAGGCTAGGCGTTCACAGTCAGGCAGCGCGACCGCAGCCGGGATGCGCCGGGCATGCCGCCGGCGTGACCCTAACCGACGAGGTGGTGGGCCGCGAGATCCAGCCAGCGGGCGCCAGCCGCGCGGCCCTAACAAAGTACTATTAGTCACCGGCCCAATCTCGGCGATCAGCATGCGCCACAACAGCGCCTAGCCGCCCCGCAAGCAAACCGGTTAAGGGCAAAGGGCACGGGTGATGGCATGGGTAAGCCAGCGCGAATAGCGCTCAAGCGGCCAGCCCCGGGTGAGGACGAGCCGTTCGTAGCTGTCGATCGCCAGGTAGTTCCACAGCACGTCGCGGACCTCGCCGAGGCCGATCCCGTCGCGGAGCTGGCCGGTCTGGAGCAGGTGGCGGCCCAGCATCGTCATGCCGGCCAGGCCCTCTGCGTTCAGCTTGGCCCAGATCGGGGCGAGCGAATCGTCGACATGCCGGCCGTCGCGGATGAGGATCTGGACCCTCGCGGAGCGCGCCTGACGTTGCGCCAGGCCCTCGGCGTGCATCGTTATCTTGCGCCGCACGTCGGGCTCGTCCCGCACCCACTGCATGGCCGGGCGCTCGGCGACCGGTACCGGTGCGTCGTCACCGGCGATCACCAGGTCGAACACGGCCTTGGCCAGCGCTGCCTTGGTGCCGAAGCCCTTGTAGATGCTTTCGGCCGAGACACCGGCGTGCGCGGCGATCGCGGCAATGGTCGTTGGCCGGAACCCGTCCCGCTCAAACAGGTCGCGGGCCGCCAGGACCACGGCCAGGCGCCGGGCGCGGGCCTGCTGGCGCCGCTTGGACGCGTCGTAGTGCCTCTTGACTTTCGTCACCGTCGGCTCCAAGATTCAGATACAGTCTAACTGTATCTGATTGGAGTCGCCATGGCCGCCACATCTTCCTCCGCCGTGTCGGCCGACCCGGTCGCGGTAGCGGTACGCAGCATTCACGCCATGGCCGACGGGGATCGGGCCGACTTCGATTCCTTGTACCATCCGCGTGCCGTCGACCGCGAGAACCACCTCCAGCCGCCGCCGTCGCGGGTTCCGGGCCCGGCCGGCTTCTACGCAACCGCGCTGTGGCTGCGCGCCGCGTTCGCCGGCCTGCACTACGACATCCACCACGCCATCGCCGACGGCAACCTGGTCGTGGTGAACTCGACGATGAACGGGCGGCACGTCGCCCGATGGGCGGTGTACACCGACGGCGGCGTGGTGGACACCGCCTTCCCGCCGACGAACAAGACCTTCGCGATCACCCAATCCCACTGGTTCCGCATCGAAGACGGCCAGATCATCGAGCACTGGGCCAACCGCGACGATCTCGGGATGGCCAGGCAACTCAGCTGGATCCCGCCGACCCCGGCCTACCTGGTCAAGATGGCGCGCGCGAAGCGGCGCGCTAAGCGTTCTTGACCTTCCCCACGGCGAGCACGCCCGAGAAGCCCAGCATGACCGGGCACCGGCACCTGGCAGCGGAGATGACCGCCTTCAGGTCGGCCACCCGCTGATCCAGCGTCGGCGGCCCGGTCACCGGGTCAGACAGCCCGGTGCCGCGCTTGTCAAACCGCATGCCGGCTGGAAAGCTCCGCCCACCGGTGGCAGCTGCCGGGCGGAGCTGCCCGCGGCCGCCGATCCAACCACCACGCGGCAGTGACGCACCGCGACCTCAGCGCGAACGTGAACCGTCACACTAATTGTGAGGTGATTGTGCGCAGCCGTCGCCAGCGGTATCCCGCGCAGATATGGACGATGTCGCTGGCGCGGGATGGCGCTGCGATGATCTTTCAGCCGACGGGTCGGACGCCTGGCCGGACATGGGAAGCACCGCTAAGTCTCCACTCTCCAGCTGGCACCCGGCGGGTCTCTGCGGCTCAGTCTGGGTATTCGTCCTTGCGCCAGATGCGAGCCTCGCTGGGGCTGTCCTTCGGCGTCCGCTCGAGCAGGAACGAGTGATAGGGCGCGACGAAGGGGTCTGGTGCCATCACCGTATAGGTGTGGTAGACGGTGCCATTCTCGCGCGCAAAGGCGATCCACCCGGGGCCCTCGCGCAGGCCGTCCCTGAGCTCGGCTCCGATCTGCTCTGACCACTCCTGAAGCCCCTCGGGCGGATCGTCGATCATCGCCTTGACCTCGGGGACCTGCTGCGTCTGCTCCTCGGTCATCGCCAGCCCGAAGTCGAACGGGAAGTCCGTGCCGTAGGTCGACGCGTACGGGAACTGCCAGCCCATCCGCTGCTTGTAGGCGAGGAGCCGGTCGATCGGCGCGCGGGAGAAGCAGATCAGGGTCACGTCGCGGTGGTTGAGGTGAACGAGCGTCCCGCCGAGCTCGTCGCCGAGGCTGGTACACCCAGGACACGCGCCGCGTGAATACGCGGGCCCGAACATGATGTTGTAGGCGAGCAGCTGCGAGCGGCCCTCGAACAGGTCCGCGAGGCTCTTCTTACCGTCCTCGGTGTCGAATTGGTAGTCCTTCTCGACCGCGACCCACGGAAGCTCGAGCCGCTTCCTGTGGATCTCCTGGTTGCGCCGTGCCTGCTCGGCCTCGAGCTGCGCGAGCTCCTCACGGGCCGCCCGCCATTCCTCGTGGGTTCCGGTCCTGTGCTCGGGCATCATCTACTCCCTTCGGGACGCGGCCTGAATCGGTCGTGGCAACACGCTACGTGAGCCACAGGATGCGACTCCCCGCGGCGCGGAAAGTCACCGCAGGATTCCTGCAGCGGCGCTGGACGCGGCATGAGCAGCCGGGCGAGCTTGGAGGGCGGTTCTCGGCATCGGAGGCAGACCGCCGCGCGCGGAAGCGTTCGTCCCGCCAGGACCTCACCCAGATTCGATAGCGGGACCTGCCAGAGCCCCCTGCGCGCCCGCGAACGCCGGCGACGTTCGCGGCCTGGCGTGGCCTAGCCCTAACCCGGGTTCGCGCGGCCTGGGCCAGCCAAGGATCCGTTTCCCGGGGTAGCTACGGTGGAGAAATGGTTGGTGATCGCGCGCAGGTGCTGCTGGTCGATCTTGGCGGCGTGCTGTTCAGCTTTGATCACGAGCACCGGCTGGACGTGCTGGGCGAGTGCCTCGGCCTGCCACCCGGCCGGGTCGATGAGCTGCTGTGGCAGTCCGGGTTCAGCGCCGACTGCGATGCCGGGCGCTATCGCGACGCCGCAGCCATCCGCGCGCAGATCCGCCGCATTACTGGCTATGCCGGCCCTGACGATCATCTTGATACCGCCTGGTGCAGCGCGTTCCGCCCGGACCCGGACGTGATCGAGCTGCTCATCCGTCATCGGGGCGGCCGACGGGGAGTGTTCACCAACAACGGGCCCTTGGAAGAGGAAGTCCTGACCAGGCGGTACCCGGACACGTTTGGGCTGTTCGAGCAGCTGTTCTTCTGCTGGCGTCTTACCGCCAACAAGCCCGATCCCGCCGTATACCGGCAGGTCGCCGATCTGCTGGCGGTACCGCCCGGCCAGATCAGCTTTGCCGACGACAGCGCCGACAACGTCGAGGCCGCGCTGGCCTGCGGATGGAACGCAGTCTGCTATCGCTCGCCCGGCGACCTAGGCGCCCTTAACGGCTGACCGGCCGCCGACGTAACGCCCACGCCACGACAGTTGCCGTCACGCACCGCAACGTGCCTCTGGCCGAGGCGTTCAATATCCGCCTAACTGAGATTGCAGGTAGACGGTGCGAACCTGGCCGGGCAATGTGGTCGCTGGTGCGGCTGCTTGTCCTGCCGCGAAAGATCGTTTTGTTCTGCCTTGACCGTTGGCGCGGCAGGCGATGTTAACCCCGGATACGGCGGTCTTGGCTCCATTGCGCTCCTTGCCGTCGACGGCCGACCCCGGCTGGGACGGGACGTGGCCGGGATCCCCGGTGACCTGTGCAGCCAGCCACGGGTGGCCTGGAGCGGCGCGGAACCAGCCGTCGCCGCGCGTCTCGCGCAGCTTCTCGCTGCCGGCGGCATGCGCTTGCTGTGCTTCCACTGCCACTCCGCGGCGCGCCGCGCGGCGACGCGGGCGGGTGACCTGGGGATCCAGCGCGGCACCGGCCGGGCACCCAGTCAGCGCGGTCTCGAACTGGTCGCGTCCAGCAGACGCGGCAGCCGGTCCGGCGCGGCGGCCTCCGGCTGCCTGCGGACCCTCGCTGGCACCCGCCATTTCTGCGCGATCCGCAGCTACCTATCCACCGCCGCCACGGCATCGACGCTCTCGACGCCCTCAACCAAGCCGCCCAAGGTAACCCCTGGATCCCCGCGGCCGACAAGGACAAGCTCGCCCGGAAACCTTTGCCCAGCGCATAAAAAGAATTACAAGGTACGGCAGGCCTATCCACTTACCTCCCCTGTCGCTAATTGCTGGGATGCTGCACGGTGCAATTGATGTGCGGGTTCACTCCCGTGTAATTGAGAGGGCCTGCCAGGATCGTCATCGCAGCCGTAGCTACCGTGCTGCAGTTGACGGGTACTTTGTAATCGCCGTGCTGCCGGGCGGCGAAGCCGCCGATGACCAGCCAGATGACAAGAACCGCCGATCCTACGCGCATATGGACCTCTTCAGCATAATCTGCGTGAACATGAACACACAGCCAATCGCGATGCCGGCCTTACCTTTCCCGGAATCCCGGGAGAATTATACCCGCGTGTGACGATACCGGGTCCAGCGCGCGTAGATCTCATGCATTTTTCCGGAAATCTGGAAGTTGAGCCGGCAACGGTCATCAGGCATGGGCGCGGGGAACTGCGGGACTCCTGCGAATGCCGCTGACGGGCCCGCGCGCTGGCCGCCATGAGCGCGGGATGCGGCAGTCGGAACATGCTGGCGCACGGGCCCCGGGACGTCGGCGCGGGACACGGCGGCAGGGCATTGCACTCACGCCCGTCGGACGCCGTGGCCGATCTACCGGCAGCTTCCAGGAACCTGGAAGCTGCCGGTGATTTGTTGACTGACGGCGGCTCTGGCCCCCATTCTCGGTCTCGAAGGCTGCCTGATCAGGCGATCAGGCCACAACATGAAGATAGGTCAAGGACGGTGATCGATGACGGGAGGCAGGCAAGCGGCGCGCCGGCCGACCCGCGCTCCGCTGCAGCGGCGGAGCCGACAGCGCTGGGCGGTCGCGGGCGGCGCCGCGGCGTGCTGGCTGGTCCTGGAGGTCATGACGGGTTCGGCCGTCTCCGCCACCGTGGTGCTGACGGTGATCGCGGCCCTGGCCGCCGCGGGCGTGGGCGGCCTGCGGGCCCTGGGCATTACCAGGGAGCATCCATGGATACGGTGGATGGCCTCCCGGCCGTGGCGCGACGGACAGGATGTGCTGAAGGCCGCCATGCGGCATCTGGCCGACGTGTTCCTGGTCACTCCCAGCGGGGCACTGCTCGCCCCGAACCTCGTTGAGCTGCAACTGAACCCCGATGATCTCGACTCCCTGTGCGAGCGGATGGAACTCGGCGTGATCAGCGCGAGCATGACCGAGGTCTACGAAGAGCAGGTAACCGCGTACGGGGCCCGCCTCGCCGGAGCGGGCCGGGCCGAGGTGCACGTCATTGCCGCCGGATCTGTCCCGCCGGGTCGCTACCGCCTGCTGCAGGGAGATCCGGTGAGCATCGACGCCCATCCTGCCCATTACGCGAACGCCGCGCCAGCGTGGGCCTACTCCGCCCCGCAGCACGGCTACGCTGATTCTGGCCGCCGCGCATGGGGGAAACCTGACCCGGACCTGACGGTCGGCGGGGGCATGGTCACCATCATGGAACCGGGCCCCGCGCCCGTTCCGGCGCTGCGGTTGGTCACCGGCTCCTCGGTGGCGGAAACCCAGATGTCCGGCGCCGTCGCCGGGCGCGGGTCCGTTGAGCTGGTGCTCCCTGATGTACTTACGGTGTCCAGGGAGCACGCGACGTTCACGTTCTCCGACGGTCGTTGGCGGATCACGAACCACGGCAGGAACGGGCTCACTCTCAACGGTGCCCCGGTCGCGGGGGAGCAACCGCTCAACGACGGCGATACGATCCGCTGGGGGACGAGGCCGGACGCGCTGCTGTCTTACGTTGAGATCAGCTGAGGCCCGGAAGTGCGACAATTGTCATCCAGGCATGGCGAGACTAGACGGCCGCGCCAGGGCGAGCCGTCGTTCGGGAGTGGCGACTGAGTGGCGACGGGTCGGCTTTTCCTGTGGTCAGCGGCGCTCCGCGAATGGGTGAGCTGTCCGTCCGATGAAATCACCTGGCTGGACCGGCGCCTGCTCAGCGGCGACGAGGATCTCACCCTGCACCGTGCCCCGCGTTGCGCGGGTCTCCGCTACGTCCACCACCGCTGGGAACTGTTCAGCCGTGACACGACCTACCGGGTTTACCTAGCGCCGCAATCACCCGGGACGCCAGTGCACGCCGACGCCGTGCGGCGGACTGCATGCCACGTCCTGCCGGTCGCCCCGACCCGCTACGAGGCGCTGCCGGTAACCCTCGCGGAGGGCTCGTGGCTGGTCAGCGTCGGTGCCTGGGTGCTGCGACTGCGGCTCGACACCTCGGCGCACATCCGCGCCGATCCGGACATCCCGGACGGCGACAAGAGCCCGACCACCCAAGCCGGGACGATCAAACGGCGGATCAGCGAGCCTGGGGACGACGCGGTCGCCCGGGTGCGCGGCTACTTCGAACGCAACGCGGCCGCGCGCCTGGCCATGGCCTATTACTATCAGGAGTTCATCCTCGGTCTGGCCGCCCCGCAGACGGTGCCGATGATGAATGTGGTCATCGCCCTGGACCTGAGCGGAGAAGGCGCGGTATCCGACTATAAGAAGCTGCTACAGGGCTTCATCTGGAAAGAACGAGGTCACGCTCGTGATCTCGCCGACTTCCTGCTGGCCAACGGCCTGCTGACCCCAGCCGATCTTGATGATGCCAGGCAGATCGCAGCAGGAAACGAACGCAATGGCGTCTGCGAAATGGCGCGGCAGCGGCTTCGGTATCGCCCGAAAGACACACAGACCTGAATCGCCGACGGCGGGAATCAAAGCACACCGCCTGGGTAGCCGGTAGTGGCCGCTGTCGTGCCCGGCTGAAGACGCTGTTCACCGAGACCCGCACATCGTGGCGCTGCAGAGCGCGGCGCTGTGAGCAACGCCGCCGACGACGCGGGCCGGACGGCGCCACTGCCGCCGCGCTGACGGCAGCGGCCTTCACGATCACGATGCTGATCGTGGCCGTTTTCCTGAGGTGGCTGGTCAACCGCCGCCGCCTGGCGGGCTGGGGCACGGCCTGGGCAGACATCGGACCGCGCTGGACTGGGCACGGCTAGCTGCGGAGATACTGAGCGCGGCACATCGTCCGCCGCTCGCGCTCTCATCGAGCCGCTTGGCCGGCTGCGTGGCGGGCGAGATTGGCGAGGGCGAGCGTAAGTTCGTGGTCGTGGACCTGTTCGACCTCGCGACGGCAGGCGTCAGTGGGCATGCGGACGGTGGCGCGTGGGACGGCGGTGAGGGTGAGGAATTCGCCATGACGCAGGCCGCCAGCGAGCCTGATTACGGCGTCAGTGTTGTCGCGTATGCGTGCGCCGACGCGGTCGATGTCCCAGGCGTCCCGGAGCCGCTGCTGCAGGACGGCAATGTGGACTGGTGCTTCGGTCACCACGACATCGCGGGTTCCCGCGACCATGCTGGCCTTCCTCCGGAACAAGCCACGATCGGCACCTGCGGTGCTGGCCTCTCCGTCGGGCAAGCAGTGGCCAGCGCCCGGTCGGGCCGCAGATGTGTGACTAGCCAGCAGCCATCGCCCCAGGAAGGGGACAAGACCTATGGAGAACGCCGTGAGTGCATCCACCGCCGGGAGCAGCGGTCAGATCGTGGTCGCCGGGGCGGGCTACGCCGGGCTGCACGTCGCCTTGCGCCTGGCGGCCAAGCTGCGCAACAACCGCGCGGTGGAGCTGACCCTGGTCGACCGGCACGACTACCATCAGGCGCTCACCGAGCTGCCCCGGGTCGCGGCGGGCACCCGCGCTGCCGACGCGGTGCGCATCCCGCTCCAGGACATGCTGGCTACGCGGGTCCGCTTCGTCCAGACCCAGATCAATGGTTTCGACCTGGCCGGCTGGCGGCTGCTGACCGGGGCCGGGCCGATCGGCTGGACGCGGCTGGTGCTGGCGCTCGGCAGCCGGCCCAACGACTTCGCCATCCCCGGCCTGGCCCAGCGCACGCTGTCGCTGTACTCGGCCAGCGACGCCGAGCGGGTGTGGGCGTCGGTCAGCAAAGCGCTCACGGCTGCCGCGGCCGCCGCCGACCCCGAGCGGCAACGCCGCCTGGCGACCGTGGTAGTCGGCGGCGGCGGCGCCACCGGAGTCGAGCTGGCCGGGGAACTGGCCGAGATGCTGCCCGAGGCGGCCAGCGGCCACGGCCTGGCACCCGACCGGCCCGCCGTGGAGCTTGTCGAGGCGGGCCCCACCATCTTGGCCGGCTCCTCACCGCAGCTGATCGACAAGGCCGCCAGGATCCTGTCTGACCTTGGGGTCCAGATCCGCACCAACGCGAGGATCGCCGCCGCGACCGAGGACGGCTTCCGGCTCACCGACGGCCAGCTGGTCGAGGGCGGCGTGTTCGTCTGGGCGGGTGGGGTGAAAGCACCCGAGCTGGTGGCCGATTCGGGGTTGCCGACCGGCCACAACGGCCGCGTCAAGGTCGACCGGTACCTGCGCGTGCTGGACC
>JAFAPY010000178.1 GCA_019246795.1 Streptosporangiaceae bacterium | reverse complement strand
GCACTCTGGACAGCTACATCAAGGCCCAGGCCGACGTGCTGAGCCGCCGGGTCGACGCGGAAATCGCCGGGTTCGAGGTGTCGGAGGGCGTCTGGGTGGCCGAGGGCGCCGAGGTGGACGCCGAGGCGGTGCTCACCGGGCCGCTGTGCATCGGCGACTATGCCAAGGTCGAGGCCGGCGCGCACCTGCGCGAATACACGGTGGTCGGGTCCAACGTGGTGATCAAGGAGGGCGCGTTCCTGCACCGCGCCGTCGTGCACAGCAACGTGTACGTCGGCCAGGGCGTCACCCTGCGCGGCTGCGTGATCGGCAAGAACACCGACGTCATGCGGCTGGCCCGGATCGAGGAGGCCGCGATCGTCGGGGACGAGTGCGTGATCGAGCCCGAGGCGTACCTGTCCGCCGCGGTCAAGGTGTACCCGTTCAAGACCATCGAGGCCGGCGCGGTCGTGAACACCAGCGTGATCTGGGAGTCGCGGGGACAGCGGACCCTGTTCGGCCAGCGGGGGGTGTCCGGGCTGATCAACGTGGAGGTCACCCCTGAGCTCGCGGTCCGGCTGGCCAGCGCGTACGCGACCATGCTGCGCAAGGGGTCGACGGTCACCACGTCGCGCGACGCGTCGCGGGCCGCGCGGACGCTGAAGCGGGCCGTGCAGGGGGCGCTCAATGCCAGCGCGATCAACGTGGTGGACCTGGAGGCGCAGCCGCTGCCGGTGGCGAGGTTCGAGACCGCGCGCGGCAACTACAGCGGCGGCATCGTGCTGCGGACCACCCCGGGTGACCCGCAGTCCGTGGACATCGTCTTCCTCGATGAGCGGGGCGCCGAGCTGTCGCTGTCCGCGCAGCGCAAGCTGGAGCGGGTCTTTTCCCGGCAGGAGTTCCGCAGGGCGTTCCCCGGTGAGATCGCCGAGCTCAGCTACCCGCCGCGGGTCGTCGAGTCATACACCCACGCGCTGCTGCGCGGCATCGACATGACCGGCGTGCGCGAGGCGGACCTGAAGGTGGTCGCGGACTGCGCGGGCGGCACGGCGTCGCTGGTGATGCCCATCTTGCTCGGGACCATCGGCGTCGACGTGCTGACCTTGAATAACCGCCTTGACGAGGTGTCGCCGACCGAGACCGTGGCGCAGCAGCGCGCGGGCCTGCAGCGGCTGGCCGACGTGGTCTCCTCCTCTCGCGCCGCCTTCGGCGTCCGGTTCGACCCGGTAGGGGAGCGGATCCAGCTCGTCGACGAGAATGGCGAGCTGGTCAGCGGGGACCGGGCGCTGCTCGTCGTGCTGGACCTGGTCGCCGCCGAGCGCAAGTCCGGCCGGGTGGCGCTGCCGGTGACCACTACCAGGGTGGCCGAGCAGGTGTGCCGGTACCACGGGGCCCAGGTCACCTGGACGCCGACGTCCATGGACGCGCTGACCGCGGCGGCGGCCGAGGACGATGTCATCTTCGCTGCCGACGGCCACGGCGGGTTCGTGGTGCCCGAGGCCACCCGGACCATCGACGGCATCGCGGCCTTCGCCAGGCTGCTCGGCCTGGTCGCGCGGACCAGGCTGACGCTCAGCCAGATCGAGGCGAGGATCCCGGCCGCGTACCTGCTCCGGCGGTCGATGCCGACCCCGTGGGCGGCAAAGGGAAGCGTGATGCGCACGGTGGTGGAGGCGGCGGCCGGCAAGGAGGTCGACACCACGGACGGCGTGCGCGTCATCGAGCATGATCGCGGCTGGGTGCTGGTGCTTCCCGATCCGGCCGACGCCGTCACTCACCTGTGGGCGGAGGGCAGCGATGCGGACACCGCGCAGCAGCTGCTCGACGAATGGGCGGCGGTGGTGGAGCGGGCAGGCCGCTAGGCGGTATCCAGGTAGGCTGTGTTCTCACGCGAGGATGCAGGCGCGGAGGTGAGACGGCAGTGGGGCGGAGGCGTCGCGGCGAGAAGGTCCGGCGTGGCTGGCGCCGGCTGTTCGCGTGGCGCATGGACCGCCGTGCTCCTTCTCACGTACCTTGGGCTGCAGCGCCGGATGAGGAGCCCGCAGAGGGGAGGCCAAGCGGAGCCATGCCACGCGTCTACTGCGCCCGGTGCGGTCGGCCTAATCCCGATGGTGCCAGGTTCTGCTCGAACTGCGGTGCCCAGCTCGCCGTGGCACAGCCGCCCGGCGAGACCACCTCGACCATCTCGCTCGGCAGGCCAGACGACGCCGACTTCGGCGAAGACCTGTTCCCGGACTCCGAGACGTTCGGCGCGCTGCCAGACGGCAGCGCGATGCTCCTGGTCATGCGCGGCGCCAGCGCGGGAAGCCGGTTCCGGCTCGACGGCGACCTGACCACCGCGGGCAGGCACCCGGACAGCGACATCTTCCTCGACGATGTGACCGTCTCCAGGAGGCATGCGGAGTTCTACCGGCACGGCATCCGGTTCACCGTCCGTGACGTGGGCAGCCTCAACGGCACCTACGTGAACAGGGAGCGCATCGAGGAAACCGAACTGGCCGGCGGTGACGAGGTGCAGATAGGCAAGTTCCGCATGGTCTTCCTGACCGGCGAGGAGATCAGCCCCGGCGCCAGCACCCAGTCCGCGGATCCGCGCGGCAGGGGCGCGCATCAGTGAACGAGCAGCGCGGCCAGTTCGGTATCGGGGAGGTGCTGGCTCAGCTCCGTCCGGAATTTCCCGACATCAGCACGTCCAAGATCCGTTTCCTCGAGGCCGAGGGGCTGATCGAGCCGGCCAGGTCGCGGTCCGGGTACCGCAGGTTCTCCGCAGCAGACGTCGAGCGGCTCCGGTACATCCTCACCGCGCAGCGCGATTCCTACCTGCCGTTGCGGGTGATCAGGGAGCGGCTGGCCTCGGCGGCCGCCTCCGGGCGGCCGGGCTCGGCGGAGCGGGCCGCGAAGGGCGTAGGCAGCCAGCCCGGCATGTCCCGCCACCAGGTGCTCGAGGAGGCCGGGATCAGCGAGGAGGAACTGACCGAGCTCGAGGATTACGGGCTGGTCCGCCGGGTCGGCCGCCTTTACGGCGTGGACGCGCTCGCAGTGGCGCGGGCGGTGTCCGCGCTGCGGCACTACGGCGTCCGGGCCCGCCACCTGGGGGCGGTCAAGGCCGCCGCGGACCGGGAAGCCAACCTGGTCGAGCAGGTGGTGGCGCCGCAGCTGCGCCAGCGCGGTCCTGGCGCGCGGGACGCGGCCGCCAGGACCGCGCGGCAGATCGCGGACCTCACGCTGCGGCTGCACGCGACGCTGGTCGTCTCTGCCCTGGTCGAGGCGGGGCTGGCGCCCCCGGCCGCGCGGCCGCCGGGACACGAGCCGGCGCCGGCGCACGCCGTCCCGGAGCCTGCCCCTGCCGCGCCGCCGGCGGGTGGCCTGCGGTCGGCTTCAGGGCGGTGACGGGTGTACCTTGACAAAAGGGAGCGGTGGCCGGTTAAGGGTTCGCCAGGTACGTAGGACGGAGCGGCAGTGCGGCAGATGGAGGTCATCGGCGTCCGGGTCGAGATGCCATCGAACAGCCCCATCGTCTTGCTCAAGGAGGCGCAGGGAGATAGGTATCTGCCTATCTGGATCGGGGCGGTGGAGGCCACGGCGATCGCCTTCGCCCAGCAGGGCATGGTGTCGCTGCGGCCGCTGACGCATGACCTGTTCCGCGACGTGCTGGAGGTGCTGAACGTCCAGCTCCGCACCGTGAACATCACCGCATTGCGGGACGGGATCTTCTACGCGGACCTGGTGTTCTCCAACGGCGCCGAGGTGAGCGCGCGGCCCTCGGACTCGATCGCGCTGGCGCTGCGCACCGGCGCGCAGATCTTCGCCAGCGAGGAGATCCTGGAGGAGGCCGGCGTGGCCATCCCGGACGAGCAAGAGGCAAACGAAGACGAGGTGGAGAAGTTCCGGGAGTTCCTCGACACCATCTCCCCGGAGGACTTCGGCCGGTCAACATGAACCCGGAAGGCCGGGGCCGCGGGATCCGGGATGCCGCGACGCGCCGCGGCAGGTCGTTGACGCTGAACCCCCGGCGGGCTTACGGTGCGAATGCCGTGGGTAGTCAGCTCCCCTGGAGGTAGGCGTGGCGGTAACCGGGGACGGCCCCTCGCAGCGCCGGTCAGGCTCGCAAGGCTCGCAGGGCACCTTGTTCGACGCCGACGAGGTCGCCGGGGGTTTCCGTGAGGCTGGCGAGACGTTGCCCGGCCACGGCGGGATCGGCTACCGCGGGCCCGTCGCCTGCACGGCAGCCGGGATCAGCTACCGCCAGCTCGACTACTGGGCGCGCACCGGCCTGGTGGAGCCGAGCGTGCGCGCCGCCCACGGTTCCGGATCGCAGCGGCTGTACAGCTTCCGCGACATCCTGGTGCTGAAGGTCGTCAAGAGGCTGCTCGACACCGGGATCTCGCTGCAGCAGATCCGGGCCGCGGTGCAGCACCTGCGGGACCGCGGCGCCGAGGACCTGGCACAGGTGACGCTGATGAGCGACGGGGTCAGCGTGTATGAGTGCACCTCCGCCGACGAGGTGGTCGACCTGCTCCAGGGCGGTCAGGGCGTGTTCGGCATCGCCCTGGGCCGGGTCTGGCGCGAGGTCGACTCCGACCTTGCCCTGCTGCCCGCGGTGCGGGGAGAGGAGGACGCGGTCACCGTGGTCCCGGACGGGCACAGTGCGCTGGAGGCCCCCGGGACCGCCAGCCTGCGGGATGAGCTGGCCAGGCGCAGGCTGCGCCGGACAAGCTGACCGCCCCCGTCTGGTCTCACAATCTGGGGCCGCTCAGTGCTTGCCGGAGCGCGCGCGTCGGCTGAGCCGCCGCGCGGCCGCTCGGGTAAGCTCGCAACTGCCGACGACACCGGCCGGGAGAGTCCCCGCGCGGGCGCCGAAGGGGCAACATCCCCGGAACCTCTCAGGCACACGGACCGGCCGGGATAGGCATCTCTGGAGCAGACCCGCATCGGAGGGCACTGCGACAGACGGGGAGCCACACGGTCACCTGTGCTCAGCCGGGGAGGCTCCACATGACAGACTTCGCCGCACGCCACATCGGGCCGTCGCAGGCCGAGCAGCAGCAGATGCTGACCGCCCTCGGCTACTCATCCACCGACGAGCTCATCGGTGCCGCCCTGCCCGCGGGGGCCGGGCCAGCGCAGCTCAGCCTGCCCGCCCCGCTGACCGAGACCCAGGCCCAGGCCGAGCTGCGCAGGATGGCAGGCCGGAACCGCGTACTGACCTCGATGATCGGCCTGGGTTACTTCGGCACGGTCACGCCGGCCGTGATCCGCCGCAACGTCCTGGAGAACCCGGCGTGGTACACCGCGTACACCCCGTACCAGCCGGAGATCTCACAGGGCAGGCTGGAGGCGCTGCTGAACTTCCAGACCATGGTCGCCGACCTGACCGCGCTGCCCTGGGCCGGCGCATCGCTGCTGGATGAGGCCACGGCCGCTGCGGAGGCGATGACGCTGGCCCGCCGGGCCACCGGAAAGGGCCGCGTGTTCCTGGCCGACGCCGACTGCCTGCCGCAGACCCTCGCCGTGCTGCGCACCCGCGCCGAGCCGCTGGGCATCCACCTTGTGGTCACGCACCTCACCGCCGATGTCATCGCCGCTCAGCGCGACCTGTTCGGGGTGCTGCTGCAGTTCCCCGGCGCCTCCGGTGCCATCCGTGACCTGGCCCCGCTGACCGAGGCGGCGCACGCAAACGGCGCACTGGCCGCGGTGGCCGCCGACCTGCTGGCGCTGACCCTGCTCCGGCCGCCCGGCGAGATGGGCGCGGACATCGCGGTGGGATCCACCCAGCGGTTCGGCGTGCCGATGTGGTTCGGCGGCCCGCACGCCGGCTACATCGCGGTCACCGACCCGACCAGGCGCCAGCTTCCCGGCCGCCTGGTCGGGGTGTCCGTGGACGCCGACGGGCACCCGGCCTACCGGCTCGCCCTGCAGGCCCGCGAGCAGCACATCCGCCGGGAGAAGGCGACGAGCAACATCTGCACCGCGCAGGTGCTGCTCGCGGTCACCGCCGCCATGTACGCCGTCTACCACGGGCCGGACGGGCTGGCGGCCATCGCGCGGGGCGCGCACCGCAGCGCCGCGGTCCTCGCCGCAACCCTCCGCGACTTCGGCCACCGAACGAGCACTGGCGACTTCTTCGACACCATCCGAATCGTCTTCGGTGGCGGCCGGGAGGAAGCAGAGCGGGCGCTGAACCGTGCCAGGGACGCCGGGTACAACCTCTACCTCGCGCCGGACGGCGCGCTGCAGGTCAGCTGCGACGAGACCACCACCGACGACCAGCTCCGCGAGCTGGTGGCCGCGCTCAGCTGGCTGGAGCGGCCCGGGGAGGTGGAGCTGTCCGAGGCGCGGCCCGATCTGCTGCCCGACTCGCTGCGGCGCACGTCGCAGTTCTTCACCCACCCGGTGTTCCGCACCCACCGCAGCGAGACCGCGATGCTGCGCTACCTGCGGCGGCTTGCCGACTTCGCCGTCGCGCTCGACCGGTCCATGATCCCGCTCGGCTCGTGCACGATGAAGCTGAACGCGGCGGCCGAGATGGAGCCGGTGAGCTGGCCGCAGTTCGCCGGGCTGCACCCGTTCGTGCCGGCGCCGCAGGCCGAAGGCTACCTGGAGCTGATCGAGTCCCTTGAGGTCCGGCTGGCCGAGCTCACCGGCTACGACGCGGTATCGGTGCAGCCGAACGCGGGCTCCCAGGGCGAGCTGGCCGGCCTGCTGGCGATCAGGGCTTACCACGCCTGGCTCGGCGACGCTGAACGCGACGTCTGCCTGATCCCGGAGTCCGCGCACGGCACCAACGCGGCCAGCGCGGTGCTGGCCGGGCTGCGGGTCACGGTGGTCAAGTGCGGCGCGGACGGCGCGGTCGACCTCGGCGACCTGGACGCCAAGCTCGCCGTGCATGAAGGGAGGGTGGCCGCGATCATGCTGACCTACCCGTCCACGGCCGGGCTCTACGAGCAGAACGTCACAGCGGTCTGCGACGCGGTGCACGCTGCCGGCGGCCAGGTATACATCGACGGGGCCAACCTCAACGCCCTGGTCGGGGTGGCCACGCTGCCGTCGTTCGGCGCCGACGTGTCGCACCTGAACCTGCACAAGACGTTCTGCATCCCCCATGGCGGCGGCGGGCCCGGGGTCGGCCCGGTCGCGGTCCGCAGCCACCTCAAGCAGTTCCTGCCGGGCCGGGGCGTGGTCGGCCCGGTCGCCGCGGCCCCGTACGGGTCGGCGGGTATCCTGCCCATCTCCTGGGCCTATATCGCGATGATGGGCTCCGACGGCCTGCGCAAGGCGACCCAGGTCGCGGTCCTGTCCGCCAACTACGTCGCCAGGCGGCTGGCGCCGCACTACCCGGTGCTGTACACCGGGCGCAACGGGCTGGTCGCGCACGAGTGCGTCATCGACCTGCGGCCGCTGTCCCGCGAAACCGGCATCACCGTCGAGGACGTGGCCAAGCGGCTGATCGACTACGGGTTCCACGCGCCCACGATGTCGTTCCCCGTGGCGGGCACGTTCATGGTCGAGCCCACCGAGAGCGAAAGCCTTGCCGAGCTTGACCGGTTCTGCGACGCGATGATCGCGGTCAGGTCCGAGATAGCGCGGGTGGCCTCCGGCGAGTACGACCGGACCGACAACCCGCTGAAGAACGCCCCGCACACCGCCGAGATGCTCATCGCAGCCGAATGGAAGCACCCCTACCGGCCTGCCGAGGCGGCGTTCCCCGACGGGATGCCCTCGGCCGACCGCCGCTGCAAGTACTGGCCGCCGGTGCGGCGCATCGACCAGGCCTACGGGGACAGGAACCTGGTCTGCGCATGCCCTCCGCCGGAGGCGTTCGAAGGCTGAGCCGGGGCATTCCCCTAGGGGCTGGCGACGGGAAGGGCTGCCAGCCCGGCGAGGTGCGGCGGCAGGCCGAGGATGACGACGCTCTCCTGCTCCTGCGGATCGGTGCGGGCGACCACCGCGACCGTCATCACGTCGCTGCGGTTGACCGGCAGGTGCGGGATCCCCGGCGGCACGTACAGGAAGTCGCCGGCCTGGACCACGGTTCGCTGCGTCAGTCCCTCGCCGTGCCACACCTCGGTCTCGCCGCTGACGGTATAGATGGCGGACTCGTGCCCGTCATGCAGGTGGGGCACGCCGCGGGTGCCGGGCGGGATCGTCACCAGGTGCAGGCAGAGGGCCTGGGACCCCGCGGAACGGCTGCTCACTCCCGCGGCGAGGCTCGTGCCCTGCTTGCCGCCGTAGCTTTCGCCCGGCCGGATCACGATGACGTCGCCGATCGCGGCGGTCGACGCATGGAGGGCGCTGCCCCCCGCGTTACTTACTCTAAGCATCTACGGGTATCCTATCCGTGATAAGCCTGGCCCAGGATATAGCTGTGTGTATTCATAATGATACTCTAAGTACAGGCACCATGTCCTGGCCGTGGGGTTAGCTATTTCTTCCTTTCAGGTAAGCTCTTCGAGACGGCCCGCCCGCCGTCCCTTCGGTGCCCGCCCTTACAAGGCGCTTACATGGCCCGCTGAAGCATGCGGGATCGCGCCGCCTGACCGTAACTAGGGTGAGAACAAGCCGAACCGACGGGAGGCGCGCGTGGCTGTTACCAGGCGGCCTCCCCCGGCGCGTCACGCCGGGTACGACGGCTATCCCTGGCCCCGCGAGCAGCCCCCGACCCCTCAGCCTCCCGCCCCGGCGCACACGCAGGGAAGCCAGGCACCACCGGCCGTTCTGGCTGAAAACACCAGATCAGCACGGGCCGGCGTGCAGACTGTGCTCGGCGTGATCGCGCTCGGGGCCGTCGCGGTTATCGCGCTGTGGTGGCACGGCACCCCGGGCGTCCGCGGGCTGGGCGGCTGGCTGACCGGGGCGGGGGAAATCCTCGGCATGCTCGCCGGATACGGCGTGGTGGTGCTTGTCGCGCTGATGGCGCGGCTGCCGCCGCTGGAACGGGGCATCGGTGCCGACCGGCTGGCCAGATGGCATGCGATGGGCGGCAGGTACATCGTCAGCCTGGTGGTGGCGCACGGCCTGGCGATCGTGTGGGGGTACGCGGTCGAGGCCCATGCCGGCGTGGTAACCGAGGCAGGTACGCTGCTCACTGCCTACCCGGACGTGCTGATGGCGACCGTGGCCGGGTTCTTGCTGCTCGGCGTCGGCATCGTGTCCATGCGCGCCGCCAGGCGGCGGATGCGCTACGAGACCTGGTACTACCTGCACCTGTACACCTACCTGGCCATCGCGCTCGCGTTCAGCCACCAGTTCGCCGTCGGCGCGTCGTTCGTATCCAGCCTGGCGGCGCGGTTCTGGTGGTCGGTGATGTACCTGACCGTGGCGGTGCTCGTGGTGTGGTACCGGTTCGCGGTGCCGCTGCGCGGGTTCGTCCGGCACCGGTTCACCGTGGCCGGGGTCACCCGCGAGGCGGCCGGCGTCGTCTCGGTCTACATCCGCGGCTCCCGCCTGGAGGAACTGGCCGCCGAGCCCGGGCAGTTCTTCCGCTGGCGGTTCCTGGCCCCGGCACTGTGGTGGTCATCCCATCCGTATTCGCTGTCCGCCGCGCCGGGGCGGGACATGCTGCGGATCACGGTCAAGGGCCTTGGCGACCACACCCGGGCGCTGGCGCGGCTGCGGCCGGGCACCCGGGTCTTCGCGGAGGGACCGTACGGCGCGTTCACCGCCGCCGGCACGGCCCCTGCCGGCAGCACCTTGCTGCTGGCCGGCGGGGTGGGCATTACCCCGCTGCGCGCCCTGTTCTCGACGCTGCCGGGGCAGGTCACCCTGATCTACCGGGCCAGCAGCGAACAGGACCTGGTGTTCCGCGACGAGCTCGACCAGATCGCGGCGGCCCGCGGCGCGGTCGTGTACTACCTGGTCGGCTCGCGGGCCCAGCTCGGCGGCGACCCGCTCTCGCCCCGGATGCTGCGCTCGCTGGTTCCCGGCCTGGACACCTACGAGGTTTACGTGTGCGGGCCGGCCGGCATGACCGCGGCCGCGGTCGCGGCGCTGCGCGCCGCCGGGGTCCCGGGGCGGCAGTTGCACTACGAGTCGTTCGAATTCGCATAAGGAACGGGAGCCGCCGATGCGCCGGGTGATCCTCGCTGTCACCGGTACCGTAGCCGGGCTGGTGGCCTTGCTGTCGTTCAAGTCTCACAGCCCGGCGATCCCTGCGGTGACGACCAGCGGGACCGGCATGTCCTCCTCGCCGTCGTCCGGCGGGCCGCAGGGCTCGGCGGGGCCCGCGGGCCAGGGCTTCGCGACCGGGGCGGTCGGCGCCGTCCCCGCGGGCGAGCGCGCGGTCACCGGCCAGGTGGCCGGCACCGCCTATGGGCCGGTCCAGATCCAGCTGCTCATGCGGAGCAGCACGATCGTGAAGGTGACGATCCTCAAGCAGCCGTCCAGCACGATCCATGACCTGCAGCTCGGCCAGTTCGCCTTCCCGCGGCTGATCAGCGAGACGCTGACGGCGCAAAGCGCCCGCATCGACGCGGTCTCCGGCGCCAGCTACACCAGCCAGGGCTACATCGCCTCGCTGCAGAGCGCGCTGGACACCCGCACCTGATGGACAGGACCGGCATCGCACCCCGGCTCAGGCATGCCGAGCATGTCATGGGCACCGTCGTGTCGTTCGACGTGCCCGCCTGGGCCGGCGGCCCCGACGGAGCGCTCGGTGCCGCGGTCCGGTGGCTGCACCGGGTGGACGCCACGTTCTCGCCGTTCCGGGAGGACAGCGACGTCAGCCGGCACGGCCGCGGCGCGCTGGCGCTGGCGGACTGCGCGCCTGAGCTGGCCGAGGTGCTGGCCGCCTGCGCCGCGGTCACCGAGGCCAGCGGCGGCTACTTCACCGTCACCCCGGGCGGCGGCCTCGACCCCTCGGGGTACGTCAAGGGCTGGGCCATCGAACGGGCCGCGGCGATGCTGACCGCCGCCGGATCGGCCGGGCACAGCGTCAACGGCGGCGGGGACGTCCGCTGTGCGGGCGCGCGCGGTGACGGCCAGCCATGGCGGGTCGGCATCGCCGACCCGCTGCGCCCCGGCGTACTCGCGCTGGTGGTCACCGGCAGGGACTTCGCGGTCGCCACGTCAGGCAACGCCGAGCGCGGCTCGCACGTCATCGACCCGCACACCGGCCGCCCGGCGGCCGGCCTGGCCAGCATCACCGTGACCGGCCCCGACCTGGGGCTGGCCGACGCGTACGCCACCGCGGCCTTGGCCATGGGCCCGGACGGCTGCGGCTGGGTGGCGGCCCGCTGCGCCGAAGATGGCTACCAGGCGCTCGCGATCCTGCCCGACGGCAGCATGCGGCACACCCCCGGCTTCACCGCCCGCCTGCCCTGACCCGCTGAGTACTATCCGCCGCGCGGCCGCTCAGGGCGTGGCCGGAGCGGGCATGAAGGCACGGACCAGCCGCAGGATCAGCGCCTCGACCACCAGGTAGGCAAACCTCGCCAGGACGCTTGCCAGGAACTCTTCCATATGCCCAAGCGTGGCTCTTGGCTGCGAAACATGGCGGAATAACCCACGTGCCTTGGGTAACACGCCGGTGAACGTTTGGTGTCGCCGTAGCTGAGAAGGAGAACGACATGACTGACATGACTCCGGAGCAAGCACAAGTTCCAGCAGCGCCCCTGGGCGACGAGCTTCCGCCAGCGCCCGTGGGCGAAGAGCTGCCAACGGCGCCCGTGGGCGAACAGCGCGGCGAAGAGCGCAAGGAGCAGAGCGCGCCGCGCATGCCGCGGCTGCCGATCCCCGGAATGCCGATGCCCATGCCGACGGGTCGGGCGGGTCGGATGCTGTGGTGGGGCGGCCTGGCCGCGCTCGCCGTGTTCGACATCGTGGAATGGCCGGTCGCGCTCCTCGTGGGAGCCGGGTCGTGGGTCGCCGAGCAGTACGCAAAGGCAGACGAGCGCGCCGAGCGGCAGCGGGAGGCGAGCGAACACATGCCGTTTCCCGGCTGACAGGTGCCTCTCGGCCCGCCCGGCTGGGCCATCGGCCTCGCCGTGGCCGCCTGCGCGAGCCCGATGGCACCGGTGGCGGCCGACCTAAGGGATTTCTGCCCCGCCGCGGGTGAGGCGCGCTGCCGCGGCCCAGGCCATGATGGAGCGTGTGCAGTGTATACCGGCCGCCCTGACGGCAGGGAGAAGGAGCTGATGACCCCTCAGTTGTCAATCGTCACCGCCAAGGACGGACACCGGATCCGGCTGACGGCGGACGGAAACCAGATCGAAACCCTGCCGATTGAGCACCTGGCCTTCTATGTGGGGCTCGGCGCGCTGGCGGCGGCGGAGATCATCGAATGGCCGGTGGCGGTGATGATGTCCGCTGGGCACTTCCTCATCGGACTGACCCACCGTCCCGCCCTCAAGGCGCTGGGGGAGGCCCTCGAAGAACGCTGAAATCAGGTCAACGGGGGCAGCGCCGGCCGGCCGGCGTCGTAGACGAGCAGGCCGTCTTCGCGCAGGCGCAGGCCGGGGGAGGGGCGGTGCTGCTGGAGCCGCCCGTCGTGCATGAGGTGGCGGACCGGGACGCCGCGGGCCACCGAGACGAAATCGGCGACCAGGCGCCGGTGGCAGCGCCACCACAGGCTCTCCGCGCACATGACCGCGGTGCGCTGCCCGGCGGCCTGGGCAAGGACCTCCTCCGCCGCGGCGAGGAACTCGGCGGTGCGCATGTGCCCGGCGTAGCCGCGGAACATGTCCTCGCGCCAGGCCACGTCCGGCGAGCCCGGCGCGGGCCTCCTGAAGCCGCCGAGCCGCTTGTCCCACCGGTAGCCGATGCCGGCCTCGGGCAGCCACTGCTGCAGCTCGGCCCGCGCCACGTGCGGATGGCGGCGGCTCCCCGGAGCGGTCCTGATGTCGATGACCGCCGCCGCGTCCGCCCCGTGCAGCAGTTCGGTCATCTGCGCGGCCGTGGCAGTACCGTGCCCGAACGTCAGCAGCACCACGACCGTGGCCTACGCCGATGCCAGGGCGGTGAGCAGCTCGCGTTCGCGGGCCTGGCTCAGGCCGGCCCGGCGCGGGCGGTCCAGGCCCTGCTCGCGTTCCCAGGCCAGCAGGTCCGCGAGCAGGCCGTCCCTCGGCCGGTTCCGCAGCCCGGCCGCCTGTGCGGCGGCGCCGCTGCGATCGCTGAAGCCGTCCATGCCCGGCTCGGCCAGCCACATGGCCAGCGACTCCGGTCCCATGAACTGCTCGACGCCCTGGCCGAGCAGCCACTGCGGGTCCGCCAGGACCACCGGCCCGGTGTGCCCGGCCACGGCACGGGACTGCTCCACCCAGCTCCCGAACGGCACCACCGGTCCCACCGCGTTGAACGTTCCCGTGGTCCCCGCCTGCGCGCAGCCCAGCAGCCAGGCGGCCAGGTCGCGCGCGTCCCGCCCGGCGAACTGGACGAAGCTGCGGTGCGCTTCCAGGAACGTCTGCTGGATGACGTCGGAGGCGTCCA
>JAFAPY010000280.1 GCA_019246795.1 Streptosporangiaceae bacterium | reverse complement strand
GCATGGGCGATATCGCCGGCCTGGGCCGCCGGGCCCGGCTCGATCGCGGCGCCCTCGGCGTGGTAGGGGTCAAGGTGGACAGCGCCCGGCAGGCGGTGGGCCTGCTGCGCGGTGAACACGCCGCCGGGCTGAGCGTGCTGACGGCCGAGAAGGTTGAGATCACCGCCGACGCGCCGCAGATACCCGTCGGCATCGACGGCGAGGCCGTCCTGGTGCCGACACCGGTAGAGTGCGCGATCCGTCCCCGTGCGCTGCGCGTGTGGGTGCCGCGGAGCCGTCCGGGTGTTCCCAGGCCCGCGCCCGCGATGAGCTGGACGAGGCTGCGCCGCCTCGCGGCACCGTCGTGAGAGCCGCCTACGAACGCTTTACCGAGCTGGACGAGGCGCTGCGCCGGGTCCGGGAGCTGTCGGCACGGACGGTCGTCCTGGACATCGAGCCGCTGATCGCCTACTGGGACAGCGGCCAGGACGCCCTGGACCGGGGCGTGGAGTCCGCGGTCCGCCAGGTGGCCGCCGTGCCCGGCGTTCAGGTGGTGTGCCTGGCCACGAACTCGCTGCGCCGCCCGTCCCGCGTGCCGGAGGCCGCAGGAGTGCGGGTGGTCTGGCTGTCCGGGGCCGCCAAGCCGCTGCGGACCGCGCCGTACCGGGACTTTCCCCGGCCGGGGGTGGTGATAGGCGACCAGGTCGCCACGGACGGGATCCTGGCGCGGCGGCTGCATTACACGTTCGTGCAGTACCGCCCACACCTGGACCGCGTCCCTGCCGGCCCGCGGCTGATGGACGGTCTCGGGCGGCTGGTGCGGCCGCTGCTGTTCAGGCGGGAAGGCTCGCGGTCTCACTTAGGCGCGGATCACGTTCGTGCCGGCCGTGCCCGCGACGATGCCGGCGATGTCATCGAGCGCGCCGATCGCCGCCCGCCTTCCGGTCTTTGCCGCGAAACGGACTGCGGCCTCAACCTTGGGGCCCATGGACCCGGCCGCGAAGTGGTAACCGGCCAGCGCCTCCGGGGTCACCCGGCCCAGCCGGTGCTGCTCCGGGCCGCCCCAGTGCAGGTAGACGCAGTCCACGTCGGTGGCCATGACGAACAGGTCTGCGTCGACGTCCTCGGCCACCAGTTCGCTGGCAAGATCCTTGTCGATCACCGCCTCGACGCCAACCACGGTGCCAGGCCGCGACGAAGAGTACATGATGGGGACGCCGCCCCCTCCTGCGCAGATGACGACGGCACCGCGCTCGAGCAGCCAGGTGATCGGCTGGATCTCCAGGATCCGCCGGGGCTCCGGAGACGGCACCACCCGCCGCCATCCGGCGCCGTCCTGCCTGAACGCCCAACCCTTCGTGGCGGCAAGCACATCGGCGGAGTCCTTGTGGTAGACCGGGCCGACGAACTTCGTGGGGGCGGCGAACGCCGGGTCGTCCGGGTCGACCACGACCATGGTGAGCAGGGTCGCCACCTGTCTTTCCGGCGGCAGCAGGCTTCGTAGCTCCTGCTGGATCAGGTAGCCGATCATGCCCTGGGTACCGGCGTCCAGGACGTCCAGCGGGTAGGGCTCGGCTCCCCGGTAGGCCTCGGCCTGCAAGGACAACAGCCCCACCTGCGGCCCGTTCCCGTGCACGATGACGATGTCGTGATCCGCGGCAAGCGGCGCGATCGCCCCGGCAGCCACGGCGACGTTGCGCCGTTGCACCTCAGTCGTCATCGGGTCGGAGCGCCGCAGTAGTGCATTGCCGCCCAGCGCGATCACGATTCGCATCGGCCGTCTCCTCGCTCGGTGGTAGACAGCATGCCAGGCTGCGGCGCAGCGATCGTCACCCGTCCAGGCGGCCAGTCGGCCGCCCGGCGAAGCATCACCCGGGAGGGGTGACGCACCCTCAACGGCCAGGCTGTTATGTGAGCTTATGAGCATATTTCCGGCTATCGCAGACTACGCATTCCTGTCCAACTGCGAGCAGAGCTGCCTGGTGGCGCCGAACGGCGCCGTCGAGTGGCTGTGCCTGCCGCGCCCGGACTCCCCCAGCGTGTTCGGGGCGCTGCTGGACCGGGCCGCGGGCGAGTTCCGCTTCGGCCCCCACAACGCCCAGGTGCCGCAGGACCGCAGGTACGTCCCGGGCACGATGGTGCTCGAGACGACCTGGCAGACCCCCACCGGCTGGCTGGTCGTCCAGGACCTGCTGGTCATGGGGCCCACCGCGGCCGACAAGCGCCGCACCGACTACCGGCGGGCGCCGACCGACTTCGGCGCCACCGGTGTGCTGCTGCGGATCGCCACCTGCATCAGCGGCCGGGTCGAGGTCATCGTCAACTGCGCCCCGCTGTTCAACTACGGGGCGGCCGGGGGCACCTGGACCTACAAAGGCGACGGGTACGACTCCATGACGGTCGCTCCCGAGCACGGCGACATCCGGCTGGACGTGGCCGGGAACATCCGGCTGGGGGTGCTGGGAGCCCGCTGCTACGGCCGGACCACGCTGTCCGAAGGCGAGACGGCGTACGTCACCCTGTCCTGGGGAGCCGACACCGTGCCGGGCAGCACCGAGGAGGCCGTCAAGGCGCTGAACACCACCGTCGACTACTGGCGCGACTGGCTGAGCGCGGCCAAGATACCCGACCACCCGTGGCGGCCTTACCTCGACCGCAGCGCGCTGACGCTGAAGGGGCTCAGCTACGCCCCGACCGGCGCGATCATGGCCGCGGCCACGACCTCGCTGCCGGAGACGCCGGGTGGGGCGCGCAACTGGGACTACCGGTTCACCTGGATCAGGGACTCGGCCTTCATGCTGCGTGCCCTGTACCGGCTCGGCTTCGACTGGGAAGCGATCGAGTACTTCGGCTTCGTCATCGACGCGGTCAGCGGCGGTGACCTCAACCGGCCGTTCGAGCTGCAGATCATGTACGGCATCGGCGGAGAGCGGGACCTCACCGAACGGACGCTGGACCACCTGTCCGGGTGGCGCGGCGCGCGCCCGGTCCGGGTCGGCAACGGCGCGTGGGACCAGCACCAGCACGACGTGTGGGGCATGCTCGCGGACGCCGTCGACGTGCAGTTGGGGCAGCAGGCTACGCAGATCGTAATGCCGGTGTGGGAGGGACTCGCCGGGTTCGTGGAGGAGGCGCTGACGCACTGGCACGAGCCGGACCAGGGGATCTGGGAGGTGCGCGGCGATCCGAAGCACTTCACCGCGTCCAAGGTGCTGTGCTGGGTGGCGGCGCAGCGCGGCGCCGACCTGGCCAGGATGCGCGGCGAGGACGAGCGCGCCCAACGGTGGCAGGCCGGCGCCGACGAGATCAAGGCCGAGGTGCTGGACAAGGGCGTCTCCGACCGCGGCGTGTTCCGGCAGCACTACGAGACCGACGACCTGGATGCCTCGCTGCTGCTGCTGCCGATCATGGGTTTCCTGCCCCCGGGCGACAAGCGGGTGCAGGCCACCGTGCTCGCCATCGCCGACGAACTGACCCAGGACGGCCTGGTGCTGCGCTACCGGACCGACTCGACCGACACCGGGTTCTCCGGCGAGGAGGGCACGTTCACCATCTGCTCGTTCTGGCTGGTCAGTGCCCTGGTGATGATCGGCGAGACCGGCCGCGCCCGCGCGCTGTGCGAGAAGCTGCTGTC
>JAFAPY010000274.1 GCA_019246795.1 Streptosporangiaceae bacterium | reverse complement strand
ACCTGGCGGCCGGCGCCATCCAGCCGAAATACCCGCTGGCCGCGATGAGCACCTACCTCAATGCCTTCCACATGTACGCCGACGAGATGGGCCGGCAGGTGGAGGCGGCGCATTTCTGCATCCACCTGCGTCATGACCTGCACCAGTCCGTGATCTTCGACCGCAATGCGCCTGATGCCCGCCTGATCGGTATCGAGTACATCATCACCGAGGAGCGTTTCCGCGGCCTTCCCGACGACGAGAAGCGGCTGTGGCACAGCCACCACTACGAGGTGAAGTCCGGCACCCTGGTCGCCCCGCGGATCCCTGTTCTCGCCGAACACGCCTTCTTCAGCGACCTCGTGACGACCTATGGGAAGACGTTCCATACCTGGCAGTACGACCGTGACGATTTTCCCTACGGGATCCCGCAGCTGATGATGGGCTTTACCGAGGACGGGCAGGCCAGCGAGGCGCTGATCCACGACCGCGACCGTAGGCTCGGCGTCTCCACCGCGCGCAAGCGGCAGAACCGGGCTGATATCCCGAGCCCGACGGTGGTGCCAGGCGCCAACTCCTGGGAAAGCGGCCGGACCGTGCAGACACGCCTGGAGGAGATGGATTTCCGGCGGTAGGCACCCCGGAAAGCCCTGACCGGCGGCGGTACCTGGCCGTCGCCTATGGCAGGAACCCGGATTCGGTCCAGCGCTGGAACACCTCGATCCTCTCCGGCGGCCAGGCTCCGTCGCAGGGCATCGTGCCGTTGCGCAACCGGTCCAGGATGCCGGCGGCGTGGGCCTGCACGTCGTCGCGCGACCACAGGTCGAACGCGAACGACATGGACGTGCGGTCATGCTCGCGGAACAGCGGCTTGATGTGCGCCTCGAACCGCATTGTCTGGCCCGGCCCGGGCAGCGTGACCGGTTGTCCGGTTCCGGCGGGAGCCTGCGCGGGGGCCAGCGCGGGCGGGCCGGTCGGCCCCCAGTCCCAGCGCGGCGGCTGCGTGCCGCCGGCCCGGGAGCTCCACTCCAGGTAGGAGGTGAGGGCGGCGCGGAACTCCGGCTTGGCAGGCAGGACGGCCTCGTCGGCAGCCCGCGCGGCCAGCGTCACCCAGCGGGCCCGCTGCTCGTCGGTGAAACCGCGGGTCAGCGCGGCGGTGCCGTCTGCCGGAGGGCCGCCGAACGCCTCGGCGAGCACGGCCGCCTCGCGGCGCGGGTATTCGGCAGCCATGGTGGCGAACAGCGGTGCGAGCAGGTCGTCGGCGGGCACGTGCTTCTCATACAGCAGGCGCATCATCCGGGTCAGCCCGGGCAGGCCGCCTGCCCACTCGAACAGCGCGGGCTCGGGACCGGGCGCGGGGTCGCGGAAGTCGACGTACCAATGCATGCCGCTGCACAATGGCTTGTTCTGAGAATGACCGCACCGGCACAGCGCATAGTGCTCACGGGACGAGCCAGACGCCCGCGGCACGTCGGCGCCTGCCGCATCGGCCAGGGGGATGCCGCCGGTCACCCGGTAGGGGCCGTCCTTGGTGATCTCGATCGCCTGCTCCCGGGTGCCGTGCCAGTCCACCAGGTCCCGGGCCTCGGTGCCGTCGAAGCCCAGGCTCAGCGCCCCGGACGGGCAGTCGCGGACCGCGCGCATGATCTCATCCAGCCGGGCGCCGCTCGGGGCGACAAACGGCTCGGCGCCGGCGCGGAACGCTGCGCTCACCCGGTCGGTGCACAGGCCGGAATGCTGGCAGATGCCCCGGTTGTCGAAGACGGTCAGCTGCTGCCCGGCGTAGGTGTCACGGCGGTCCGGCACCCGGTTGGGGTCCTTGTCGTCGCTGAAGCCATTGCCCGCGTGCGTGCCGTCGCAGAAGGGCTTGCTCGACGAGCCGCCGCAGCGGCACAGCGCCAGCTGGGGCGGGAGGGTGAGCCGGTTCCCCAGGTGGTCGCGCACCACCGGTACGTTGCTGACCAGGTACGGGCCGTTCTTCGCGGTCACGATCGCCGGCGGCAGCCCGCGCTGCAGATCGGCCAGGTCGGCGATCCGGCGGCCCCGCTCCCCCGCTGGCGCCCGGCGCACGGCCAGGTCCTGCAGCGCCGCGACCGCCTCGACCAAGCCGGGCGGAGCCGCGGCGCCGAGCTCAGCCCGGAGCCTGGTCGCGGCCACCGCCACGTCCCACAGCGTGGGGGACGCCGGGATGGCCGCGGCGGGCGCCTGTACCGCGGGGACCTCCAGCGCGTCGGCCAGCGGGCGCAGCACGCTATCGACGATCCTGGTCATCAGGGCGGCGTCGGTCTGGCTGGTTTGCAGCACCTGGTAGGCGGAACGCAGCAGGGCGGCAAGGCCTGGGGCCGGGCCTGCTTCCTTGCCGGTGACACCACGGTTCGTTCGGGAAAAATACTCCGCGGCGCGGTCCAGCAGCGACGGCAGGGCCTCGGCCGGCGCTGGGGTTTCCCGCAGCCGGTCCCGGATGACAGGCAGGTGCGCGGCGAGATCGCCGGCGATCTCGTCCAGGCTGGCCGTGATCGCGGTAAGGCGATCGGCCACATGGGCGGGCATGCGCTGGCAGGTCTGCTGGCAGAAGTCGGCGGCCTGTTGGAGGCGTTCGGCGAGCAGCAGCCAGGCGGCGTCCCGGTGCGGCAGGATGCAGTCGGTCTCGTAGAACAGCTCGAAGCTGGGACCTGCCGTCCGGCCCGGATACTCGGGGCCGGCCGGAAGCGTGGTCACCACGTCGCCGAGCGGCTCGATCGCCCGGACCATCAGCGCGACGCCGGCGTCGGCCAGCGCCTTGAGCTGGGCGTCGGTTTCCTCGGTGTGCGCGAAGAAACGCTGCAGCATCAGCAGCAGGATCTCGTAACAGACGTTGAACAGGTCCATGACGCGGGCGGTCAGCGCGTCGGTGACCACGGGCACCTTGGTGTCCCGCTCGCCGGGCCTGACGTTGACCGCGACCACCGGGCGGACCGGGTCGAAGGCGGGGTTGGCCCGGCGGAGCTCGTCGTAGCTGTCGAGCATCGCCACGAACTGGCCGAAGTGGGCATCCCGCCAGTGCCCGCGCGGTCCCTCGCCCTGCTCCAGGATCTCGTCGATCGCCCGCTGCGCCGAGGCCGCGCCGGTCACCGCGATCAGTTCCGGCCAGCCGAAGTACTGCTGGGTAGCCTGGGCGCGCGGCGGGCCGGCGAACAGCCAGCGCTCGCCGAATTTGTCGGCGAGGTGGGCGATCCCGGCCTCGATGGACCGGTACAGGTGCCCGACGGTGGCAAAGTCCTGGCCGCGGGGCACGATGTCTCCGGCGTGCACCACCGCGGCCGGCTCGGCCAGGCCGAAGGCCGCCATCCCCTCCGCATCGTCGATGTCCATGCCTTCTGGGCGCTCCAGGAACATGAAGTGCCGCAGCGCCTGCTCCCCGAACGGCAGCAGCGCCAGGTGCACGCCGGCCGGGTAGTGGCTGGCGGGGTGGGGGAAGTTCGGCCGGGACAGGTGCGGGGCGCCGCCGATGGCGGTCAGCATGTTCTGCACCAGCGACAGGTGCAGCATCTCCTGGGCGGCGATATGGAAAATCTGCTTGCGCCATTTTTGCACCGGGGCGAGTTCCGCATCGGTCAGGCCCTCGTCGGTGGACTGCTTCAGCGAGAACGCGGCGAACAGGTACTGGCACATGATGCCGTGCTCGAGCTCCGCGGCCTGGCACAGCATGTAGTACAGCGCCTCACGGTGCTCGATCACGAACGGGGCCTCGGGCGGGGCGAGACCGCCGCGGGTGGCGATCACCTGCGCGAGCCGCCCCGGCGTCGGTCGGGTTTGCGTCATGTCGGTCAAGCCTCCCTCGTGGCCATTGTGCGCACGGTTCTCGCGCTCGCGCCGCTGCTGGGATTGCGCTCTCGATGAACATCGGACGGCGGGGCGTTCCCGGACGCGTTCTGGCGGCGGTCGCGGCGGCGCGTGTCGTTACCCCCCGTTTTCCGAGGCTCACCGCACGATGACGGGACAGCGGGCGCTGCCTGGCCAGGGCCGAGGCGGCGCCTGCCAGCACGGCCAGGCCGGCCAGCACGTAGAGGTCGCCGGCCAGCAAGGTGGCCAGGCCCAGACGATGGTGGCCGGGCGGCGGCAGCGGTATCAGGCCGGAGAAGACAGCTGCGGCCGCCGCGGCGGCCAGGACCCAGCCGGGCGAGCGGTGCCGCCAGGCCATGGTGCACGCCAGCACGAGCAGCGGGACGGCCCACACCCAATGGTGTGCCCAGGAGAACGGCGAGACGAGCAGGCCGGTGACCGCGCAGCAGGTCACCCCGGCCAGGCGATGGCCGCGCAGGTGCGCCCAGCGGGCCACCGCCAGCCCGGCGAGTCCGCACGTCACGGCGGCCGCAAGCCACCAGGTCCGCGGCGGGTCCCCGGTGCCGGCCAGGCGGGCGATCGCCCCGGCCAGCGACTGGTCCGATGGGTTGGCCGGGTTGCCGATCCTGCTCTGGTCGGCGAACAGCCCGTGCAGCCAGAACTGGTCGGACTGCGAAGGCAGCAACGCGAACCCGACCGCCACAGTAGCCGCGAAGGCCGCGGTGGCGGCGGCGGCGGCCCTGAGCCTGCAGGTGACCAGCAGGTAGGCGACGAAGATGAGCGGGGTGAGCTTGACGCCGGCGGCCAGCCCGGTGGCGATGCCCTGGCTCGCGCCGCCGTCGCGGCGGCGCAGCAGGTCGGCTGCCACCAGCGCGGCCAGGATCAGGTTGACCTCGCCCAGGTGCAGCGTGTAGGCGACCGGCCAGGTCAGCATCGCCAGCGCGGTCACCGCGAACACGGTTTCCGGGCGGCGGCGCACCCCGGCCGCTTCCAGCGACAGCCAGCACAGCACCGCCAGGGCCACCACGCTGGCCGCGGTGATCGCGGCCGCCAGCCAGCCCTCCGGCGCGGCGGCGCCGGCGCGGAACAGCACCGCGGCGAACGGCGGGTAGGTGAACCTGTAGCCGGGGCCCGGCGGGTACAGCGCCGCCCCGCGGGCATCGGCCTGGCCGGCCCACCAGTACACGCGGACGTCCCACAGCGGCCAGTGGGTGTCGGGAGCAGCCAGCCCGGGCAGCACGTACACCGCGGCCGCGGCCAGGCCGGCCAGTGCCGTGGCCAGCCGTGGCCAGCGGTCGTCCTGGGACCGCAGCCACGGCACCGGCAGCGTCATGGGCACGGCCTCCGGAACAGGGCGGGCAGCTGCGCGCCCATTGTAGGCGCGCCGCAGCTTCTGGGCGCGCCGCAGCTGGCGCTGATTCGCAGGGCCGTAGGCTGGGAACGTGAGGGCCATGAGGAGGATCGCGACGCGGGGCGCGCCCGGCGCGCGGGGCAGGCTGCTGGGCGGAGCCGGCGCGGCGGCGGCGCTGGCGCTGGTGGTGGCGGGGTGCTCGGGCGGCGGCCATGGCGGCACCAAGGTCGCGCCCGCGGCCAACGTCAAGGCGAAGGCGTCGGCCTCGGCTGCGGCGGCGGTGGGGCTGACGATAACGCCGGGCAACGGGGCGACCGGTGCCGACCCGTCCGGGGGCATCACCGTCACCGCGGTCCGCGGCACGGTGACCAACGTCACCGTGCGGACGCCGGGCGACCCGGTGTCCGGCACGCTGAGCCAGGACGGCAGGGTCTGGCGCAGCCGGTGGGCGCTGGACGTCTCGCAGTCCTACACGGTGACGGCCACCGCATCCGGCGGGGGCAGCACCGTCACCACGACCAGCACGTTCCGGACGCTGACGCCGTCCCAGACCTTCCACGCCCAGATCCTGCAGGGGTACGACCAGGCCTACGGCGTGGGCCAGCCGATCATCTTGTACTTCAGCCAGAAGATCACCGACAAGGCCGCGGTCGAGCGGGCGCTGGAGGTCACCACGTCCCGGCCGGTGATCGGCGCGTGGTACTGGGACGATTCCTGCGGCATGGCCCCCACCTGCGCCTATTTCCGGCCGCGTGACTACTGGCCGAGCGGCACCACGGTGAGCTTCACCGGGCACCTGAACGGCGTGCAGGGCGCGCCGGGCGTGTACGGCTACCACATGCTGACCCAGACGTTCTCCATCGGCCCGTCGCTGATCGCGATCGGGAACGTCAAGACGCACAGCACGCAGATCTACTACAACGGCCAGCTCCGCTACGACTGGCCGATCAGCGGCGGCCGGCCGGGCGACGATACCCCGGACGGGTCCTACCTGACCATCGAGAAGGAGAACCCGGTGCTGATGACCGGCCCGGGATACAGCCTGGAGGTCCCGTACTCGGTCCGGTTCACCTGGAGCGGCGACTACTACCACGACGCGTACTGGTCGGTGGGCGAGCAGGGCTTTACCAATGTCAGCCACGGCTGCGTCAACCTGTCGCCGACCGACGCGGCGATCTACTACAACCTCGCCGTCCCCGGCGATCCGATCACGATCGTGGGCAGCCCGAAGCCCGGCACCTGGGACAACGGCTGGACCATGTGGTTCTTGTCCTGGCAGCAGTACCTGCGCGGCAGCGCGACCGGCCAGGCCGTGGAGGCCGCCCCGGACGGCAGCACGTTCGTCGACCCGTCGGCGCTGCCGCCCGACACCGCCACGGCGCCGCTGCAGACCGCGCCCGCCGGAAACCCGAACGCGAGCTAGCGCGCCGGATCCCCTTCCTGGCCGCCGCGGCTGGTGATATGCGGGGCTGATCCGGCATCCCGGCCCGTACCATGTCCATGTGCGGCGCGGAGATGACCGATGAAGATGGACAACAGCCCGGCCAGGGGCATGCGGGACCTGCTGCCCGCCGACGTCGCGGTGCGCGACCACGTGCTGGAGTCGATCACGGCGGTGTACCGGCAGTTCGGGTACCAGCGGATCGAGACGCCGGCGCTGGAGGACATCGGGCGGCTGAGCAGCGGGCAGGGCGGGGACAACGAGAAGCTCATCTTCATGGTGCTGCGGCGCGGCCTGCCCGCGGAGCTCGAGGCCGGCGCGCGGGTGCGCGACCTGGTGGACCTCGGGCTGCGCTATGACCTGACGGTGCCGCTGAGCAGGTTCTACGGCAACAACCACGCGTGGCTGCCGATGCCGTTCCGGTCGCTGCAGACAGGGCCGGTGTGGCGGGCCGAACGGCCGCAGCGGAGCCGGTACCGGCAGTTCACCCAGTGCGACATCGATATGATCGGCGAGCCGAGCGTGCTCGCCGAGGCCGAGCTGATCGAGGCCACCAGCTGCGCGCTGGCCGCGATCGGCCTGAAGGGCACCACGATCAGGCTGTCCGACCGCCGGATCCTTTCCGCGCTCGCCGAGCAGGCGGGGGTCCCGGACGAGGCGCGCGATGCCGTGTTCATCACGCTGGACAAGCTGGACAAGATCGGCTGGGACGGGGTGCGGGCCGAGCTTGCCGACCAGGGGCTCACCGCGGAGCAGATCTCGGCAGTGGAGTCGCTCATCGACACGCTGACCGGCCTGCCGGCCTCCCGGCTGCCGGACACGCTGGCGGCCAGCCTGCCCGAGCTGCCCGCTGACGTGATCACCGACCTGGCCGCGACCACGGCCAGCCTGGACGCCCTCGGCGTGGAACAGCCGGTGACCTGGGAGTTCGACCCCGCCCTGGTCCGCGGGTTGGGCTACTACACCGGGCAGGTCTTCGAGATCATGCACCCGGACATGAGCGGGTCGGTGGCCGGCGGCGGGCGCTACGACAAGCTGATCGGGCGTTCGCTCGGCGACGACGTTCCGGCCTGCGGGTTCTCGATCGGCTTCGAGCGCATCGTGGACCTCCTGGAGCGGCATCTGGGCCGGGACGCGCTCGCCGTGCTCGTGGAGCCCGATGTACCGGTGACGGACGCGCTCGCGGTCGCCCGCCGGCTGCGCGGTCCCGTCGGCGCGGCCGGCCAGGGGCCTGTTGTCGAGATCGTGCGGCGCAGCGGGAAGTTCGGCACCCAGCTCAAGCGGCTGGCCTCGGCCGGCTACACCGGCTTCGTGCACGTGCACATGGAGGACGGAGCGACCGTGGCCGGCGCGGAGCGGCCGCTGAGCAGCTTAGGCCCCGGGCGGCTCACCGGCCCCGGCGGGCTTACCGGCCCGGGCGGCTCACAGGCCCGGGCGGCTCACCGGCCCCGGGCGGCTTGCAGGTCTACGGTGGTGCCGGGCTCTAGCCTGGTTAGCTGCCCGCCGGCGACCGACATCAGCCGGGTCACCAGTGCCAGCCCGTTGTGGTTCAGGATGTCGTCGTGGATGGCGAAGCCGCGGGAAGGAGCGACCTCGCGGAAGTAGTCGATCCACTCGGCGGCCTTCAGCCACGGGGCGCTGACCGGCACCAGCAAGGTGCGCACCGGCTCGTCCGGGATGGTGAACGCGTCGCCGGGATGGAACAGCTCAGCGTCGATGAGGAACCCGGTGTTGGCCACCACGGGGATGTCCGGGTGGATCACCGCGTGCTGCTCGCCGTGGGCGTGCACGGAAAAGCCGGCGATCTGCAGCGCGTCGCCGGGCCCCACCTGGCGGGCGCGGTCGCCGAACTGCTCCGCCACCGCGCGCGGCGCCCACAGCGTCAGCGCCGGGTCGGCGTCGAGCGCGGCGCGGATGGCGTCCCCGTCGAGGTGGTCGGGATGCTCGTGGGTCACCAGCACGGCGGTGGCGTCGGCCAGGTCCGCGGCCGCGTCGCCGAACATGCCCGGGTCGATGACTAGCGCCGCGCCGTCTTTCTCCAGCCTGACGCAGGAATGGCTGAGCTTGGTGAACCGCATCGCGAGCCTTTCTCAACTCTCCTGGCGGTCCGGTCGCGGCAAATTGTGCCGCGACCGGAATTTCCACCACCCAGGGTAAAGCACCGGGATACCGGCGCCGGGTATCCGGATACCCCGGCTAGGTACGATAATAGCCCTTCCGTGGGTGCGGAAGAGGCATGGCAATAACCGAGGGATACCATCTCACCGGGATTATCTTGCTGTGCCGCATGGCGGCGGATTAGCCTTTACCGTCATGCGCACCGATGAATTCCCCCGTCTGCGGCAGGCGCCGGACGGGCAGGCACACTCGGCTCAGCAGGCGGAAATACCGCCGTGAGCGGCCCCGCCTGGCTGGCAGCCATATTCGCGGCGCTGATGCTCGTGGTCGCCGCCGGGTGCGCTTGCCGCCTTGCCGTCTCGTGGCTGCACGGCAAGGACACCGAACGAGACGCTGACGGGCTGCACGTCGGAATGGGCGTCGCGATGGCCGGGATGCTCGAGCCAAGGCTGATCCCCGTCCCCGGCTTCGCCTGGGCCGCCGTGTTCGCCGCTGGGGCGGCGTGGTTCTCCTGGCGGGCCATCCGGGCCGGCGGCGGGGCTGGCCGCGCCGGCTGTGCGCATCCGGTAGCCCACGCCGTGGAGTGCGCCGCGATGGTTTACATGCTGCTGCCCGTCGGCTCTTGGCCATCGGGACGCGGGTCGGGCATGGCGATGCCGGGCATGAGCCGGGACGCCACCGCAGGCAACCCCGCGCTCACCGTGGTGCTGGCGCTTTTCATGCTCGGCTACGCCGTTTGGGCCATCGACCGGCTGGCCTCCTCATCGGGGGCCGTACCTGCCGCGGCCGGGGCGGGCAGGTCGTCTGTGGCCGCTGTCACCACGCCCGCGGCCGCGCGGGCTGAGGTGGCCGGCACGACCGGGCACCCGCGTTCCGCGCTCGCGCCGCGACTGGGCGTCTGCTGTACCATCGCCATGGCCGTCACCATGGGATACATGCTCGTAGTGATGCTCTTCAGCTGATAGCCGGAGGGCAGCAGGTTGATGCTCGTGACCGTCGTGGCGTCCTTCGACGATCCTGGCGGGCCGGAGGATCTTTCAGGACCTGACGAGGCGGGCGATGGCCTCGGAGGCTTCCTTGACCTTGTCGGCGGCCTCCGGGCCGCCGGCCTCGACGGCCTGCGCGACGCAGTGGCCGAGGTGGTCTTCGACCAGGCCGAGGGCGACTGCCTGCAGCGCTCGCGTCACCGCGGACACCTGGGTGAGGATGTCGATGCAGTAGGTGTCGGACTCCACCATGCGCTGCAAACCGCGCACCTGGCCCTCGATCCGGCGCAGCCGCCTCAGGTAGGCGTCTTTATCCTGCGTATACCCGCGCATGACCCCACTGTAAGCGGTATTGCGGGCCGGGGTACCCTCACGGCGTGCGCAACCAGACCGTCGAAGGATTCCTCCGCCGCCTGGCGGCACGAGAGCCCGCCCCCGGCGGCGGGGCCACCGCCGCCCTGCACGCCGCCCAGTCGGCCGCGCTGCTTGCCATGGTCGCCAGGTACAGCGACGGCCCCAGGTACGACGCGGCGCTGATGCAGCGGATCACCGCCGAGGCGGACCGGCTCAGGAACAAGGCACTGGCGCTCGCCGAGGCGGACGTCGCGGCCTTCGGCGCCGTGGCTGAGGCGTACCGGCTGCCGCGCGAAAGCGCCGGCGAGCGGGCCGCTCGTTCAGCGGCGATCGCGCAGGCGCTGGCCGAGGCCGCGGCGCCGCCAGCGGGGGTGATCCGCGCGGCGCTCACCGTGACCGGCCTGGCCGAGGAACTGCTGCCCGCGGCCAACCGCAACATGATCACCGACGTGGCCGCCGCCGCCGAGGCGGCCCGCGCCGCGGCGGTCACCGCGCGGCCATTCGTCGAGGTCAACGTGCGCGGGATCACCGATCCTGCGGTCGCCGCCGATCTGGTCGCCACGGCTGCGCTCACCGACGAGATCACCGCCCGCGCGGACCGGCTGGTGGCGGCGGTCCGCAACGAGATCCGCCGGTGAGCTCACTACCGAGGAGAACACAGTGAACGCGGTGACGCTTTCCGGGCGGGAGCTTGCGGCAGACATCCGCACCGGTGCCGCGGCCCGGGCGGCGGAACTGGCCGCAGCGGGACGCCCGCCGCGGCTGGCGGCGGTCACGGCGACCGACGACGAGGCCAGCGCCTGGTACGTCCGGTCGCTGGGGTCGTCGGCCGCCAAGGCCGGCATCGGCTACGACGTGTACGATCTGGGACCCGCGGCCACGGCGGAAGACATCGAAGCGACCCTGGCGCGGCTGAGCGGCGATCCCGCGGTGCATGGCATCATCGTGCAGTCGCCGCTGCCCGGCGGGATGCGGCTGGCCGGCCTCGCCGCCGCGATCGACCCGGCCAAGGACGTGGACGGCACGAACCCGGTCTCGCTGGGCCGCCTGATGACCGGCCTGCCCGCCTTCGCGCCCGCCACGGCCGCCGCGGTGATCAGCCTGCTCGATCGCTATCGGATAGCGATCGAGGGGCGGCGTGCGGTCGTGGTGGGCCGCTCCGCCGTGGTCGGCAAGCCGGTGGCGCACCTGCTGCTTGACCGCGACGCCACCGTCTCCATCTGCCATTCCCGCACCCGGGACCTCGCAGCCGTCACCGCGCAGGCCGACATCCTGGTGGCAGCCGCGGGACATGCGAGGCTGATCGGCACCGGGCACGTCGCGCGCGGCGCGACCGTGATCGACGTGGGCACCAACGCAACATCCGACGGCGGCATGGTCGGAGACGTGGACCCGGAGGTGGCCGAGATCGCGGGCGCCCTCAGCCCGGTGCCGGGCGGCGTCGGCCCGGTGACCACGGCGCTGCTGCTCCGCCAGGTTACCGAGGCCGCCGCGGGCGCCGCGTAAGCACGGCCGATGCCGGCCCGTGGTCAGCCCGTGGTCAGCCCGACACGCCGGAATCGGCGAATGTGACGGTCGTAGGTGATCGTGGTATCCCGGCGTAACCTGGGTACCCCCATGGGTAGCGGGCGTTTAGGTGTGCCTCGGACAGGTCGGGAGGTCGGGATGCGACGCCTGTGGATGTCCCTGCTGCTGGTTCCGGTGCTGGCGTCGTCCGTGCCGGAGGCCGCCCTGGCCGCATCATCGGTTCGCGTGCAGTACGGAGCGCAGACGGCACCGAGCGCGGCGGCACGGCCGGCGCAGCTCGACCTCAGCCCGGTGCAGTTCGGCATGAGCGGAGCGGCCGTCAAGGCGCTGCAGCAGCGCCTGGCCGCCCTCGGCTACTACCCGGGGCCCGCCGACGGGCAGTTCGGCACCGAAACCCAGGAGGCGGTCTGGGCGTTCCAGGAAGTGCAGGGGCTGCCAGCTGCGGACGACGTGAGCTCGGCGATGCTGTGGGCGCTGGCCCATCCGCGCGCGCCCGGTGTGCTGGTGCCGCGCGGCGGCGGCAACCGGATCGAGATCAGCCTGTCACGCGAGGTCCTGGTGCTGTACCGCGACAACAAGGTCCGGCTGATCAGCCACGTCTCGACCGGCGGGCACTACTACTACTGCTCCACCGGCGGCTGCGGGTACGCCGTCACGCCCACCGGGAACTTCAAGACCGTCGTGTTCATGCCCGGCTGGGTCACGGTGCCGCTCGGCGAGATGTACAACCCGGTGTTCTTCATCGGCACCGCGTTCGCGATCCATGGCGACACCTACGTGCCGCTGCTGCCGGCCTCGCACGGCTGCGTGCGGATCCCGATGGATATCGCGACCTTCTTCCACACGCTGGTGCAGGTGCCGGGCGAGCCGGTCTACATCCGCAGCTGACGCAGCTGCGCAACTGCGGCATCCTGACGCGGCGCCGGCCGGGTCGTCGGTCAGCGCGCGGGAACGCGGAAGATCCGCAGCTGCAGCGCCAGGGTGGAGTAGTAGCCGACCAGCGTGGACAGCTCGACCAGCGCCTGCTCGCCGAGCGCGGCGACCGCGACGTCATAGTCGGTGTCGTCGAGGTCTGCCTTGTCGGCCAGCGCCCGGGTCACCGCGTACGCGACCCGCTCGGGTTCCTCGGTGAACCCCGGGTCGGCGCCGGCGCGCAGCGCGGCGATCTCCGACTCGGTCAGCCCGGCGGCGCGGCCGAGCGGCTCGTGCGCGGCGCGCTCGTAGTCGCTGTCCCACGCCTGCGCGACCACAAGGACAGCCATCTCGCGGACCCGGGGTGCCAGTCCGGTGCGGAACCTGATCGCCACGCCCAGTTCCTGCAGCGCCTGGCCGACGGCCGGGGCGTAGAGCATCACGTTGAACGGGCCGGCCAGGCCGCCCGCGCCGGTGGCGAGCGGGACCGCGCGGCGCTCCTGGCCGCGCGGTCCGTTCAGGATCGCCCGGTACAGGTCAACCTGCTCCGGCGTCAACTCCTGCGAGGACAAGACGGCGAGACGCATCGGGACCCCCATCCGCCGACGGGTTATGGAGTCTACCTGCCCACCAGTTTTAGGCCATGCACAATACGGGTCACTGTTCGGGCACGCCCTCGATGAGGGCGGCAAGCCCGGCCTCATCGAGCAGGTCCGCCGGGCGCACGGTCAGGTCGTGCGCGACGTGGTAGAAGGCGGCGCGTACCTGCGCGACCGGGACGCCCGCGAGCGCGGCCCAGGCGAGCCGGTAGGCGGCCAGCTGCACGGAGGTCGCATGGCGTTCGGTCTCGGACTCGGGGGGCCGGCCGGTTTTCCAGTCGACCACGTCATAGCCGCCTTCGGGCGCGTCGGCGAAGACCGCGTCGATCCTGCCGCGGACCAGCCGGTCGCCCACCACGGTCTCGAACGGCACCTCCACCGCGTGCGGCCAGCGATCGGCCCATTCGCTGCGATCGAACCGGTCCTTCAGCTCGCCGAGGCCGCCGTCAGGGCCGCCGCCGGGGCCGCCGCCGAGGCCGCCGTCAGGGCCGCCGCCGGGGCCCTCGCTGTCCGGCTCGAACAGGTCGCTGTCATCGATGAGCCGCTGCTGGCCGTACCGCTGCTCCAGCCACCGGTGGAAGGCGGTGCCCTTGCGCGCCAGCGCGGCCGGAGGCCGCGGCATCGGCCGGCGGACCTGGCTGGCCAGCTCCGCAGGGTCGCGTGCCAGCGACACCAGCGACGACACCGACAGCCTGGCCGGCAGCGCGACCTGCGTGGCGCTGCCGGCGCGGCGCTGCGCGCGCTCGGCGAGCAGCAGCCCGGCATCCCGCTGCCATGCCGCCACCAGCGCCTGCTCGGCAGGCGTCAGTTCGGCCTCCCCCGGGCCGCTCCCAGAGCTCATGGCCTGGTCCACCAGCGCGGCGGCCTCGCGGACCGCTTCGTAGCGCCGCCCGGCCGGGGCGGCCGGCCACTGCGCCTCCGGCACCGCGGCGAGCAGCGGGTTCTCCGCGTCTGCTGCTGGCTCCGGTGCCCAGACGCTGACCTGCGCCGTCCCGGACGATTGCAGCTCGTCCAGGAACAGCGACGGTCCGAGGCGGCCGCTACCGCTCTCGCCCCACCAGTACCCGGAACAGCCCAGCCAGAACGCCGCCCGGGTTCCCGCCACGTACATCAGGCGGCGCTCCTCGGCGAGGTCCCGCGCCGCGCAGGCGTCGCCGAACGATCCGAGCGACGCCCCGTCAAGGCCGCGCAGCGCCGGCAGGTCGGCCGCGTCGCCGCGCAGCCGGAACGGGATCAGCCGCGGGTTGTCCGTCCACCGGGTGGAGGTCCGGGGCCGGGCCGGGAACACCTGCGACCGCTCCCCGCAGGCCAGGCCGGGCACGAACACGGCCGGCCACTGCAGGCCCTTGGCCGCGTGCACGGTCAGCAGCTTGACCGAGTCCGACTCGCCTACCCGCCCGGTCTCCAGCCCGAACTCCTCCTGCTGCGCCGCGGTGAGGTAGGCGAGGAACGCACCGAGGGTCGGCGTGGGGGAGGCAAGCAGGGTGGGCGTGGGGGAGGCACGCTGAGCCGGCCCGTTCTCGCCGGTGAACGCGTCGGCCACGTCGATGAAGGCGTCAAGGTCGGCGCGGGCGGCGGCCGGGTCGACGCCGGGCCGGGCGGCGACCTCGATGTCCAGGCCCAGCGCCCGCTCCACCTCCTGGGCCAGGTCGGGGAGCGGCCGGCCCACGTGCCCGCGCAGCCGCCGCAGTTCGGCAGCCAGCGCGCGCATCCGCGCGTACCCGGCCGGCGAGTAGGCGCCGGGATCGCCCAGGTCGTCGAGGGCCTCGACAAGACTGCCGGTTTCCGCGGTCAGGTCGGTGATCACGTCGGCCAGCGCGTCGGGGCGCCCGGCCGCCTGAGGGGGGCCGGGCGCCCGCCCGGCGTCGCCGCGCAGCAGCGCCCGGGCGCGGCGGCCGAGCGCGACCAGGTCCCGCGGGCCGATCCGCCA
>JAFAPY010000338.1 GCA_019246795.1 Streptosporangiaceae bacterium | reverse complement strand
AGCCCGCACGCCGGCCGCGATCGCCGTCGGCGGGCGATCCCCCGGGCCGGAACCGGGCCGGCGGCCGTCGGGCATGATAGGTGCATGTCGATGCCTCGCCCCGGCCGCCGCGCGGCGCGGCGCGGCGCGGCGCTGCTGGCCTGCGCCGTTGCCGTCCTCCTCGCGGCCACCGCCTGCACCTCGGCGGGTTCCGCCGCCGCCAGGCCGACGGCGGCCGGGGCGCAGCCGTCGGGGACGGCCGTCCCCGGGCACGGCCCGCTGCGCTGGCATCCGTGCGCCGGACAGCTTGCCCGGCTCGGCGCGCCGGACTGCGCCACGCTCAGCGTGCCGCTGAGCTATGCCGATCCGGGCGCCCGGCACATCACCCTCGCGCTGGACATGGTGCCGGCGACCGCCCCGGCCAGCCAGCAGCAGGGGGCCATGCTGGTCAACCCGGGCGGCCCTGGCGCCAGCGGGCTGCCGCTCGCGCCGGAGGTGGCGCAGGGGCTCAGCACGGCCGTGGCCGCGGACTACGACATCGTCGGGTTCGACCCGCGCGGCGTCGGATCCTCGGTGCCCGCGCTGAGCTGCGACCCGGGCTTCTTCGCCGGCGATCTGCCGGACTACGTCCCGGCAGACGCCGCGGCCGCCCACGCGCTGGAGAACCGGGCCAAGACCTACGCGAGCGACTGCGAGAAACGGTTCGGCTGGCTGCTTCCTTACATGACCACCGAGAACGTGGCACGCGACCTGGACTCCATCCGCGCGGCGCTCGGGGTCTCGACGATCACCTACTATGGCTTCTCCTACGGCACCTACATCGGCCAGGTCTACGCCACGCTCTTCCCCGGGCGCCTGCGGCGCATGGTCCTGGACAGCACCGTCGACCCCACCGGCGTGTGGTACGCCGACAACATCGCCCAGGATTACGCCTTCCAGGGGCGCATCGACGCGTTCTATGCCTGGGTGGCTCGCTACGACAGCACCTATCACCTGGGCGCCACCGCCGCGCAGGTGCGGGCCGCCTGGTACCGGGCCCGCACCCAGCTGGCGGCGCACCCGATCGGCGGCTGGCTCGGCGCGGATAAGTTCGATGACACCTACCTGTTCGGCGGCTATCTGGACCAGGTATGGCCGTCGCTGGGGTATGCGCTCTCGTTCTACCTGAACTCCGGGCAGACCGCGGGCCTGGTCGACGCGTTCGGTGCATACGGCACCCAGGACGAGAACGAGCAGGAGTTCGCCGTCTACAACGCGGTGCAGTGCGCTGACGTCAGCTGGCCGCGCAGCTGGGCCCGCTGGACGTCGGACACCGAGAGTGTCTACAAGACGGCCCCGTTCCAGGCGTGGGACAACACCTGGTTCAACGCCGCGTGCGCGTTCTGGCCGGTGCACGGGCCGGCCAGACCGCTGCAGATCAGGGGCGCCGGGCTGCCCGGCATCCTCATGCTGCAGGGCACGCTGGACGCGGCCACGCCCTACGCCGGCGCCCAGGACGCGCACAAGCTGCTGCCGTCCGCCCGCATGGTGGTGGTCGAAGGCAGCGGCAACCACGGGCAGTCGATGGAGCAGCCTGCGGACTCCTGCGTGCAGGACTACCTGAACGCCTACCTCGCCACGGGGGCGCTCCCGCACGCCGCCGGCCTGGTCAATGCCACCTGTCCCGCGGTTCCCGCCCCCGTCCCGTGATGCCGACAGGTCCCCTGAGGCCAGCCCCTCGCGGGGGGATCATGGGGGGTCGTCCCCCCAGGCCAGCCCCTCGCGGGGGGATCATGGGGGGTCGTCCCCCCAGGCCAGCACTGTAGGCTGAAGCCATGCTGCGGGTGAAGCCACCGCGGTCCGGCCCGGTGCGGCTGCTCGACGAGCAGGACCGCGGTGCGGTGCTTGCCATCTGCGACGCCGACCCGGTCACCAACGTGTTCGTCAGTTCCCGGGTGCGTTCCCTGGGCCTGGACCCGGGCAGGCTCGGCGCACAGCTGTGGGGTCACGCGCGCGGCGGCAGGCTGGAGTCGCTGTGCTATTCCGGCGCCAACCTGGTCCCTGTCGCGGCCACGCCCGACGCCGTCGCGGCGTTCGCGGACCGTGCCCTGCGGCAGGGACGGCGCTGCTCGTCGGTGGTGGGCCCGGCCGCCCAGGTCCAGGCGCTGTGGGCGCTGCTGCGGCCGCGGTGGGGACCGCCCAGGGACGTCCGCCCGGTTCAGCCGGTCATGGTCATCGCGGGGCCGCCGCTTGTGCCGCCGGATCCGGCGGTGCGGCGGGTGCGGCCGGAGGAGATCGGCATCCTGTGGCCGGCCTGCGTTGCCATGTTCACCGAGGAGGTGGGCGTCTCGCCGGTGGCCGCGGACGGCGGCGCCTCCTACCGCGCCCGGCTGGAGCAGCTGATCCGGGCCGGCCGGGCGTTCGCCAGGATCGAAGGCGGCCAGGTGATCTTCAAGGCGGAGATCGGCGCGGTCACGCCACATGCGTGCCAGGTGCAGGGAGTGTGGGTGCGGCCGGATCACCGCGGCCGCGGCCTGGCCGCGCCGGGCATGGCCGCGGTGGTGGCCCAGGCAGTACGGTCCATCGCGCCGCTGGTGTCGCTGTACGTGAACGACTTCAACGCGCCCGCCCGCGCTGCCTACCGGCGGGTCGGCTTCGCCGAGACCGGGCGGTTCATGTCGGTGTTGTTTTAGGGGTACTAGTCGCGGTCGCGGATCTTGCGCAGGCAGTCGACTACCGGCTGGAAGGCGGCCCGGATCTGATCCAGCTGCTGCGTCGTCAGCCGGTCGATGAAGTGGCGGCGGACGTGCTCCACGTGGCGCGGCGCGACCCGCTCGATGGTGGCCATGCCTTC
>JAFAPY010000266.1 GCA_019246795.1 Streptosporangiaceae bacterium | reverse complement strand
CGATGCCGGCCCGGGATTCGGTGATGCCGAACGCCGGCCACTCGCAGACGAACTCCAGCGGCCCGGCCGGCGGCAGCGGCCAGGTCCACCACCGGGAGACGAAAGAGTGCGGGCCGCCGCCGCCGGCGAACGGGTACAGGACCGGCCCTGCTGGCTCGGACTGGTGGTCCGGCCTGCCGCCGCCGGGGCTGCCCGCGGCCTTGCCGCCGTCGGAGAACTGCAGTCCGAACCGGAAGGAGCGCCGGGACGCGGCCAGGTCCCGCGGCCCGCCCGGCAGGTGCTTCTCGGGGTGGCCGGCGCTGGGCCGGATCCGCGCGGTCAGGAAGATCTCGATCCCGGCGGAGAAGGCTGACAGGCCGGTGACCGCCACGGCGACCTGGTCGGTCCGCCCGAGCAGCACGGTGTCGATCGGGACAATGCCGGGAAATTCCGCCTCCGGCGGCTCCCAGGGCTGATGCCTGCGCGCAGGCGCCGACTCGGGGGCCGGCAAGTCGTCAAAGAATCCCATTACGCCAGCCTTGACCGGCCGCCGTGTTGCCGCAAGCGAATAAGGCACCAGGCAGGCGGCCGCTCACCAGCCCGAGGCCGAACGCACGCTGCCGATCGGTGCGGACCGGCGCGGCGGGTGTACCGCGCAGCGATGCGGGCAGCATGCCAGCTGAACGTGTCAGCACAGCTCACTTGGAGGCCCGCATGTCGAAACCGCCGCTTCCCGAGGCAGCGGTGGCCATGCTGCGCAAGCCGAACCCGGCGGTCATCACGACCCTGCGGCGGGACGGGCAGCCGGTGTCCACGGCGACCTGGTATCTATGGGACGACGGCCGCGTGCTGGTGAACATGGATGAGGGCCGCAAGCGCCTGGAGCACATGCGCCACGATCCCCGGGTCGCCCTCGACGTGCTCGACGAAGGCGACTGGTACACCCACGTCGCCATCACCGGCCACGTCGAGGAGATGCGGGAGGACACCGACCTGGCCGATATCGACCGCCTGGCCCAGCAGTACACGGGCAGGCCGTACCCGCAGCGCGACCGCCGCCGGTTCAGCGCCTGGATCGCCGCGGACGGCTGGCACGGCTGGGGTGCGCTAAAGGACAGCAGCCAGCCGGGCTAGATGCGCGATGGCCAGTGGTTGACCAGCGTCGGCGTGCCCCACGGCCAGGGCCGGACCATGATCGGCGGTGGACCTAGCTTGTGAGTTCGCTACCGGATTCCGTCCCAGCAGGCGCGCTCGCCGCCGGCCGGGTCGTCGACGGCGTTGATACGGTCTGACAGCAGGCCGGTGGTGCGGCTGGCGGTGTCGTAGCCAGGCCAGCCGGGGGTTCCGCTGGTGACGAAAGCTCCGATGCGGCTTGCACCAGCCTGCCCGGCGGGACCGCCCTGATCGCGTCCCGGTCCGCGGGCACGTCCAGCGCGTCGGCGAGGGATCGGCTGACGATCAGGGCCTGGTCCGGGGTCAGCGTGTGCGCCGCGGCCCCGCTTTGCGCGATGGCCTGGGTGAACAGGCCCTCGGCCAGCGGCATCGACAGCAGCGTCACCACGCTCATCGCCCCGGCCGACTCGCCTGCGGCGGTGACGCGGGCCGGATCGCCGCCGAACGCGGCGATGTTGTCCTGCACCCAGCGCAGCGCCGCCAGCTGATCGAGCAGGCCGAGGTTGGCGATGCCGTCGTCCAGGAACACGAAGCCCTCGGCGGCCAGCCGGTAGTTGATGGTCACGCACACCACGCCGTCGCGGGCGAATGCCGCGCCGTTGTACTCACCGACCGACCCGGACCCGTTGGTGAACGCGCCGCCGTGCATCCACACCAGCACCGGAAGCCCGCCGGCGTCCGTGCCGGGTGTCCACACGTTGAGGTTCAGGCAGTCCTCACCCGGGATCACCACCTCCGGGAACAGCGGGACGAACGCAGGCGGGTAGCCGGCCTTGGGCACAGTCGGCCCGTACCTGCTCGCGTTGCGTTCGCCGTCCCACGCCCGGACCGGCACCGGCGGCCGCATCCGGTTCGCGCCGAACGGAGGCGCCGCATACGGAATGCCCAGGAACGCCCACACCCCGGACTCGGCCGTGCCGCGGACGGCTCCGTCCTTGAGGCGGATCGGCGGATGCTGCGTCGCGCCATTCATGGCCATCTCCGTTGCGACATCGGGCCGGCCTGTCGCAGACAGTCTGCTCAGGCACCCAGGCGCCCGTCCAGCATCACCTCCGGGAAAGCGGTCAGCGCGGTGTCAGCCGGAAGGCGCGCGCCCCCGCCGCCCAGGCCAGGTGCAAGTCGGCGGGGACGGGGTTTCCGGCAGGGTCGAAGCCGATGCTGTTGAACCTGGCGAAGCCGTGGTTGTCGCGCGCCATGACGGCGTACGCATCGACCACGTCCCCCTCGTCGGTCAGGACCTGGACGTCGGCGAGCCGCCGACGGCCCTTGAGCCGGATCGCCACCGTCTCTCCCGAGCGGAGGTTGCGGCCCCAGCCGAAGGGCGTGCCGATGAGCAGGTGTCCCTCCCGCCTGGTGTAGGCAACCGGCACCGCGTAGCGCCGCCCGGACTTGCGGCCGACCACGTACACCGTGACGAGCCGACTACCGACGAGCCGGCCAACCAGCGGCGTGCGCAGCAACCCCCGGACGACCCGGTTCACCAGGCCCTGCACCGCCAGGGTCTGCGCCCGCGGGCCCGGCGTCGCCTGGGGACGGCCCGTCACCGGCTGACTGGTCATCTGCTGCTCCTTTGCGTTGTTACCTCGATCGCGTCCG
>JAFAPY010000123.1 GCA_019246795.1 Streptosporangiaceae bacterium | reverse complement strand
GCAGACAGGCCTGCGGCGCCCCCAGGTTAGCTGGCCGGGCTGGCCTGCCTCCTGGTGCCGCCGTTTGGGCGGGTGCTTGAATGCGCTCATGACAACGGCACGCCAGGAGCCGCGGGTGGTCAGCGCCAGTCGCGAGATCGCGGCACCACCAGAGCGGATATTCGGCCTGATCGCCGATCCGGCCGAGCAGCCGCGCTGGGATGGCAACGACAACCTGGCCGAAGCGCCCTCCGGACAGCGCATCCACCGCTCGGGTGAGGTGTTCACGATGACGCTCACCCACGACGCCGCCATCCGGGAGAACCACGTGGTCGAGTTCCACGAGGGCCGCCGCATAGCCTGGATGCCCGCCGAGCCGGGGAAGCGGCCGCCCGGGCACCTGTGGCGTTGGGAACTCGAACCGGTCGGCGTCTCGCGGACCCGGGTCACCCACACCTACGACTGGACCCAGCTGACGGATCGCAAGCGCTTGCCGCGCGCCCGGGCTACCACGGCCGACAAGCTGCGGGCCTCCCTCGACCGGCTTGCGGCCCTGGCTGAATCGATCTGACTGCCCGTCAGCGCATGGCGACCGCGGCACGAGACGCTGAAGCGACCGAGCCGCAGCGCACGCCAGCGGCAGGGCTGCAGCTGGCTGGGGCGCCACCGCGTCCGCGGTCAGCAAGCGCCCGCCTGGAGTATGACGAGGCGTGGGCGACTTCCTCGGTGGACCCGGAGGGAAATCGCGTTGTGTGCGCGGCGGCCTGATGGATACTGTCCCTCCGTGAGTTCCTCGGGGTATGTCGAGGTCGCCCACGTCTGCCACGTGTTGCCTGATGGGCGGACGCTGCTCGATGACGTGAGCTTCCGGGTCGGCGAAGGAGTCACGGCGGCTCTGGTCGGGCCGAACGGCGCGGGCAAGACCACGCTGCTGCGGCTGGTCGCCGGGGACATCCAGCCGCAGTCAGGCACGGTCGCTGCGACCGGCGGCTTGGGGGTGATGCGTCAGTTCATCGGCGGGGGCCGGGCCGGCGACGATACCCGGCAGGTGCGCGACCTGCTGCTGTCGGTGTCTGCGCCTCGGGTGCGGGAGGCCGCGGGGCGGCTGGACGCCGCCGAGCTGGCGATGATGGAGCGAGACGATGAACGCACCCAGCTGCGCTACGCGGCGGCGCTGGCCGGATGGGGCGAGGCAGGCGGGTACGCGGCCGAGGTGCACTGGGATGCTTGCTGCGTCGCGGCCCTCGGCATCCCGTACGACCAGTGCCGGTGGCGCGATGTGAGCACGCTGTCTGGCGGGGAGCAGAAGCGGCTAGTGCTCGAGTCGCTGCTGCGCGGGCCGGATGGCGTGCTGCTGCTGGACGAGCCCGACAACTACCTGGACGTGCCCGGCAAGCGCTGGCTGGAACAGCAGCTGGCGGTGACGCCGAAGACCGTGCTGCTGGTCAGCCACGACCGGGAACTGCTCGCGGCGTGCGCGCAGCGCATCGTCACCGTCGAGGACCGGCACGTGTGGGTGCACGGCGGCGGTTTCGCCGGTTATGCGCAGGCGCGCGCCGACCGGATCAGCCGGCTGGAGGAGCTGCGCCGCCGCTGGGACGAGGAGCACGACAAGCTGAAGGAGCTGGTCCGGACCTACCGGCAGAAGGCCTCCTACAACTCGGACATGGCATCCCGGCTGCAGGCCGCGGTGACCAGGCTGCGCAGGTTCGAGGAACAGGGCCCGCCGCAGCAGGCGCCGCGGGAGCAGAACGTCAGGATGCGACTGCGCGGCGGCCGGACCGGCAAGCGCGCGGTGATCTGCGAGAAGCTGACGCTGACCGGTACCACGGGCTGCTTCGGCACAGAGATCTGGTTCGGCGACCGGGTGGCGGTGCTCGGCGCGAACGGGTCGGGGAAGTCGAGTTTCCTGCGGCTGCTCGCGGGGGAGCAGGTGCCGCATGATGGCGAGGCGCGGCTTGGCGCACGGGTCGTGCCCGGTTTCTTCGCGCAGACTCACGCCCGGCCCGACCTCGAGGGCAGGACCCTGGCCGAGATCCTGATGACCGAGCACGCGCTGCTCATCAACGAGGCCATGGCCGCCCTGGCCCGGTATGAACTGCAAGCCTGCGCCCGCCAGCCGTTCGGCACGCTGTCCGGCGGCCAGCAGGCCAGGGTGCAGATCCTCCTGCTCGAGCTGGCCGGCGCCACGCTGCTCCTGCTCGACGAGCCCACCGACAACCTCGACCTGCCAAGCGCCGAGGCGCTGCAGCAGGGCCTGGAGTCCTACCAGGGCACGGTGCTCGCCGTCACGCACGACCGCTGGTTCGCGCGGTCGTTCGAGCGGTTCCTGATCTTCACGCCGGACGGGAACGTCCGGGAGGCCACGCAGCCGATCTGGGACTGAGCGGCCGCGCGGCGGCTTGCCCGACGCGCGCGCTCCGGGAGGCACTGAGCGGCCGCGCGGCGGCTTACCCGACGCGCGCGCTCCGGGAGGCACTGAGCGGCCGCCCGCCGGTGATCCCGGGGTTGTCCAGGATGTCGGCGAGCACGGCGACGCCTGCGCGGATGGCGTGGTGGCTGGTGTTGCCGAAGCCGAGGACCAGTTGCGGCGGCTGCGGGGAGTGGCTGGACCGGTAGGCGCTCATGCCGTAGAGCCCGACTCGCCGGTTTGTGGCCGCGGTGATGACGGCGTGCTCGGCTGCCGGCGGGGGCAGGTGCGCGACGGCGTGAAAGCCGGCGGCCAGCCCGGTCAGTGTCACGGCGGGGGCAGCCTGGGCGAGGGCCTGGACGAGGGTTTCCCGGCGGGCTGCGTACGAGGCGCGCATCTTTCTGAGCTGCCGGTCGTACCGGCCGGTTTCGATGAGGACGGCGAGGGCGAGCTGGTCAAGCCCGGGGGATCCGCGGTCGGTCAGCCGCTTGGCCTCGGTGAGGTGCGCGGTGAGGATGGCCGGGCTGGCGATCCAGCCCAGCCGCAGCACCGGCGCGAGGGATTTGCTGACCGTGCCCAGGGTTATCACCCGGCCCGGTGCCAGGCCCTGGATGGCGCCGACCGGCTCGCGGTCGTAGCGGAATTCGGCGTCGTAGTCGTCCTCGATGATCCAGGTGTCCCGGCGGGCGGCCCAGTCGATGAGGTCCAGGCGGCGTTCGGGGGCGAGGACCACGCCGGTGGGCCACTGGTGTGCCGGGGTGAGCACGACCGCCCCGGCCCCGCTGGCGTCCAGCGCGGCCACGTCGATGCCGCGGTCATCGACGGGCACCGGGACGGCCTGCACCCCGGCGTGGTGTGCGGCGGCGGTGATGTCGGCGGTCCCGCCAGGGTCTTCGCAGGCGACCCGCCGCAGCCCGTGGCCGGCCAGGACGCGGAGGACAAGGCCAAGGCCCTGGGCCATCCCGGAGCAGATGATGAGGCGGTCGGCCGTCGTGTCCATCGCCCGGACCCGCCTCAGGTAGGCGGCGAGCACCTCGCGCAGCCGCGGGCTTCCCGCCGGGTCACCGTAATCAAGGTCGGTGTTCGGCGCGGCCCGGCATGCCTCCCGGATCGCCCATGCCCAGGCCTGGCGGGGGAATGAGCCGAGGTCGGGTACGCCGGACCGGAAGTCGGCGACCATCGGGGCAGGCCGGGACGGCGGCACATCCTGCGCCGGTTCGGCCCGGGTTGCCGCCGCGGCCACCCGGGTGGCTGAGCCGCCGCGGGTGACCAGGTAGCCCTCGGCTTGCAGTTGCGCGTAGCACTCCTGCACCAGGCCACGGGACAGGCTCAGCGCCCCGGCCAGCGCGCGTGAGGACGGCACGCGCTCCCCGGCGCCCAGACGGCCAGACCGGATAGCCTGCCGGAACTGGTCCTCCAGCTGGGACCGCAACGGGACCGTGGCCCGGCGGTCGATCGTCAGCAGGACCTCCGGGGCCAAACCGGACCACTCCACAGGCATGCAACCGGACCTTACCGCAAGTCCAGTCGGTGCCTAACGTCGGGTACATGAGCGCAGCAACCGGGAACGTCCAGCGCGCCGCGGCGGTTTCGGCGCAGCGGCCACCGCTGGTGACCCGGCCGCTGCTGGTGCGGTTCATCTCGATCATCGGCGCTGAGGTGAGCTTCTACCTGCCGCTGTCGGTGGTGCCGCTGTACGTGAAGTCGTCCGGCTCGGCGGCCGGCGCTGGCGCGGCGACCGGTGTGCTGCTGGCGGCCACTGTCGCGGCGGAACTGGCCACCCCGCGGCTGGTTCACCTGGCCGGTTACCGGGTGTCGCTGGCCGCGGGCCTGTTCCTGCTCGGCGCCCCGGCACTGGTCCTGCTCAAGCCCGTCGGCATTGCCGTGGTGATCGCCGTGAACATTGCCCGCGGCGTCGGGTTCGCGATCACCACCGTCGCCGGGGGCGCGCTGACCGCCTCGCTGATCCCCGCGCAGCGCCGCGGCGAGGGCCTGGGCCTGGTCGGCATTGTGGGCGGCGTCCCGGCGGTACTGTGCCTGCCCGCGGGCGTGTGGATCGCCACCCGCTGGGGCTACGCGCCGGTGTTCGCGGCGACTGCTGCCGCAGCCATGCTGGCCCTCGGCTCGGTGCGCGGGCTGCCCCGCCGCCACGAACACGGCGACCCAGCAAGGGCAGGCGTGCTGGCCGGGCTGCGCGACCCAGGGCTGGTCCGCCCGGCCGGGGTCTTCTTCGCATCGGCCATGGCGGCCGGGGTGCTGGTCACCTTCCTGCCGCTGTCGGCCACCGCCGCCACCACAGCGATCGCCCTGCTTACCCAGTCCGCGGCCGCCACGGCAGGCCGGTGGGCGGCCGGGCGGATCGGCGACCGGTACGGCCAGACCCGGCTGCTGCCCCCAGGTCTGCTGTTGTGCGCGGCCGGGATGGCAGCTTTTGCCGCCGCCCGATCCGAGGCCCTGGCGGCCTGCGCAGCTGGGTGCTTCGGGATCGGGTTCGGTGTCTTGCAGAACGCGACCCTTGCCACGATGTACGCCCGTGGCGCGGCGGGCGGCTACAGCGCGGTCAGCGCGATATGGAATGCCGCCTACGACGCGGGCATGAGCGCCGGAGCCATCGGCATCGGGCTGGTTGCCGGTTATACCGGGTACCGGGCCGCGTTCGGCATAACTGCCGCGCTGATCGTTCCGGCGCTGGTTCCCGCCCGCCGCGACCGGCGCCCGCCGGAGGCTCCGCAGCCCCGCCACCGTGAGCCACGGCAGGGAGAAGCCGGCACGCTGAAGGGAGCACCAGAAGGAGCTGACAGCTCACCGTTCGTTGTGCCACGACCGTACACCGGGTCGATTCAATGAGACCCTCGTGGGGAGGAGACCTGCCATGAAAGACACCAGGAAGCCCGCTGCGAGCGCCACCGCGGGCGGCAAGACATTCGAGGGATTCACCGACGAGGAACGAGCCGCGATGAAGGAGCACGCCCGGGAGCTGAAGGCGGGTGCGCGCCGTAGCCCGCGCGCGGCCAAGGCGGACGGGGAAAGCGACGTGCTCGCCAAGATCGCCGAGATGCCGGAACCGGATCGCGTCCTGGCCGAGCGGCTTCATGCCCTCATCAAGGCCGCCGCGCCGGGCCTCGCCCCGCGAACCTGGTACGGGATGCCCGCCTACGCCTGGGACGGCAAGGTTGTCTGCTTCTTCAAGCCCGCGGCCAAGTTCAAGACCAGGTACGCGGCGCTGGGCTTCAGTGACCAGGCGACACTCGACGACGGCGCCATGTGGCCGACCGAGTACGCGGTAACCGAACTGACCGCCGCCGACGAGGCGAGGATCGCCGCGCTGGTGAAAAAGGCGGTGAGCTGAGCGCCTGCCGGGGGCAGGCCATCACGGCGGTCATGAGCTGTCCGGGTCCTCGGCCGCTGGCCCGCGGCTCATATCCAGCAGCCGCTGTTCCACCTCGGCCCACGTCCTGCTCCACTCTGTGAGCGGGCTGAGGATCTGTTCCAGTACCGCAAGCTGCTCGTCGAAGGAGGACAGCTGAGTCTTCAGCGCCTCGATGCTGCGTCGCTGCGCAGCGACGCTGCTGGAGATCGCGGCCAGCTGGGCCGCGGAAAGCGCGCCGGGCAGCGGGAACGCGCCGGGTGCCAGCGGACGGCGCTCACTGAATCCGGCCAGGTCCTGCAGCCCTCCGGTCACGGCGCGGAGCTGGGCGATGAAGTCCTGAACCAGGCCGGAGACCACGCCCGATGCGCCTTGCTCATCATCAGCCATCGCCTAGTCCTTTCTAAAGGCATGCGCTCCGGTAATGCGATCCTGAGCCCGTAGGCGGCAGCCAGGCGCGGTATTGATGCGAGATCGAGGTCGAGGCCGTAGCGGTCTGCAAGGGCCGCCAGCTGTCCGGCATCGGGAGCCCCGGGACCGGACAGGATATCCGCCAGGCCGGTGAAGTACTGTTCGAAGCCCGCGGGCGAGATGAGCTCCAGCAGGCGGGCTGGCTGATCGCTCGGATTCCAGAATGCGTGTGGCACGCCGCGGGGCTTGACCAGCACCGCGCCGGGCCCGGCCTCGATGACCTGTTCTGCGATCTGCGCACCGACGACGCCTTCCAGCACCACGGAGTATTCGTCCTCATTGCGGTGGGTGTGGACGGGGGAGCCGAGCGCCCGCGGTGCAAGCGGGTGCTCCAGCACGGACAGCCGTCCGGCCGTCTGGTTACCGCTCAGCATCAAGACCGCGCCCAGCGGGCCCTGCAGCAGGGTCATCCGGTCCGATGCGGTGACCAGGTACTGGCTGTCGCTGGACATGATCGGTCCCTCCCACGTGCCTGGAATGCCCGCGCGAGCCCATGGCTGCCGGGTTACAGACGGGATACAGACATAACACGCTACCGTCGTGTCAGGGCAGCAGGCGGCTGGCGTGGCGGGCATAGATCTCGCGCATGCGCTCCGGGTCCGGCGGGGTGTCCGGCCTGAGCGCGGCGCCGATGTCCCGCATGAAGGCAAGGGCGGCCGCTGCCGGGGCCCATAGTCCCTGCACCCGGGCCTGCTCGTCGCCCGGGTTGCTGAAGCCGTGCCGGTGCCCGCGCGGCGCCACGAACATCGAGCCTGGCACGGCCTCCTGCGGCTCGCCGTCACCGACGGCCAGCAGCCGTCCGCTGAGTAGGTAGATGGCCTCGTCGAATTCGTCGTGCGCATGCGGGATGGGCCCGGCGAAGTGAGGCGGGACGGTGATCTCCATCGCGGCGAATCCCTGCGGCTGGCCGTCATGGCCCGCAAGGATGTGCATCGGCTGGCCAGCGTAGGAGAACGCCGGTCCTTCGCCGCGGTGTGTCAGCAAGGTCATGGCCATTTGTACCATCGTTGCCGCCACGTCCGGCCCTGCGCCGCCGGCTGACCACGGCCGGCTGTACCATCGCCGCCGCGTAGGTTGGTGCCGTGGCGCACTTCAGCCGGCTGTTCAAGATCGTCATCGACGTGCCCGCCGGTGACCACGAGCGCGAGGTGTCGTTCTGGGAAGCGGCCCTCGGCCAGCCGCTGACGCCGCCGTTTGACGGCTATCCCGAGTACCACGGCGCCGCGCTGCGCGGCCATGACCTCTGGCTGCTGACCCAGCGCCTGGGCGAAGGTACCGCCCGGGTGCACCTGGACATCCACACCGATGACCTGGACGCCGAGGTGGCGCGGCTCGAGCACCTGGGCGCCGAGCGCGTGGCGCGGGTGCATCCCTGGCAGGTGATGCGGGACCCGGCCGGGCTGCTATTTTGCGTCCTGCCCGACCTGCCGGGCACCCTCCATGAGGGCAACGCTCATCGCTGGCCGTGACACCCGGCGGCCAGGCGTGAGGTCCGGCCCCGCGGCGGGGGCCTGGCTTCTTGGCGGCCTGCCCGGCGCCCGCAGACGTGGCAGGATCGGGGGCGTGAGCTGCACCCGCGGCGAGGCCATCGTTCCGGCAGCGCGCAACGTAGCGCCCACGAACGAAAGACCATAAAGCTCCGGAAGTCATAACGACCAACGAGTTATGGCTGCCTGGTTCCGGCGTGCCCTCCTGTGCCGCAGGCCGCGCTCCTTGACAGGGGCAGCATAGTCTGTATGTTTGTCCTATGACTATAGGTAATAAGGACAACCGGCCGGAGGGCGCAGCCGAGGCGTCGCCGCCAGGCGCGGGCGACGGGCCGATGCCGCGCCGATCGGCATCGCCGATCGAGTTCCGGCTGGATGCGGCCTCGGGGGTGCCGACCTACCTGCAGCTGGTCCAGCAGGTCGAGCACGCGCTGCGGCTGGGTTATCTCAAGCCCGGTGACCAGCTGCCCAAGGTCAGGGACGTGGTGGCCGCGCTGGCGATCAACCCGAACACGGTGCTCAAGGCATACAAGGAGCTGGAGACCAAGGGGCTGGCGGCCGGCCGGCCGGGCCAGGGCACGTTCGTGGAGGCCACCTTGACCCAGGTCGCGCTGCCGGAACTCACCGGGCTGCACAAGTCCCTGCTCGGCTGGCTGGCCAGCGCCGACGCGGCGGGCCTGGACGAAGACGGCATCGTGGCGCTGTTCGCCAGCGCGCTGCGGGATTTCTATAAGCGTCGCGGCGGCACGGGGGAGCGCCGTGGCGAGGCAAGCGGCGAAACGGAGGGCGTCGCATGACCACGAACGTGATCGAGACCAGCGGCCTGAGCAAGCGGTACGGCAGCACCTGGGCGCTGCGCGAGTGCACGCTGGCGATCCCCGCCGGGCACGTGGCCGCGCTTGTCGGCCCGAACGGCGCGGGCAAGACCACCCTGCTGAACCTGGCCGTCGGGATGCTGACGCCGACGGCAGGCACGATCGGGGTGCTCGGCGGCCGGCCCGCCGGGTCCCCGGCCGCGCTGGACGGCATCGCGTTCGTCGCCCAGGACACGCCGATGTACAAGAACTTGTCCGCCGCGGACATGCTGCACCTGACGGCCAACCTGAACCGGCGCTTCGACCAGGACTACGCGCAGGCCCGGCTGGCCGAGCTGGGCATCTCGCTGAAGCGGAAGGCGGGCAGGCTGTCCGGCGGGCAGCAGGCGCAGCTCGCGCTGACCCTGGCGCTGGCCCGGCGGCCGCGGCTGCTGGTGCTGGATGAGCCGGTGGCGATGCTCGACCCGGTTGCCCGGCACGACTTCATGGCCTTGGTGATGACGGCGATGGCCGCGGACGGCGTGTCGGTCGTGCTGTCCTCGCACGTGCTGGCCGAGCTGGAGCGGGTGGCCGACTACCTCGTCCTTTTGTCGCGGGGCCGGGTGCAGCTGGCCGGCGAGGTGGACGACCTGCTCGCCAGCCACCTCGTGCTGACCGGCCCGGCCGCCGAGGTCGGCCGGTATGCCGAACGGCTGCGCGTGGTACATGCGCGGCGCGGCGAGGCGCAGGCCCACCTGCTGGTCCGGGCCGGCGCGGACGATCCGGTCCCGCCGGGCTGGGAGGCACATCCGGTCGGCCTGGAAGAACTCACCCTGGCCTACCTGCGCGAGCCCGGCGCTGCGGCGCTGCCCGGCCCGGCCCGCGGCCGGGCTCTGCCGCTTGAAACTGGCGAACCGTCGGAGGTGACGCAATGACCGCGCTGAGGGTGTCCGCCCGTCCGGAGCCGGACGCGAGCCTGCGGCCGGTGCCGTGGCGGCGGATGGCCTGGGTCACCTGGCGGCAGCACCGCTTCGCGCTGGCCGGGGTGGCCGCGCTGCTGGGCGCGCTGGCGGTGTACCTGTGGCTCGCCGCCCTTCAGATGCACCACGCCTGGGCCGCCGCGGCCGCCTGCCGCCCGGCAAGCTCAGATGCCTGCGGGAATCTGATCGGCGACTTCCTCGCCACCTACTGGCCGACGGCGCAGATCATCGCGACCCTGCTGCTGGCGGTGCCCGCGCTGATCGGGGCGTTTGTCGGCGCGCCGGTGCTGGCCCGGGAGCTGGAGACCGGCACCTTCCGGTTCGCCTGGACCCAGGGCTTCGGCCGGTGGCGCTGGACGCTCGCCAAGCTGGTGCCGCTCGCGGTCACGGTGGCGGCCGCCGCCGGGGCGTTCAGCGTGCTGTTTTCCTGGTACTTCCAGCCGTTCTTCGCCGCGGGACAGCAGATCCCGCTGGCTCCCGCGGTGTTCGGCCTGCGCGGGGTCGCGTTCGCCGCGTGGACGCTGGCCGCCTTCGCGATAGGCGCGCTGGCCGGCATGCTCATCCGCCGGGTCGTCCCCGCGATCGCCGCCACCCTGGCCGCCTACACCGGGCTCGCCCTCGCGGCCGGGCTGTACCTGCGCCAGCACTACATGACGCCGCTGCTCACCAGCAACCCGAACCTGGCCGGCTCCCCGTGGATCATCAGCCAGGGCCAGTGGATCATCAGCCAGTGGTGGACCAAGGGCGGAAAGCCGGTCAGCCAGTCCGCGCTCAGCCAGGTCCTCCAGCAGGAGGCACCACAGCTCGCCGGGAAAGGCGGGGTGCCGCAGTCCCCCAGCGTGACGCAGTACCTCAACCAGCACGGATACACGCTGTGGACCACCTACCAGCCCGGCAGCCGGTTCTGGCCGTTCCAGTGGATCGAGGGCGGCTGGCTGCTCGCGCTCTCCGTGCTGCTCATCGCCGCGGCCGTCTGGCTGGTCCGCCGCCGCGCCGCGTGACCCCCAGCCTCACGTCCGCGGCTGCAGCGTCCTGCTGTGCCCGCGCAGCTCAGCGATAACGTGACCGCCGGCGTCGCGGACGCTGACGTCATAGATGCCGGTGCGTTCCATCCGTACCCGCTCCGCGGCCGACGCAGTCAACTCGTCCCCCTCGCGCGCCGGCCGCAGAAAGGTGATCTCGCATGCCTGGGCAACCGTCACCGGACCGTAGCTGTTGCAGGCGTAGGCGAAGGCGGTGTCGGCGAGCAGGAAGACATAACCGCCGTGGGCGATGCCGTGACCGTTGGTCATGTCAGCCGTCACCCGCATCCGGGCCGTGGCACGTCCGGGCCCGACTTCATCGATGCTGATCTGCAGGGCCTTGACCGCCTGGTCGCCGGCATGCATCCGGGCGGCGCTGCGCCGCGCCCGGTCGATTGCCTCGCCGTCCCGGTCGTCACCGGCCACGGTAGGCAGCCTATCCTGCCGCACAGTAGTAATCCGCCCGGCGCCGCTCGGCCCGGCGCAAGGCGCTCGGGATCTCGATGGCTTCCTGCGAGGAGGTGTCGCACGTGGGCTTTCACGAGGACGGGCTGGCGGCGCTGGCATGGGTGGAGCGCTATCTGGAGTCGGTGCGGGAGCGGCCGGTGCTGGCGCGGGTGAAGCCGGGAGGGTTGCGGGCGGCGCTTCCGGCGCGTGCGCCGGAGCAGGCCGAGCCGTTCGCCGACCTGCTGCGCGACTTGGAGGAGCTGGTGCTGCCGGCGGTGACGCACTGGCAGCATCCCCGCTTTTTCGCCTACTTCGCCACGACCGGCTCCGAGCCGGGGATCCTTGCGGAGCTTTTGACGGCGGCTCTGAACAACGTCGGCATTTTGTGGCGCACGTCCCCGGCGTTGCAGGAGCTGGAGGAGGTGACAACGGCGTGGCTCGCCGATCTGCTCGGCCTGCCGCAGGGATGGCACGGCCAGCTGGAGCAGGGCGCCTCGATCGCGACACTGGCAGCGCTGGCGGCGGCGCGTGAGGCGCGGCCCGGCCACCGTGTCGTCGCCTGCTCAGAGCATGCGCACTCGTCGGTTGACAAGGCCTGCCGGCTGCTCGGCCTGGAGGTGCGCAAGACGCCGGCGGACGGCCGGTTCCGGCTGCGGCCGGATGCGCTTGATCTCGACGGCTGCTGCGCTGTGGTGGCCACCGTCGGCACGACCTCCTCCACGTCGGTCGATCCGGTGCCGGCGGTTGCGGACGCCTGCGCCGAGAAAGGCGTGTGGCTGCACGTGGATGCCGCCTATGCGGGCTCGGCGATGGTCTGCCCGGAATTCCGCTGGGCATTCGACGGTGTCGAGCGCGCCGACTCGCTGGTGGTCAACCCGCACAAGTGGCTGTCCACGCCGCAGGGCTGCTCGGCATTGTGGACCCGCCGCCCCGATGAGCTGCGCGCCGCGTTCAGCCTGGTGCCGGAATACCTGCGCGCCCCGGACGCGGTGGTGAGCCACAGCGAGTACGGGCCAGAGCTCGGGCGTACGTTCCGGGCGCTGAAACTGTGGGCGGTGCTGCGCTGCTGCGGCCGGGCGGGGTTGCAGGCGCGCATCCGCGAAAGCGTGCGGCAGGCGGCGCTGTTCGAGCAGTGGGTGCGCGACGACCCGGGCTGGGAACTGTGCGCGCCGCGCCCGTTCTCGGTGGTGTGCTTCCGCCGCAACGGCAGCGACGCGGCTAACGAGGCGCTGCTCGGGCGGGTGAACGCGACCGGGAAGATCTTCATCTCGCACACCCGGCTCGCCGGCCGCTACGTGCTGCGCCTCGCGGCCGGCAACGCCCGGACAACCGAAGCGGACGTGCGGCAGGCCTGGGACGTGCTACGCGAGGCCGCGCCACGGGTATGAGCCACCGTCGGCTCATGCCGACGGTGGCTCAGCGCGAGGAGGCACAGTTTATGCACGAGGTGGTCACCGGCCGGGCGGCCAGGCGTGCCGCGCTGATCGGCCGACCGCAGTTTTCGCACTCGCCATAGGTGCCCTCTGCCAGCCGGAGCATCGCCGCGTCGATCTGGGCCAGATGCCGGCGGGCCTGACTGACCAGGGCTGCCAAATGCTGCCGCTCGAACGCGAGCGTGGCGCCTTCGGGATCGTGCTCGTCATCGGTGCCGGCCGCGGACGACTCGATGATGGCAGCACGTTCCCGCTCCAGCCCAGCCAGCCGGTCAAGGGTGTCGGCCCGGTCGGCTGCGAGCGATTCCGCTGCGCTTTGCTGCTCCGTCACCCTGTCATGGGTACCAGGCACTGGTGACCGCCGTACTACCATCATCGCGGTGATTGGTAGCCCCTTTGAACCAGCCGGCCGCAGCGGACGTGTACCGGTTATGGGAAGGAGCATGGTGGTCCTGGACAGCCGCCAGCATGCCGGCACGGCGCGCGGCTGGCTGCAGCTCGGGCTTCTGGCCGCGGGAGCGTTGCTGCTGGCGGTGTCCGCGGGCATTCACCTGGATCTGTACCTGACCGGGTACCGGTCGATCCCCACGATCGGCTGGCTGTTCCTGCTCCAGGTCATCGCGGGGTTCATCCTGGCGGCAGCGGTGCTGGTGACGCGGAGCCGGCTGGTGGCAGCGGCCGGGGCGGTGTTCGCCCTGGCTACGCTGGGCGGCTACCTGCTGTCGGTGTGGGTCGGGTTGTTCGGGTTTAAGGAGGTCCGCACCACGGCCGGGATCGCCGCCGGGGTCATCGAGGTGGCCGCCTTCGCGACGCTGGGGCTGGCCGCGCTGACCGCAGATCCGTCGCGGCGGGCCGACCGGCCGGTCACCCCGGCTGCCCGGATGCTGGCCCGGGCGCAGGAAGCCGGCCCGAAGCTGATCGCCGCGGTCGGCGCCGTGTCTTTGCTCGCCCTGGCCCTGCTCGGCGCCGCCGAAGCCGGTGCGGGCGGTACGCCCGCCGCGGCCGCGGGCGGAGCGGTCACGCTGAGGACCGCGAACATCGGCGGTGTCACCGTGCTCACCAACGCCGCGGGCCTCACGCTGTACTGGTTCGCCCCGGACACGCCTACGACCTCCCGATGCACCGGGTCGTGCGCCGTCTACTGGCCGCCGGTCACCGGGGAGCCCAAGGCCGGGCCCGGCGTCCCCGGCACGCTCGGCACCATCAGGCGGCCCGGCGGCGCCCTGCAGGCGACCTACGACGGCCATCCCCTCTACACCTATGTCGGCGACAGCGGCCCGGGCCAGGCGCGCGGCAACAACCTCAACCTCAACGGCGGCGTGTGGTACGAGGTACGGGTGTCGGGCTAGCCAGCGTTTAATTCGCTGGCCGAGGGTAGGCAGCTGCCCGGGCATGGATACGCCCGATGCACGTCGAATAGGTAGGGCGATGGCAGGTGCTGTGCTGGCAGATCCCGCAGGGGAAAGCGCCGCAGACGATATTAAAGATCTGCAAGACGTTCTGGTTAATACCGAGGGAATTGAGCAGTTCCTGCACGGATTGGCCGTGCTGGCGGCACGTATCGTGAACGGCGGAATATCCTGCGGCATAACGATGCGGTCCAACGGGCGGCTGGTGACCGTGGCGTGCAGCGACCCGGTAGCGGCCCAGGTCGATGAGGTGCAGTACCAGCTCGACGACGGCCCCTGCCTGCATGCCATGCGCCACGGCGGCACGGTGGGCATCGACGATACCGCCGATATGAGCCGGTGGCCGGAATTCGGGATGCGGGCCTTTTCCCATGGCATCCGGTCGTGCCTCGCCGTGCCGCTGAACGCGGCTGGCCGGCCGGCCGGTGCGCTGAACCTGTATGCGCGGACCGTGTCGGCCTTCGGGGCGAAGGAAGCAGAACGCGCGGAGAAGTTCGCGGCCAATGCCTCAGGAGCGGTGCTGCTGGCCATGCGGATGGCATCGCACGCCGCCCTGATCGAGCAGCTGCGGTCGTCGCTGACCTCACGGACGGTCATAGATCAGGCCCTCGGCATCGTCATGGCCAGGGAACGCTGTAACCAGGGCCGCGCCTTCGAGATCTTGCGCTCGGCGTCCCAGAACAGCAATACCAAGCTCCGCGACATTGCCAGCGCCGTCATCACCAGCGTGAGCGGCGAGCCCCCTCAGCCGCCGCCCGCGTTCGAGGAAGACTAACGGCCGGTTGCGCTATCCGGGCTCGATGATGTCACTGTCGGCATCCGCCGTGGCCTTGTCGTCGCCGGGGGGAGCATGGCGGCCTCGGACCGGGGTGTCGTGCGGGCCGCCCACCGACGCGGCCAGGCTCGGGTAGATCGGGATCAGCCGGTCCACCCCGGTGATGGCCAGCACGCGCCGCACGGCCAGCGCGCTCGCGACCAGCCGCATGTCGCAGCCGCCTGCCGCGGCCTGCCGGAAGGTGCGCACCAGCGCGCTGACCGCGGCCGAATCGCAGAACGTCGTCGTGCTCATGTCCGCGACCAGCATCACCGGGCCCTGGCTGACGACGGATGCCAGCTCTTCCCGGACGCTGTCGGCGTTGGTCAGGTCTACCTCTGCGGGCAAGGTGACCACAGCGGCGCGACCGATCCACACAACCGGATAGCGTTCGGCGGGCACAGGGGACCACCATCCGTCCGTTGCGACAGGGAAGAAGGGAACAAGAGGAAGGCCGCATCTCCGGACCATGACGGCGGCTGACCGCCGTGGAGGAACATTATTCACACCGGCATGGCGCAGCGCAACCTGCCGCCGGGCACGCCTGTCGCCAGGATCGGAGCATGCGTAAGCTCGCAACCGTGATCCTGGTGGCCGGTGAGAGCCTGGTCGATCTCATCGTCAACGACGACGGCAGCGTCCGCCCCAGCCTGGGCGGCGGCCCGTTCAACGCCGCCCGGACGATGGGCCGCCTGGGCCAGCGCACCCGCTTCCTCGGCCGGTTCTCCGCCGACCCGTTCGGGGCGCGGCTGGTCGCCCGGCTGCGCGCGGACCAGGTCGAGGTCGCGTCGCCGGGCCCGGTCCCGGAGCCCACCGCGCTGGCGGTCGTGGCGCTGCGCCGGGACGGCGTGGCGCAGTACTGGTTCCACGTGGTCGGCACGGCCGGGTTCGAGCTGGACCTGCCCGCCGCGCGGCAGGCGGTGGCGGGCGAGGTCCGCGCGCTGCATATCGGGTCGCTCGGCTTGGTGGTGGAGCCGATGGCCGCCGAGATCGAGCAGCTCGTCGCCGAACTGCCCGATGCCGCCCTGCTGCTGCTCGATCCCAACTGCCGGCCCGCCGCCATGCCCGACCCCGACGGCTACCGCGCCAGGATCAAGCGGATCCTGCCGCGCGCCGATGTCGTCAAGGCGTCCGCGGAGGATCTCGAGTGCCTGGTGCCCCAGGCGAGCGCCGCCGACGCCGCACGCTGCCTGCTCGACTGGGGGGCCGGCTGCGTGCTGGTGACCCGCGGCCCGGATCCGGCCGAGGCCCTGACCGGGAGCTACCACCTGACCGTGCCGGTGCCGCCGGTCGCGGTGGCGGACTCCATCGGCGCCGGCGACGCCTTCGGCGGCGGCTTCCTGGCCTGGTGGGTGGGGCGCGGGCTGGGCCGGGCCAGCCTGGCGGATCTCTCCGCCGTGCAGGAAGCCCTCGCCGTCGCCGCCAGGGTGGCCTCGCTCACCGTCGGCAAGGCAGGCGCCGAGCCGCCGTGGCGGCATGAGCTCGCGTGGCCTGCGGGGAGCTAGGGTGGGCTCGCGGGAAAGGCAGAGCCTCCCAGCCACGCGAGACTACGGCGAGATGTAGGGGGTTGGGGAGGTGGGCGGGGGGTGACCGGGGGGTTACCGGGGGGTCGTCCCCCCCGGATTACGCAGCAGGACCCCGCGGATGAACGCGGCCTGCCCGGCGTGCTGCAGGCCGTCGGAGATCACGCTGACCATCCGGACGCCCAGCGTCACCGGCGGGTCCCAGGCCTCGTCCACCACCCGGGACAGGTCGGCGTCGGTGACGCCGGACACCAGCCGGACGGTCTGCGCGTGCACCGCGTCGTGGTAGCCGGTGAGCAGCTCGCCCGAGGGCACCCGCACCATGGCCACCTCACCCGAGCCATGCCCGTACCCGGTGTCCGTCGCCCCGAACGGCAGCCCGAACCGGTCACGGAACCGCGGCCAGACCTGGGGCACGCCGAACGCGCCGGCCACGTGATCGTCTTCGATCCTGGCCAGGTGCCAGGTTGTCCAGGCGATGGAGTTCCCATCCGGGTCCAGCCGGGCCGCCAGCTGCTCGGCGGTCAGCCCCGCGACCGCCTGGTGCACGGCGTCCCGCACCCGCCCGAACGCATCTGTCAGCAGCTCAGCACTCGTCATAACGAGCAGAATTTACCTGAACGATCCATGCTGCCCGGCCCTGCGACCCGGCCCGGCTGCGTGGCCGCGCCGGCCGCGCGCGATACCGTTACCACGTGCCCCCAGGCCGTGACCGGAAGTCACCCCGGGAATCCCCCTCGGTAACCGAACTGCTCGCGGCGGCCGTGGCCGCCATCGGCGGCGCGGAACGGCCCGGCCAGGTCGCGATGGCCGAGGCGGTGCACCATGCCATCACCTCCGGCGAGCACCTCGCCGTCCAGGCGGGCACCGGGACGGGCAAGTCGCTGGCCTACCTGGTCCCGGCGGTACGGCACGCGCTTGCCACGGGGAACATGGTGGTGGTGGCCACGGCCACGATCGCGCTGCAGCGCCAGCTGATCGACCGTGACCTGCCGCGGCTGGCCGCCTCGCTCAAGCCGCTGCTTCGCGACGAGCCGGTCTTCGCGATCCTGAAGGGACGCCGGAACTACCTGTGCCTGCACCGGGAGGCCGCCGCCGCGGACCCGAAGACCGAGGACCCGGCCGACGTGCTGTTCGACGCGGCCGATGACGGCCTGTCCTCGGGCCTGGACCGGCATGTGCAGCGGCTGCACGAGTGGGCGGCCCGGACAAGCACCGGGGACCGGGACGAACTGGTCCCCGGCGTGCCGGAGCCGGCCTGGCGCCGGGTGTCGGTCAGCCCGGAGGAGTGCATCGGCCCGCGCTGCCCGTTCATCAAGCGGTGCTACGCCGAGCGTGCTCGCGAGGCCGCCGCCAAGGCACAGATCGTCGTCACCAACCACGCGCTGCTCGCCATCCACGCGATGTCGGGCGGCGCGCTGCCCGAACACGACGTGGTCATCATCGACGAGGCGCACGACCTGGTGGACCGGGTCACCTCCGTCATGACAGGGGAGCTTTCCGGACCGGGGATCGAGGTGGCCGCGCGCCGCTGCTCACGGCTGCTGGAGCCCGCCGGTAAAGGCCCCGCAGCCGCGGCCGGCCGGTTGCAGCAGGCGGCCGGCGCGCTCGCCGCCGAACTCGGCGACGAGCCGCCCGGCCGGATGGACGCGCTACCGGGCACGCTGGCCGCGGCCCTGACTTTTGCGGGCGAGGCGGCCGCCGCGTGCGCGGAGGCCGTGTGGGACATCGCGGACACGGCCTGGCCGGACGCCGACAAGCTCGCGGCATGCCGGGCTGCGCTTGCCTCGCTGGATGCGGTGCAGCACACGGCCGCCCGGATCCTCGGCACGTTCGACGCGGACATCGCCGTGCGCGAGGAGGTCATCTGGCTTGACCGGCCGGCTGCCGAGGACGCGAGCCGGGCAAGCGCTGCGCGGGGGGGACAGGGGGGGACGTCCCCCCGGGCAGGCACTGCACCGACGCTGCGGGTAGCGCCGCTCGAGGTCGGGCCGGTGCTGCGGTCCCGGCTGTTCGGCGAGCGGACGGTCGCGCTGACCTCGGCGACGCTGGCCCTCGGCGGGTCGTTCGCGCCGCTCGCCCATCAGTGGGGCCTGCCCACCGCGGACTCCGACGACCGCCTGGCCTGGAGCGGCATCGATGTCGGCTCGCCGTTCGACCACAGGCGCAGCGCCATCTTGTACCTGGCCAGGCACCTCCCGCCGCCCGGCCGGGAGGGGCTGCCCGGGGAGTACCTGACCGAACTACAGGAGCTGATCGACGCCGCGGGCGGCCGCACGCTCGGCCTGTTCTCCTCGATGCGCGCGGCGAGGCAGGCGGCCGCATGGCTGCGCGAGCGCATCGCCTATCCGCTGCTCTGCCAGGGCGACGATGCCACCGCCCAGCTGGTCCGCCAGTTCGCCGAGGACGAGCCGACCTGCCTGTTCGGCACGCTGTCGCTGTGGCAGGGGGTGGACGTTCCCGGCAGCTCGCTGCAGCTCGTCGTCATCGACAGGATCCCGTTCCCCCGGCCGGATGACCCGCTGGCATCGGCCAGGCAGCGCGCGGTGTCGGCGGGCGGCGGCAACGGCTTCATGACGGTCGCGGCTCCGCACGCGGCGCTGCTGCTGGCGCAGGGCGCCGGGCGGCTGCTGCGCACCATGACCGACCGCGGCGTGGTCGCGGTGCTCGATCCCCGGCTGGCAACGGCCCGCTACGGCCAGTTCCTGCTCAGGTCGCTGCCGCCGTTCTGGACGACCACCGACCCGGCACTGGTCCGCGCGGCGCTGCGCCGGCTGCGGGCAGGTGCCGCCCCGCCCTGAGCGCCGGTCGGTGTTGCTCAGCGGGGCATGATGGCGCCGACGGCGTCGACCGTTTCGGGGAGCCTGCGCATCGCGGTGATGCGCCGTTCCGCCAGCCTGGCCGGGTGCCCGGTCAGGTCCCGGTCCACCCAGATCGACCGCAGTCCCATCCTGGCCGCGGGCAGGATGTCGTGCACCCAGCTGTTGGCCACGTGGATCCAGCTCGACCTGGTCACGCCGGCCTTGTCGGCGAACGCCCGGAAGTGCGCCAGGTCCGGCTTGTAGCTGCCCACCTGCTGCGCCGTCACCACCTCGTCGAACGGCACCGGCAGCCGCGGCCTGGTGGCGGCGAACAGGTCGTCGTCGCAGTTGGTCAAGATGGCCAGCTTCCAGCCCTGCTCCTTCAGCGCGGTGAGCGCCGACCCGGCGTCGTCGAAGACCGGCATGTCCGGCCAGGCCCGCACGAACGTTTCCCCGGCGTCCGCCGGCAGCCTGATGCCCTCGCGCTCGGCCGCCCACGCCAGCCCGGAGGTGAGTACCTCCCGGTACGGCATCCAGCCCGGGCCCGCCTCCAGCTCGAGCTCTGCCCGGTGGTAGGCGGCGAGCAGCCGCGGTGCCTGCTGCGCCCCCGCCACCGGCTCGAGCGCCCGGCGCATCCCGGTGTCCCAGTCGGCGATCGTCCCGTAGCAGTCGAACGTCAGCCACCGATCCGCCACGCTCACCTCCCGCTTGCCGCCACCAGCATCCCACCTGCGCCGCTGCGCCCGCAGCCCCGGCACGTGGTTACATGTGCCTGAGCGGCCGCGCGGCGGGCTTGCCGACGCGCGCTCCAGAAAGCACTGGGCAGGGACGAGGAGGCAGTGATGGTCGACGTCAATCCTGTGACGGTCCGGCAGCCGGCGGCAGCGACCGGCACCGGAGAGTACGACTACCAGCGGGGGTTCGGCAACGAGTTCGTCACCGAGGCGGTGCCGGGAGCGCTGCCCGGGGGCCGGAACTCGCCGCAGCGCGCCCCGCTCGGCCTGTACGCCGAGCAGATCAGCGGGACCGCGTTCACCCAGCCGCGTGCGGTGAACAGGCGCACCTGGGTGTACCGGATCATGCCGTCCGCCGCCCACCCGAGGTTCCGCCGCACCGGCAACGGGACGATGCGCGGCACGCCGTTCGACGAGGTCGAGCCGGAGCCCAACCGGCTCCGCTGGGACCCGTTCCCGCTGCCGCACGGGGACACCGACTTCATCGACGGGCTGTACACGGTCGGGGGCAACGGCGACATACCGACGCGCAACGGCATGGCCGTGCATATGTACGCGGCGAACACGTCCATGGCCGGCAGGTACTTCGTCGACGCCGACGGCGAGCTGCTGGTCGTGCCCGAGCACGGAGCGGTGCTGCTGCACACCGAGCTGGGACCGCTGGCGGTCGCGCCCGGCGAGATCGCGGTGATCCCGCGCGGCATCAGGTTCCGCGTGGACCTGCCCGGGCCCGCGCGCGGGTATGTGTGCGAGAACTTCGGCGCCGCGTTCACCGTGCCCGAGCGCGGCCCGATCGGCGCGAACGGGCTGGCGAACGAGCGCGACTTCCTGGCGCCGGTCGCCGCCTACGAGGACCGGACCGACGCCGTGCAGGTGGTGCAGAAGTTCGGCGGCAACCTGTGGGGCGCCGACTACGATCACTCGCCGCTGGACGTGGTGGGCTGGCACGGGAGCTACGTGCCGTACAAGTACGACACCGCGAACTTCATGGTGATCGGCACGATCAGCTTCGACCATCCCGACCCGTCCATCTTCACCGTGCTCACCTCGCCCAGCGAGCTGCCCGGCCTGGCCAACGTGGACTTCGTGATCTTCCCGCCGCGCTGGCTGGTTGGCGAGGACACGTTCCGGCCGCCGTGGTTCCACCGCAACGTGATGTCTGAGTTCATGGGGCTGGTCCGCGGCGTCTACGACGCGAAGGCCGGGGGGTTCTCACCCGGCGGGGGCAGCCTGCACAGCACCTTCGCCGCACACGGCCCCGACGCGGAGACCTTCGCCCGCGCGAGCAGCGCTGAGCTGCGGCCGCAGAAGATCGACGGCACGCTGGCGTTCATGTTCGAGAGCCGCTGGATGATCATCCCGACCCGGCAGGCGATGCAGGCAGCGCACCGGCAGGCCGACTACGACGCCGTCTGGGCCGGCCTGACCCGCCACTTCACCGGCTGACCCCCTCCACCGCACCGGATACCCTGGCGGGACGGAGGCATCATGTACGTTCCCGCCCATTTCGCCGCCGACGAGGCGACCCTGACCGAGCTGCTGGCCGCCCCGGTTGCGGCCGACCTGATCACGGTGACCGCGGACGGCCTGCTCGCCACCATGCTGCCGCTGGCCTACGAGCCCGCGGCGGGCACCCGCGGCGCGCTGTACGGGCACGTGGCCCGCAACAACGACCAGTGGCGCACGCCGGTCCTGGGCGAGTCGCTGGCGATCGTCCGCGGCCCGGACGCCTACGTGTCACCGTCGTGGTACGCGGCCAAGGCCGAGCACGGCCGGGTGGTTCCCACCTGGAACTACATCACCGCGCACGTCTACGGCACCCTGGTCGTGCACGACGACCCGGCCTGGGTCGAGGACCTCGTCCGGCGGCTGACCGCCAAGCATGAGGCCGCCAGGCTCGCCTCGCCCGGCCAGCAGCACCCGTGGTCGGTGGACGACGCGCCGCGCCGGTTCGTCGAGGGCCAGCTCCGCGCCATCGTCGGCGTCGAGCTGCAGATCACCCGCATCGAGGCCAAGGCCAAGCTGAGCCAGAACCGCCCGGCCGCCGACATCCCCGGCGTCATCGCCGGCCTGGCCGCGCGCGGCGACCACGCCAGCGCCGCCGCCGTCGCCCGCGCCAACGCCCGCCGTCCAGCTCCTCACCGCTAGTCATGTGCCCGGCCTGCGCCGGCAGCACGACACGGGACCGGGGCCAGGCACCATCGCTCGTTCTGCCTAAATTTCACACATTGGCTACGGCGGGGATGACATCAGCGGCGATCACTTCCAGCGGCCTGATCCGCCATACGCCGGCCACCGCGCCGATCGCGGCCTGGAAGCCGAGGTCGGCGAGCTGGCCGAGCTGATCGACGACCTCGGCGGCCTTCTCGCCGTTCTCCCCGACGTCGAACACGAAATAGCAGGTCTTGACGATCGCGTCGTAGTCGCGGCCCTCGGCCTCGCAGTGGGCGCGCAGCACGTCGAGCTTGCGGGCCAGGTCCGGGCCGGGGAACAGGTTGCACGCGTCGGCGTACCTGGCTACCAGGCGCAGCGTCTTCTTCTCCCCGCCGCCGCCGATCATGATCGGCGGATGCGGACGGGTCAGCGACTGCGGCGAGTTCAGCGGCCTTTCCAGCTGGTAATGTTCGCCCCGGTACGGGCTCTCGTCGCCGCGCCACATCTGCAGGCAGATCTGCAGCGTTTCCTCCAGCCGCTCGAAACGCTCGGCGACCGGCGGGAAGCCGATGCCCAGGCCGTGCGATTCCTCGGAGTTCCACGCGGCGCCGATGCCGAGCCAGGCGCGGCCGCCCGACAGCACGTCCAGGGTGGTCACGATCTTCGCCAGGACGCCCGGGTACCGGTAGACGGTGCCGGTGACCAAGGTGAGCAGCTCAGCGCGCGAGGTGCAGGCCGCGAGATAGCCCAGTGCGGTATAGCCCTCGAGCATCTCGCGCTCCGGCGCTCCGATCGCGCCGATCTGGAAGAAGTGGTCCATGACCGCGAGGAAGGAAAAGCCGCCCTCATCCGCGGTCCGGGCCACGGTGGCCAGGTCCGCGCCGAGACGCCCCGGGCCGCCCGGGGTGGTGAAGTCTGGGATCTGCAGGCCGATTTTCACCGTCCCAGCTTCTCATGGCGACCGCCGCCGCGCGCCGCCGGTGACGGACATCGCAGGCCGATATCGGGCGCGAACGGCGCGCCTGCTTGCCGGTGCCCGAGCGAGGCCCTAAAGTCCATGTCTGGTTCCGTGGGCGTCGCGTCGCGGCCATACCCCGGGAGGTTCAGCGCTGGTGGCAGCATCCCGTACCGCACAGCCCCAGGCGAAAGACCTGGGTCCGACAGGCCGGCCGTTGCCCGGCCTCCCCGAGCCGGAGCCGCTTCTGGAGCACGGCCCGGCCCGTATCGTGGCCATCTGCAACCAGAAGGGCGGCGTCGGCAAGACGACGACGACGATCAACCTCGGCGCGGCCCTGGCCGAGTACGGCCGTCGCGTCCTGCTCGTCGACTTCGACCCGCAAGGGGCGCTGTCGGTGGGGCTGGGCCTGCAGCCGCACGACATCGACGCCACCGTGTACAACCTGCTCATGGAGCGCGACGTCACGCCGCAGGACGTGCTGCACAAGACCAGCATCAACGGCATGGACCTGCTCCCGAGCAACATCGACCTGTCCGGAGCCGAGGTCCAGCTCGTGCACGAGGTCGGCCGCGAGTACGTGCTCGGCGGGGTGCTGCAGCCGATGGCCCCCGACTATGACGTGATCATGATCGACTGCCAGCCGTCGCTCGGCCTGCTGACCATCAACGCGCTGGCCTGCGCGGACGGGGTGATCATCCCGCTGGAGTGCGAGTACTTCGCGATGCGCGGCGTGGCGCTGCTGATGGAGACCATTGACAAGGTGTCCCGCCGGCTGAACCCGAAGCTGGCCATCGACGGCCTGCTGGCCACCATGTACGACTCCAGGACGCTGCATACCCGCGAGGTCCTGGCCAGCCTCGTGCGCGGCTTCGGCGACAAGGTTTTTCATACGGTAATCAGCCGCACGGTGCGGTTCCCTGACGCTACCGTGGCTGGAGAGCCCATTACCAGCTTCGATTCGGGGTCCGCGGGGGCCGGCTCCTACCGGGAGCTTGCCAAGGAGGTACTGCAGCGGTGGCGGCAGCCAGGAGTCGGTCACGGCGGGTAAGCCTGCCGGGGGTCGCGGAACTCCTGCGGAGCACCGCACCGCAAACGCCCAGGCCGGACGGGTCAGATGAGCGCCGGGCCAGCGGACGCGAGAAGCACACCCAGAAGATCACCGTCTACCTGTCCGCCGAGGAACTCCTGGACCTGGAACGCGCCCGCCTCGCCCTGCTCCGCTACGGCGCCGCGTCCGACCGGGGCAGGATCGTCCGGGAGGCGATCGCCGTGCTGCTCGCCGACCTGGACGCGCGCGGCAAAGACAGCATGCTGGCGCGACGGATCACCGGCGGGCCCGCCGCCGGCGGCGGAATCCGCTGACAGCCCGGCGGAGGCCAGCTCCATGATGCGGCTACGGTCATGATCGCCAGCACCGACGCCAGCCAGGGGGCCGACAAGACCGCCGGCTGCGCCGGCTTCCAGGTGCACCTTGACGTGTTCGAGGGTCCGTTCGACCTGCTGCTCGCGCTGATCTCCAAGCACAAGCTGGATATCACCGAAGTCGCGCTGTCCCAGGTCACCGACGAGTTCATCGGCTATATCTCTGAGCGCGCCGACGGCTGGGACCTGGACCAGGTCAGCTACTTCCTGGTCGTGGCGGCCACCCTGCTGGACCTGAAGGCGGCCAGGCTGCTGCCCTCCGGCGAGGTGGAGGACGAGGAGGACCTGGCACTGCTCGAGGCCAGGGACCTGCTGTTCGCCCGTTTGCTGCAGTACCGGGCGTACAAGGAGGTGGCCGCGATCTTCGCCGCCAGGATGGCCGCGGCCGCCCGGCGCTTCCCCCGCCGGGTTCCGCTCGAGCCGTGCTTCGCGCAACTGCTGCCGGAGGTGCTGCTCGGCCTCGGCCCGGCCGAGTTCGCCAGGCTCGCGGCGCTGACGCTCATGCCCAAGGCGCCGCCGAAGGTGTCGACCGAGCACATCCACACCCCGGCGATCAGCGTCAGCGAGCAGGCCAGGAAGCTGGTCGGCATGCTCCGCGAATGCGGCCGTGCCTCCTTCCGTCAGCTCACCGCGGACGCGGCGGGCAGCTACGAGATCGTGGCCTCGTTCCTGGCGCTGCTCGATCTCTACGCCGACGACGCGGTGTCCTTCGACCAGGTCACTGCGCTCGGCGAGCTCTACGTAACGTGGACCGGGCAAACTGGTAACGTCGAACGGCCGACCGAAAGCGACGACTGAACGATGGACAGCGAGTCAGGCTCCGCCGACGCCAGAACCGGATCCGGAGCCGCAAGCGCAGCGGGAACCGGGGCCGGGGCGGGCGCGGACGCCGGAACCGAAGCGGAGGCGCCGGGCCTTCGGGCCAGCCTGGAGGCGATCCTGCTGGTCGCCGACGAACCGGTGCCGACCGTGGTGCTGGCGCAGGTCCTGGAGCGGCCGAGCAGCGAGGTGGCCGCCGAACTGGCCGGCATGGCAGCGGGCTACGCCGCCGAGGGTCGCGGGTTCGACCTGCGCGAGGTGGCCGGCGGCTGGCGCTTCTACACCCGCGAGGATTGCGCGCCGGTGGTGGAGCGTTTTGTCACTGACGGACAGGAGGTACGGCTCACCCAGGCGGCGCTGGAGACCCTGGCGGTCGTCGCGTACCGGCAGCCGGTCAGCAGGGCCCGGGTGTCGGCGGTGCGCGGCGTCAACTGCGACGGCGTGCTGCGCACGCTCGTGCTGCGCGGGCTGGTCGCCGACGCGGGCACCGACGCCGAGACCGGCGCCATCCTGTACCGGACCACCAGCTACTTCCTGGAGCGGCTCGGCCTGCCCAGCCTGGATGACCTGCCGGACCTCGCGCCGTTCCTGCCAGCAGACATCGAGGACATCGCCGATGAGAATGCCCGACCGTGATCGCGCGGACGACAGGGACACGCTGACCGACGTCCCCGGCGGGGTCCGGCTGCAGAAGGTGCTGGCCGAGGCCGGGCTGGGCAGCCGCAGGCACTGCGAGGAGCTCATCGGCGCCGGCCGGGTCGAGGTCGATGGCGAGACGGTCCGCAGGTTCGGTGCCAGGGTGGACCCCCAACGCCAGGTGATCAAGGTGGACGGCAAGCGCATCCCGGCCCGTCCTGGCCTGGTCTACCTGGCGTTCAACAAGCCGGCCGAGGTGCTGACGGCCATGTCCGACCCGCGCGGCAGGCGTACCGTCGCGGATTACCTCGGCGACCGGAGCGAGCGGCTGTTCCATATCGGCAGGCTCGACTACGACACCGAAGGCCTGATGCTGCTCACCAACGACGGCGAGCTCGCGCACCGGCTCGCGCACCCGAGCTTCGAGGTGGCCAAGACCTACCTGGCCGAGGTGACCGGCCCGCTGCCCAAGGACCTGGGCCGCCGCCTGGCCACCGGGGTGGAGCTTGACGACGGGGTGGCCACCGCGGACAGGTTCCGGGTGATCGACAGGTCAGGCGCCCGCGCCCTGGTCGAGATCACCCTGCACGAGGGCCGCAAGCACGTGGTGCGCCGGATGCTGGCAGCGGCCGGGCATCCGGTCAGCCGGCTGGTGCGCACCGACGTGGGCCCCATCCGGCTCGGCACGCTCAAGCCGGGGACGACCCGCGAGCTGACCACCAGGGAAATCGGCGAGCTCTACGCCGCGGTAGGGCTATAACGTAAGGCGGACGGGAGGAGCTGGCAGATGACGGTCAGGGCTGTCCGCGGAGCGGTGCAGGTCGAAGCGGACGAGCGGGACGCGATCCTGGCGGCCGCGGCCGAGCTGGTGACCGAGGTGATGGCGCGCAACGATCTCACCCCCGACGACGTGATCAGCGTGCTGTTCACCATGACGCCGGACCTGACCGCGGAGTTTCCCGCGCTGGCTGCACGCAAGATCGGCTTCCACGAGGTGCCGCTGATCTGCGCCACCGAGATCGCCGTGCCCGGGGCCATGCCGCGTGTGGTGCGGTTGATGGCGCACGTGGAGACCTGTCGTCCGCGTTCGGCTATCCAGCACGTGTACCTGCGCGGCGCCGCCGCCCTCCGCCTGGACATCGCCCAGTGAGGGCCATCCGGTACCGGCTAGCGAGCACGGGCCTTTTGAGCCCGTGCGAGCGGCCGGTGGCCCGAAGGGCTTTCCGGATGGCTCGAACATCTGTGGAGACATGGTGAGAGCGCTTGTCCTCGGCACCGGCCTTATCGGAACGTCGGTGGCGCTGGCGCTGCGCGAGCGCGGCTGGCGGGTCTGGCTGCTCGACGCGGACCCGGCCGCGGCCAGGCTCGCGGCCGACCTCGGCGCCGGGGAGCTGCTGCCCCCGCAGCCGGAACCGGCCGACGTGGCGGTGCTCGCGGTGCCGCCCGCCGCGGTCGCCGCCGCGCTGGCCGGCGCGCAGGCACGCGGCCTCGCCCGCTACTACACCGACGTGGCGAGCGTGAAGCAGCTCCCGCTCGCCCGCGCCCGTGAGCTCCGCTGCGACCTGGCCTGCTACGTGCCGGGCCATCCGCTGGCCGGGCGGGAAAAGCACGGTCCCGCCGCAGCCCGCGCCGACCTGTTCCTGGGCCGGCCCTGGGCGCTGTGCCCGGCGCCCGAGACATCCGAGCGGGCCACCGAGGTGGTCACCGCCCTGGCCCGGGCCTGCGGCGCGACCCCGGTGCCGACCGACGCAGCCAGCCACGACCGCTGGGTGGCGCTCGTCTCGCACGCCCCGCACCTGGTGGCTGCGGCCATGGCGGCCCGGCTCGAGGCCGCTCCCGCCGCGGCGCTGGGCCTGGCCGGACAGGGGCTGCGCGACGTGACCAGGGTGGCGGCCGGGGAGACCGGGTTGTGGACGCAGATCCTGACCGCCAACGCCGCCCCGGTCGCGGAGGTGCTGGCCGCGGTCGCCGCCGACCTGGCCGAGGCCGCCCGCACGCTGGAGGCCGGAGAGGATGCCGGGGAGAAATCGGTCGCGGCTTTGCTCGAGCGCGGCCAGGCGGGCGTTGCCAGGATCCCGGGCAAGCACGGCGGCGCCCCGCGCGAGTTCGCTGCCGTGCAGGTCGTCATCCGTGACCAGCCAGGCGAGCTGGCCAGGCTGTTCAATGCCGCGGGCGCGGCCGGGGTGAACATCGAGGATGTCAGGATCGAGCACTCACCGGGGCTGCCCGTCGGCGTCGCGGAGCTTTCCGTGCGCCCCGCCGCAGCAGGGCCGCTGCTGGACGCCCTGCAGGCCGGCGGCTGGCCTGTCCGCCGGTAGCATCGACGGGTGAGGACCTCAGCGAGCCTGGACTCGGGGGAGAGCGAAACGGGCCGGGGATCCGGACTTGTCGTCGCCGTCGATGGGCCGTCCGGCGCGGGCAAGTCGAGCGCGTCCCGCGGCGCGGCGGCCGCGCTCGGCCTGCGCTATCTCGACACCGGCGCCATGTACCGGGCACTGACCTGGTGGCTGCTCAGCCGCGGCGTTGACACCGGCGACCCCGATGCGGTCGCCCCGCTTGCCGCCGAGCCGGTCATCGAGATCGGCACCGACCCCCGCGCGCCCTCGGTCCGGGTCAACGGCACTGACGTGACATCGGCGATAAGGAGCCAGGATGTCACCGAGGCGGTCAGCGCCGTCGCCAGGGTGCCGCAGGTACGTGCCCACCTGATCGCCCGTCAGCGGGACATCATCGCCAGCGTGCCCGGCATCGTCGCCGAGGGCCGCGACATCGGCACCGTGGTGGCTCCCGAGGCACCGGTGAAGGTTTTCCTGACCGCCGACGGCGCGGCCCGTGCCGGCCGCCGGGCCGCCGAGACCAGCAGGCCGATGGCACGGACCCGTGCCGACCAGGAGCGCCGCGACCGGCTCGACGCGCCGCAGAGCGCCAAGGCCGCCGACGCGGTGCAGATCGACTCCACCCGGCTCGGCCTGGACGAGGTCGTCGACATCATCGTCGGGCTGGCGTTGCCGTACCGGAGCCGGAAGGACAGATGAGCGATGGCTGAGGAGCCAGCGGTCCCCGTGGTCGCCGTGGTCGGCCGGCCGAACGTGGGCAAGTCCGCGCTGGTTAACAGGATCCTCGGCAGCAGGCAGGCGGTGGTGGAGGACACCCCGGGGGTGACCAGGGACCGGGTCGCCTACGACGCGATCTGGCGCGGCCGGGCGTTCACGCTGGTGGACACCGGCGGCTGGGAGCCGTCGGCACAGGCCACGGAAACCCTCGCCGCCCGGGTCGCCGCTCAGGCCAGGGTCGCGGTCGACGCCGCCGATGCCGTCCTGTTCGTGGTCGACGCCACCGTCGGGGTGACCGACGCGGACGCCGCGGTGGCCGCCGTGCTGCGCCGGTCCGGTAAGCCGGTCGTGGTTGCGGCCAACAAGGTCGACGACGCCAAGGCCGAGGCCGATGCCACCGCCTTGTGGTCGCTGGGGCTCGGCGAGCCGGCGCCGGTCAGCGCGCTGCATGGCCGGGGCAGCGGTGACCTGCTTGACCTGGTTCTGGATGCGCTGCCCGACGCGCCGGCCGAAGCCGAGGCAGCCCACGGCGGCCCGCGCCGGGTCGCCCTGCTCGGCCGCCCGAACGTCGGCAAGTCCAGCCTGCTGAATAAGCTCGCCGGGCATGAGCGCGCCCTGGTCGACGCGGCGGCCGGCACCACCAGGGACCCGGTCGACTCACTCGTGGTGCTCGGCGGCACCACCTGGCGTTTCGTCGACACGGCCGGCATGAGGCGGCGGTTCCGGGAGAACCAGGGCGCGGACTACTACGCGGCGCTGCGCACCGCGGGCGCGCTGGACCGCGCGGAGGTCGCGGTCGTGCTCATCGACGGGAGCGAGCCGCTGACCGAGCAGGACCTGCGGATCGTCTCGATGGTGATCGAGGCCGGACGTGCCCTGGTCATCGCCTTCAACAAATGGGACCTGGTCGACGCCGACCGGCAGCGCTACCTGGAACGCGAGATCGACAGGCAGCTGCGTGCGGCCCGCTGGGCACCGCGGGTCAACATCTCCGCGCTTACCGGCCGGCATGTCGACCGGCTGGCGCCCGCGCTGACCAGGGCGCTGCAGGGCTGGGAGACCCGGGTGCCTACCGGCAGGCTCAACGCGTGGCTCACCAGCCTGGTCGCCGCCACGCCACCGCCGTCCCGGGGCGGCAGGCTGCCGAAGATCCTGTTCGCCACCCAGGCGGGGATCCGTCCGCCGCACTTCGTGTTCTTCGCGTCGGGCTTCCTGGAGGCGGCGTACCGCCGGTTCATCGAGCGGAGCCTCCGGGAGGAATTCGGCTTCGACGGCACCCCGGTCAAGCTGTCGGTACGGGTCAGGGCGAAGCGCGACACGAGGTCCCGGGCCGCCCGGGCAGGTCGCAGCCGCTGATCCCTCGGGTAAGGAGAACAGGCCAGGCGGCGGGTCCGGGGAGGGCCGGGCAGTCGAGTCGGTGACCGGCCTGGCGCCGCCCGCGAAGCGGTCGAGGTCCTCGCCGTGCAGCACCCGTCCCGGCACCGGATCCGACGCCGTGAGCCGGGTGAGGGTGTCCGCCGGCAGCGGTTCCGGGCTGGCGGCGAGCACGAGGTTGCCGAACCTCCTGCCGCGCAGCACGCCGGGGTCCGCGATCACGGCGACGTCCCCGAAAACCGTACGCGCCGTCGCGACTTGCGCGCGCGCGTGCGCAAGCGGCGGCCCGTCTGCCACGTTGGCGGCGAAGATCCCGTCGGCGGCGAGCGCCCGCCGGGCCGCCGCCGCGAACTCCACCGAGGTCAGGTGGGCAGGCGTGGTCTTGCCCGCGAACACGTCCATGACTACCACGTCGAACGAGCCTGCCCGCAGCTGCGCGAGCACCGCCCTGGCGTCTCCGACGCGGATCCGGACCCGCGCGCCCTTGGCGTCCCGGCGCAGCGGCACCCGACGCCGGACCAGGTCTACAACAGCGGCGTCGACCTCCACGGCGAGCTGCCGCGATCCCGGCCGGGTCGCTGCCACGTACCGGGCCAGGGTGAACAGTCCGCCGCCCAGGTGCAGCGCCCGCAGCGGCCGCCCGGCGGGCGCCGCGAGGTCGACCAGGTGCGCCAGCCGCGCGACGTACTCGAAGTCCAGGTGCCGGGGATCGTCGAGGTCCACATACGACTGCGGCACCCCGTCGACGAGGAGCAGCCACGCCGAGCTCCGGTCGGCGTCCCGCAACAGCTCGACGGCTTTCCCCGGAACAATGTCCGGCTGCGGCCTGGTCGCCTCGGTCATGCCTGTCAGTATCGGTGCTGCCGCGCCGCCGCGGGTGTGCGAGGCTGTGGTAGGGAGTTCCGACATCCAGGAGGTCTGCATGGCCGTGGAGCAGCCGGAAGGCGAGACGTCCCCGGGAGCGACGGCGCGGCCTGCCACGCCGGGCAGGGCCGCGAAAGCGGGCGAGGCGGCGGATGCCGACAGGGCGGCGGATGCCGGCGGCCCGGCACAGGCCGATCTCACCGAGGTGAAGCGCAAGTTCCGCCAGGCGCTCGAGCGCAAGCGCGGCACGCATGCCGCCGGGAACGCCGAGGGCGCCGCGCCCGGCACCGGCAAGGTGCACGGCTCCCACGGTCCCGCAGCCGGCCGCCGCTCGTTCCGCCGCAAGAGCGGCGGCTGACCGCGGCCGCCAGCGTGATCGCCGCAGCGACGGGCCCGCCTCGCATCACCCGCCGGCCACCGCCGTGCGGTACAGGGCCGCCACGTTCGCGCCGAACATGGCGGAGTAGGAGACGTCGGGGATTTCTCCGCCTTGCTCGTAGCCGCCGATCACCCCGATCACCGTGCCCTGGCCGGTGACCGGGCTGACCCCGGCGAGGAACGGGCCGCCGCTTGTCCCGTTGGTGTAGTCGCCGCAGTCGAACTCGAGCTGGTCTGCCATGGGCTCCCGTGTCCAGTTCTGGCAGGTCACCGGCCGGCTGCCGGTGTCAGGGTAGCCGATGACCTCGACAAGCTGGCGGGCCGGGGTGCCGGTGGCGAGCTGGTCCGCTCCGGTCACGTCCTGGATCGGCACCGAGCTCCCGGGCTGGCCGAGCCGCAGGAAGGCGACGTCGTCGTCCGGGTTGGACGAGGACTGCCAGGAGCGGTCCACGTAGACCTTGGTCACCGTCCACACCCCGTACGGGGCCACGCCGTCGTGGTACCCGGGCACGAAGACGACGCTGCCGGAGATGCCGCTCACGCAGTGCGCGGCGGTGACGGCCAGGTCGCCGTTCGGGCTGTCGACCACGCTGGCGGTGCAGAAGTGGCCGGCCAGCGTGCCCGCCTGCGTGGTGAACACGGCCCCGACCGCCGGGGTGCCGGCGAAGGCCCGGCTGTTGTGCGATGGCGATACCAGGTGGCGGAGCGTCCCGGCCATGTCGGCCGTGATATCCCCGGCCGCGCCGGTGGACGGAATGAAGATAACGGCTACGCCCAAGAGGAGGCCGCCGATCAGCGCCGCTATGCGAAACCTCCGTGCCTGCCCGCGCCGGGCCGCCCGCGTCAGCACTTGCCGCCGTCCCCCCTTACCGCGCCGTGGTTAGGTTGCGTTTCGATAAAGTTGATACCCAATTGTGATCGATGACGGGCCGCTGCGCCAGTGGCGTACGCTCCGAACTTACTCAGAAGTCACTTAGCCTAAGCTGGGAATTCCCTGTGAGGGCCTGTTCTTCCCGGCTTCGGTCAGCCGCGGTCACCGCGGGTCGGGCCGGTCGATGTTCCAGTGCCTGGCGATGGACGCCACCCACCCGTCGTCCTGACCCGGGCGCGGCAGCACGTTGAGCCTGCTGATGACCCGCTGGCCGCCCTCTTGGTCCCCGTACAGAATCTCGACCGACCACGGCTCGCGGGTTTCCGCGGCCTTGCGCGCCGCCGGATACCCGGGTTCGGTCACATCGCGGAGCGCGCCCTGCCAGAAACCGATATCGCCGGCGGGTATGTACAGGTCGCGGGCCTGCAGGTGGAACTCCTCCAGCGGAGCATGGTCCTGCTCGCGGCGCCATTCGGGGTAGAAGTGCCACCCGTGCAGGACCGCGATGCCGTTGCCCGCGTTGCGCACCGCCACGGCGAGGTAGACGACGTCGTCTGCGGGGCCCATCGTCCCGTCGCCGCCGCCGACCTCGGCTGCCGCGCCGCCGCCGGGAACCCGGACCCACTTCTGGTCACCGAAATTGACCTTGAGGACCGGGTCCTCCCACCGGGTAGGCATCAGCACCGGCCGCAACCCGGTGAGAAACTGCTCCTGGGCCACCCTGGCCATCATGTTCGACGACCTGACCGCGGAGAACGTGGCCACGGCGAGCACCAGCGTGCCCAGCGCCGTGGCCAGGCTCGCAATCGTGCTCCATTCGCTAACGGTCACGGGGGTTTCTCCATCACCGGCGATCCTAGCCCGGCGATCCCGGGTTCCGCGCGGCCGTGCCCGCCGGGGTCCCGGCTTCCGCGTGGCCGCGACCGCCGGGGCTACGCTGCACCCATGAAGGCAGCCTTGTACCGGAGCACCGGCCCCGCGGCCGAGGTGCTGCACGTGGAGGAGATCGACCGGCCCGAGCCCGGTCCCGGCGAGGTCCTGGTCCGGGTGCACGCCTCCGGCGTCAACCCCACCGACTACAAAGCCCGCTCCGGCGCGGTCCCGCGGCCCATCGACGGCTTCCAGGTGCCGCACCACGACGGCGCAGGCGTCATCGAAGCTGTCGGCGCCCGGGTTGACCCCGCCCGCGTCGGGCAGCGGGTCTGGCTGTGGTATGCGGCGTCTGGGCGGCAGTGGGGAACCGCCGCCGAACAGACCGTGCTGCCGCAACGGCAGGCCGTGCCGCTGCCGGATGGGGTTTCGTTCGAGCTGGGCGCCTCGCTCGGCGTCCCGGCGATGACCGCTCACTACTGCCTGTTCGCGGATGGCCCGGTGACCGGGAAGGCCGTGCTCGTCGCCGGGGGAGCCGGCGCCGTCGGGCATTTCGGCATCGAACTGGCCAAACGAGCCGGGGCACGGGTCATCGCCACCGCCAGCACGCCCGAGAAGGCCGAGCTCGCGGAAAAGGCAGGTGCCGACCTTGTGGTGGACTACCGCGCACCGGATGCCGCCGAGCAGGTGCGCGCGTTCGCCCCCGCCGTCGACCGGGTGATCGAGCTGGCCCTGGGCGCTAACCTCCGGCTCGACCTGGCGCTGGCCCACCGGGACACCATGATCGTGACCTACGCGGCCGAACCCGCCGATCCCGCGCTGCCGGTACGGGCGTGCATGACCGCCAACGTGACGATCAGGTTCGTGCTCCTGTACGGCGTCGCGCCGTCCGCGCTTGACCGGGCGGTCGCCGACATCGCCGCGGCGCTGGCCGCAGGCGACCTGACCCCCCTCCCGGTGCACAGGTACCCGCTTGCCGACATCGCGGCCGCGCACGAGGCAGCAGAGGGCGGCGCCGTCGGCAAGGTCATCGTCGTCCCGTTACGCCCGGCGGTTCCGCCCGGGTCGTCGCCGCGTCAGGTCGCCGCCGCGTCAGGTCGTCACCGCGTCAGGTCGCCGCCGCGTCAGCCGTACGCACTGATGCCGAGCCTTACGGCCAGCCCGAGGCCGCCCAGGCTGACCAGCAGGCGCAGCGCCCCGGGCGGCACCGCCCTGGCGATCTTCGGGCCGATCCAGCCGCCGGCGCCGAAGCCCGCCGCCAGCGGGACCACCAGCGCCCACCTCACGTCGCCGAACGCGGCGAAGCAGCTCGCAGCCATGGCGTTGGCCATCCCGGACAGCGCGTTCTTCACCGCGTTGACCTTGACCAGCGGCCCGGGAATCATGGCGCCGAGTATCACGAGCAGCATCACGCCCGCGGCGGCGCCGAAGTACCCCACGTACATGGCAACCCCGAACAGTGCGACGCCTTGCCCCAGCCGGCGTCCCCCGCTGGTCCCGTCCGGGGGAGGCCTGAGGTGGCTCACCTTCGGCTGGGCGAGCAGCATGAGCGATGCGGCGCCGATGAGCACCGGCACCACCAGCGTGAACGTGCCGGCCGGGGTCGCGAGCAGCACCGCCGCCCCGGCCGCGCCGCCGAGCGCGGTGATGGTGCCGAGGCGGAGTACCCGGCGGCCCTGTCCGGAGAGCTCCGGCCGCGAGCCGGCGACCGACCCGGCCCCGGTGAGCACGAGCGAGACGGTGTTGGTCATGTTGGCGCTCAGCGGCGGCACCCCGAGCGCGAGCAGCGCCGGGTAGGTCACCAGCGAGGCGATGCTCACCACCGTGCTGAAAATGCCGCCGACCGTCCCGGCCGCGAGCAAGACCAGCGCCTCGGACACGTTCATCCAGGCCAGGATGGCGCACCGCAGCGGGTCCCGCACCGCGGCCCGGCTGTGATCCGCATCGCACCGCGGGCTCCGCTGCCTGCGCCGCCGGCTACACGCGGGGCAGGATGCCGGCGAGCAGGGCACCCATCCGGCTGGCGGAGGCCCGGCCTGCCTCGACCACCTCGGCGTGGGACAGGCCGTGCCCGGCCAGACCGGCGGCCAGGTTGGTGACCAGCGAGACGCCGAGGACCTCCGCGCCCATCTGCCGGGCGGCGATCGCCTCCAGCACGGTCGACATTCCCACCAGGTCGGCACCGAGCCGGGCCAGCATAGTGATCTCCGCCGGGGTCTCATAGTGCGGGCCGGGCAGCATCGCGTAGACGCCCTCGGCGAGGCTGGGGTCGGCGTCGCGGGCCAGCGCCCGCAGCCGCGGCGAGTACAGGCCGGTCAGGTCCACGAACCGTGACCCGGCCGACGGCGGCGGCCCGGCAAGCGGCGATGCGCCGGTCAGGTTCAGGTGGTCGCTGATCAGCACCGGCTGCCCGACGCCGAGGCCGCGGCGGATGCCTCCCGCCGCGTTGGTCAAGATCACCGCCCGGCAGCCCGCGGACACCGCCGTCCGCACGCCATGCACGACAGCGGTCGGCGGCAGCCCTTCGTACAGGTGCACTCTGCCCAGGAACACCAGGGCCCGCAGCGGCCCGGCAGCGACCGACCGCACGGTCGGCGCGTGGCCGACCACGGTGGGCTCGGGGAAACCGCCGAGTTCGGCGAGCGGGATCTCGGCGTCCGCGGGCCCGATCGCGTCGGCGGCCGGCGTCCAGCCCGAGCCGAGGACCACCGCGACGTCGTGCCGGCCGGCCAGGGCGGTCAGCCGCGCGGCGCTGGCCGCCGCCGCGGCGAATGGGTCTTCGGTCACGTGGCCATCATGACGCATAGGCAGGCGGCCGGCGATCCGGATACTGTGGCCTGGTGGACGAGCAGGCCGGGACGGCGGAGCCGGAGGCAGCACCCCGGCCGACGGCCAGGGATGACCCACGGCTGCCGTGGAAGGGCCGCCCGCGGAGGGCCGACATCGCGTGCTGGGCCGGCATCATGCTCAGCGGCATCTACTACTGGGCGCTGCTGCCGTTCCGCGCGCCGCTGGTGGGCACGCATCCGGTGCTGCTCGAGGTGCTGAACGGCAGCACCGAGGCCATCGTCGCCGCGGCGGCGTTCGCCCGCGTCGGGCACGGGACACTGCTCGTGGTGCTGCTCGCCGCCGTTCCCGGGCTGATGAAATTCGACCCGCTGTACTGGTGGGCGGGCCGCCTGTGGGGTGAGCGCATCGTCTTGCTGCTGTCCGGCAACAGCAGGCGCGGGCCACGGTACATGGCGCGGGTGCGGCGCTGGGGCCGCAAGTTCTCCTGGCCAGCCGTGGTGATCAGCCCGTTCCTGCCGATCCCCAACGTGATCATCTACGCCGCGGCGGGCTGGGCCGGGATGCGCCTGATCACGTTCTGCATCCTGGACCTGATCGGCTCCCTGCTGTGGGCCGGCATGCTCGCCGGGCTCGGGTACGCGCTGGGCCACCGTGCCGTGGTGGTGGCGCAGACGGTCTCGCATTACGGCCTGTGGCTCTCTCTCGCGCTGGTCGCCGCGGTCGTGATCGCCCAGGTGCGCTCGCAGCGGCGGATGGCCCGCCTGTCCCGCGCTCGCGGCGAGCTCGGCGGCGACCAGGCCGCCGGCTGATCCGGTACCCGGTTCGGCGACCGTTTCGAGCCGCCGTGCGCGTCTGGATGCCCGCGCCGGCACGGCGTTACTCGCTCACCAGTACGAGTCATGCTCGATTTATCGCGAAGGATTAGTGCTAGACGTAGGAAAAGCGGCCGTATCAGGCGCATAATCCTTCGCGAAGCACAAATGCTACGTGATAATGGAACGGCCTTTCACGTCACCAGGCGCTCAGGTACTTAACTAGCACAGGTATCACAGCATGCACTCTCGGTCCCGCCTGCGACACTCACGCTCAGGGCCGCACGCCGTAAAGGTATTCCAGGGCCAGCTGGTCGAGGCGCTCGTAGCCCATGCCGCGCCTGGCCAGCGCGTCGGTGTCGGCCGCGGGCTCGCGCACGTCCCGCCAGGTCTCGCCGGGGGCCAGGGTCGGCTCGGCCAGCTCGGCCACCCGCGAGGCGCGCAGCGCCTCGGCGACCTCGGGGTCGGCCCGGAACGCCCGGACCTTGTCCCGCAGGATCAGGTAGTTGCGCATGCACGCGGCCGCTGACGCCCAGACGCCGTCGTCGTCTTCAGTCCGCGGCGGCTTGTAGTCGAAATGCACCGGCCCGTCGTATCCGCCGGCCTCCAGCGTGTCGACCAGCCAGAACGCCCCGCGCGCGTTCCCGGCGCCGAACCGCAGGTCCTGGTCATACCGCGGCCCGTGCTGCCCGTTGAGGTCGATGTGGAACAGCTTGCCGTGCCACAGCGCCTGGGCGATCCCGTGCGCGTAGTTCAGCCCGGCCATCTCCTCGTGGCCGACCTCCGGGTTCACCCCGACCATCTCGCCGTGCGTGAGCCGGTTGATGAACGCCAGCGCGTGCCCCACCGTGGGCAGCAGGATGTCGCCGCGCGGCTCGTTCGGCTTGGGCTCGATCGCGAACCTGATGTCATAGCCCCGCTCGCGGACGTAGCCGCACAGCAGGTCCAGCCCCTCCGCGTACCGGTCCAGGGCGGTCCTGACATCCTTGGCGGCCCCGGATTCCGCGCCCTCACGCCCGCCCCAGAAGATGTAGGTCCGCGCGCCAAGCTCGGCGGCCAGGTCCAGGTTGGCCATCACCTTGGCCAGTGCGAACCGTCGCACCTCCCGCTCGTTGGCGGTGAACGCGCCGTCTTTGAACATCGGGTGGCCGAACAGGTTCGTGGTCGCGGTGGTCACCACCAGGCCGGTCTGGTCCAGAGCCTTGCGGAACGCGGCGATGCGCTCGTCGCGGTCGGCGGGCGTGGCGTCGGAGGCGAACACGTCGTTGTCGTGGAAGTTGACCCCGTACGCGCCGATTTCGGCCAGCTTGTACACGGCCCGCTCGGCGGGCATCGGCGGCCGCACCGCGCCGCCGAACACGTCGACGCCCTGCCAGCCCACTGTCCAGATGCCGAACGAGAAGCGGTCCTCGCGCGCGGGGACGAAATCCGTGCTCACAGCGCCTCCTCCTGATGCTCGCGTCGCCCGGGATGCCCTGCGGGGCCCGTGCTCGCTATCCGGTACTGGGCGGTCCCTTTCGGGGAGATATCAGGTCCTGCCAAGGGTCTCATGCCAGTCCGCGGTGTCGTCCCGGAGCGCCG
>JAFAPY010000110.1 GCA_019246795.1 Streptosporangiaceae bacterium | reverse complement strand
ACCTGGTTAAGTACCTCACCAAGCAGGTCGGCGACTGCCGCCAGCCCGAAACAGACGCACAGCGCGCCCACGCCGCCCGGCTCGCCGAGGCGCTGCGGTACGAACCGTGCTCCCCGACGTGCGCGAACTGGCTCCGGATCTTGATTCTTTGGCGGACAAGAGGGTGGCGTGATGGCAGAGAAGAGCGGGGTCGAGATTCCGATACTGCGGGTGTGCCCTGAGGAAGCAGCCCGCGCCTTGGGGGTCGGCCGGACCAAGGTGTATGAGCTGATTCGAACTGGTGAGCTGCGCTCGGTAAGGCTCGGCGGCCTGCGTCGTGTCTCGGTGGCTGCTCTGACTGAGTACGTCAAGCGGCTTGAGGCGGATGCAGCATGACCAGGCGCCGTTCAAGTGGCGAGGACTCGATCTATAAAGATGGTGATCGGTGGCGCGACGCCGTCTCGCTCGGGTACGACCAGAGCGCCGGACCCGGCTTCTGGTCGGCGAGTTGAAGACGCGGAAATCGCGACGGATGCTCGCGCTTACTCCCGAGATGGTGGACATGTTTCGGCAACATCGCATGCGGCAGGCCGAGGCGCAGATGGCGGCCGGGACCCGGTGGCGAGATCACGGGCTCGTCTTCGCCAGTGAGATCGGGACGCCGATGGACCCGGAGGCCTTCTCGCATTCGTTCTCGCGGCTGTGCCAGCGGGCCGGGCTCGGCCACTGGCATCCGCACGAGCTGCGCCACTCAGGTGCCTCGCTGATGCTGGCACGGGGTACGCCGCTGCACGTGGTCTCGGACGTGCTAGGGCATGCCAGCATCGCGATCACCAAGGACGTGTACGGCCACCTGCTCGAAGGTGACAAGCGGGCTGCGGCGGAGTCGATGAGGCGGGCTCTGTCCAGCGGCGGACATGCGCCCGTGGCTCCCAGCGTGGCTCCCAAAGGGGCCAGGAAGGCGCCGCGCAGATGAGTAAAAGGGCCGCTGACCTGGCGCGCTCGGAGGGATTCGAACCCCCAGCCTTCTGATCCGTAGGCTGAGGCACATCGTCCAGGAGAGTCCATTGCAGTCCGTGGGCTGGGCCGACATTCCACAGCGGTCCACCCGGGACCGGTGTTGTCCAGCGGCTTGGCAGCAGTATTGGCAGCAGTCGCGGCGAAGGGCACTGATCCTCGACCGTTCGCGTCCGAGCGGCTATCTGTCGGTTGCGGATCCGCGCGACAGCTACTGCTTGTCCGCGACGGGAGGGGCAGGGTCGGAACACGCCCGCAGCCGGTACGGCGGCACAGCTGAGCCGTTGACCTAGCCGTCAGGGCTCTGGCCGGTCACCGGGAAGCGGGTTCGCGGCCAGGCTCGGCTTCCCCTTCCCCTCGTCGCTGCCATCTTTACGGCATCAGCCCGGTAACTACGTGAGCCCGGACGGGCGTCATGTTGTCGCTGGGTTAGCGGCCATGCCTGCCAGCGTCGCATCCCAAGCGAGGCATCCGCCGCCTGAAGTTCAACTCTGACGCGGCGCCCGCCTCCGATGCCGGGATTGGGCACTATCAGCACCGGGCTGGTCTGTGAGTTCAGGTCAACCGTCTGGCTCCCGCCCCTCGCCGGGCTGCGACCAGGTAGCCAACATGGTTTCCAGGAGCGCCCGTGCTTTAGGGTCCGCCGCGAGCCCGCTCAGGAAGAGGGCGAGGGCGGCCGAGGTCATGGTGTCGGGGTGACGGTCGCCGAGGACGCGGCGGCGCCGGTCCAGGGTGTCTTCGTTTAGCTCCTTGGCCGCCTGGTACTCGCCCAGCTCGGTCAGCTCGCCGACGAGCTGGAAGGCGGAGGCCAGGGTGTCGGGGTGGTCCTCGCCCAGGACGCGGCGGCGGCAGGCCAGGGTGTCTTCGGCCAGCTCCCGGGCGGCCTGGTGCTCGTCGCGATGCAGCAGGCAACTGGCTATCTTGCTGACAGAGGTCAAGGTGCCGGGGTGCCCGCCGACCGCACGCAGGCTGATGGCCAGGTTGTCGGCGGAGGCCAGGGTGTCGGGGTGGTCCTCGCCCAGAACGCGGCGGCGCCGGGCCAGGGTGTCTTCGGCCAGCTGCACCTGCGCCCTGCTGTCATCACCAGCCATCCCCGCATTGTCGCCCCGGCGGCGCGTGCGTGCCAAGCTCCCGGGCTGCCGCCACCCGGACGTTGCCGCCCGGCGGGCCCAGGGCGCCGCCGATGCTCAGGGTCCGGC
>JAFAPY010000103.1 GCA_019246795.1 Streptosporangiaceae bacterium | reverse complement strand
GACGGTGATGACGCCTTCCTTGCCGACCTTGTCCATGGCCTCGGCGATCATCTCGCCGATGGCCGGGTCGCCGGCCGAGATGGATGCCGTGGCAGCGATCTGCTCCTTGGTCTCCACCTCCTTGGCGTCCTGGGAAAGCTGCTCGCTCGCCCGCTCGACGGCCGCCTCGATGCCGCGCTTGAGCGCCATCGGGTTGGCGCCGGCCGCGACATTGCGCAGGCCCTCGCGGACCAGCGCCTGGGCCAGGACGGTCGCCGTCGTGGTGCCGTCGCCGGCCACGTCGTCGGTCTTCTTCGCTACTTCCTTGACCAGCTCGGCACCGATCTTCTCCCACGGGTCCTCGAGCTCGATCTCCTTGGCGATGGACACGCCATCGTTGGTGATCGTGGGTGCGCCCCACTTCTTCTCGAGCACCACGTTGCGGCCCTTGGGGCCCAGGGTTACCTTCACGGCGTCGGCCAGCTGGTTCATGCCGCGCTCGAGGCCGCGCCTGGCGTCCTCGTCAAACGCGATCATCTTCGCTGCCATAAGCTCCAGTCCTCCGTGGCGTATGCGCGGATCGAGCCGACGCCCGCGACGGACGGCACCTCCGCGGGCAGTCCCTTCCTGCCGCGCCACGGTGCCTCATCGCCCGATCCCGCCATCGTGTTAGCACTCTCATGGCGAGAGTGCCAGCACCATGTTTAGCACTCCCGGGAGGAGAGTGCAAACCATCGCGCGTGCGAGCTTCATGACGGACCGGAGGGCCCGGGCTTGCCAAAGGGGCAGATTGCGCCAGCCATCCCCCGCAGCAGGGGCATGGTGCGCCAGCCAAGCCGTTGGCCAGCCGTGATCGGCACCAGATGGGCCGGGAAGCAGGCGCCGGCCTGGCTGGCACCGCCCCCGGGATGAAACGGCCCGGCCCCCGCGCGGGGCCGGGCCGTCGAGCTAATGCGGCAGGCCTGTGGCCCGCGGCTGCGGGCCACAGGCGGGGCTAGGAGACGACGACGACCTTGTCGGCCTGCGCGCCCCGGTCGCTCTGCGTGATCTCGAACTCGACCCGCTGCCCCTCCTCGAGGGTGCGGTATCCGTCCGACTGGATCGCCGAGAAATGGACGAAGACGTCCCTGCCACCGTCGACGGCGATGAAGCCGTACCCCTTGTCGGGGTTGAACCACTTGACGGTGCCCTGAGCCATTCCAAACAACTCCCTAACTGCGCTCGGGCTTCGAGTCCCGCCCTTGCATCCGCGGAACCCGTCGATCGCGAACCGGGCGAGAACGGCTGCGTGCCTTCGCGCGCGTTGCCCGTCCCCGTCCGACGGCGACCGGAACCGACCTTACCCTGTACCGGCGGTGCCTGGCGCCACTTACCCGCCAAACATGCCATCTGCGCGCCGGTTACGCCGTCCCGCCGGCCACCGCGGGGATCACCGAGACCCTCGCCCCCTCAGATACCTGCGTGTCCAGGCCCTGCGCGAACCGCACGTCCTCCTCGCCCACGTAGACGTTGATGAACCTGCGCAGCTTGCCGCCGTCATCGAGGATCCGGCCGCCCAGGCCCGGGTAGTCGGCGTCCAGGGCGGCGATGACGTCGCGGAGGGTGCCCGCCGAGGCGGTCACCTCCGCCGCGCCGCCGGTGTAGGACCGCAGGATGGTGGGGATGCGCACCAGCACGCTCACGAGACTGTCCTCCCTGCATAGCGCTCCGTGAAAGCTTCGAGGGTCGGCTTGATCGGGGGCGGCCCGTCCGCCGCCGCGGTGACCGCGTCCAGCGTCTTCAGCCCGTCGCCGGAATTGATGATCACGGTCTCGGCCCCCGGGTCGAGCTGCCCGGCGGCCAGCAGCTTACGCACCACCCCGAGGGTGACGCCGCCCGCCGTCTCGCCGAAGATTCCCTCGGTGGCGGCGAGCAGCCGCATCGAGTCGACGATCTCACGGTCGCCGACGTCGGCGATCACACCGCCGGTGCGCCGGACCACGTCGAGCGCGTACGGCCCGTCGGCCGGGTCGCCGATGGCCAGGGACTTGGCGATCGTCTCCGGCCGCACCGGGCGCACGGTGTCGTGCCCGGCGGCGAACGCGGCGGACACCGGCGCGCATCCGCTGGCCTGGGCGCCGAACACCCGCCACGGCGTGGCCGGGACCAGGCCGAGCGAGGCAAGCTCGCCGAATCCCTTGTCCACCTTCACCAGCTGCGCGCCGGAGGCGATGGGCACCACCACCTGATCGGGCAGCCTCCAGCCGAGCTGCTCGGCGATCTCGAACCCCAGCGTCTTGGAACCCTCGGCGTAGAACGGCCGCACGTTCACGTTGACGAACGCCCAGTCCTCATGCTCGCCGGCAAGCTCCGACGCCAGCCGGTTCACGTCGTCGTAGCTGCCGTCCACGGTGACGAGCGTGCCGCCGTAGACACCGGTGAGGATGATCTTCTGCGGCTCCAGGTCGGCCGGCACGAGCACCACCGAGCGGATGCCCGCCCGGGCGGCCGCGGCGGCCACCGCGTTGGCCAGGTTGCCGGTCGACGGGCAGGCCAGCACCGTGAAGCCGAGCTCGGTGGCGGCAGCGAGCGCCACCGCCACCACCCGGTCCTTGAACGAGTGCGTGGGGTTCCCGCGGTCGTCTTTGATCCACAGCCTGCGCATGCCAAGCGCCCGGGCGAGGTTGTCGGCGCGGACCAGCCTGGTGTAGCCGGGCTCGGTCGTCGGCCGGGCGGCGATGTCGGGCGGCACCGGCAGCAGCGGCGCGTAGCGCCACATGTTCGGCGGCCCGGACTCGATGCCGGACCGGGACAGGCGGGGCAGGCGGTAGCGGACTTCCAGCGGGCCGAAACATGCGGCGCAGGCGTAGTGCGGGCCTAGTCCGCAGCTCGTTCCGCACTCACGGCAGGACAGGCCGACGGCATGACCGAGCCGCGGCGAACGGCGCGCGGTCCCCGCCTCGGGCGTGGGTGTGGTGGCGGTGCTCATGCGGCGAGGTCTTCCTTCCCATCTTTCCCAGCGGTCACCGTGACCGCGGGCCGGACTTGGCACCGTGTCGCGCGCCTCGCCAGGACTGGGCAGGGAAAAACGGGCGGGCATGCAGCGCGATAGGTTGCCGGGGCTTCACCGGGCCGGTCCCTCCACCCCTCTGGATGAGCGTTATTCAGTTGCGGCCAAACGGGCTCAAGGATACCCCACGGGTGATGGCTGCTCCGCATGAGAGCGCTCACACGTCCGTGCACTAGCCTGCCGGACTATGAAGCGACGGGTACTCGTGGCGTCCAACCGGGGTCCGGTCTCCTACGAGTTCGGCGCCGGCGGCACGCTGACCGGCAGGCGCGGCGGCGGGGGCCTGGTCTCGGGGGTGACGTCGGGGCTGGCGGCGGTGACGCCCGAGGCACAGGTGCGGTGGGTCTGCGCGGCGCTGTCCGATGCGGACCGCGCGGCCGCGGCACGCCTGCACGCCGGGACACAGGAGCTGGACGGCGTCCCGGTGCGTATGCTCGACATCCCGCGGCCCACCTTCGAGCGCGCGTACAACAGCGTGGCCAACTCCATCTTGTGGTTCACCCACCACATGCTGTTCGATACCCCGAACCAGCCGCAGTTCGGCCGGGAATTCCGGCGCGACTGGGCGGCGTACCAGGCCTACAACGAGGCGTTCGCCGAGGCCCTGGCCGGCGAGGCCACCGGGAACCACGAGGAACGCGAGCTCGTGCCTTCCGCCGCCATCCGCGTCCTGGTGCAGGACTATCACCTGGCGCTGGCTCCCCGGCTGCTGCGGCACCGGCTGGCCGGCGAGGCCGGAGACGCCGGCATCGCCCACTTCTGGCACACTCCCTGGGCGCCCGCCGACTATTACCGGATACTGCCAGCCGAGGTGAGCCGCGCGCTGCTCGATGGCCTGCTTGGCGCGGACCACCTCGGCTTCCACTGCGACCGGTGGGCACACGCGTTCCTCGACTGCTGCGAGTCGCTGCTGAGCGCGCAGGTGACCCGGGGCGCACGCGAGGGCGCAGCGGGCACGCTGGCCCGGGTCAGCTACCGGGGGCGGGTCACCGGCGTGGGCGTGCATCCGCTCGGCGTCGATGCTGCCGCGTTGCGGGCCCGCACCCTGCAGGCTGACGTGCAGGCGCACCTGAGCGCGCTGCGCCGGACGGCGGCGGGGAAGAAGCTGATCGTCCGGGTGGACCGCACCGAGCTGTCCAAGAACATCGTCCGCGGCCTGGCCGCCTACCGTGAGCTGCTCGCGACCAGGCCGCAGTGGCGGGGCCGGGTGCTGCACGTGGCGTTCACCTACCCGTCGCGGTCCGCCGTACCCGAATACCGGGCCTACACCGAGCAGGTGCGGCGGATCGCGCAGGAGATCACCGAGGAGTTCGGCACCCCGGAGTGGGACCCGCTGCTGCTGGAGGTGCGCGACGACTACCCGCGGTCGCTGGCCGCCTGCGCGCTCGCCGACGTGCTGGTTGTCAATCCGGTCAGGGACGGCATGAACCTGGTCGCGCAGGAGGGACCGGTGCTTTCCGAACGCGGCTGCGCGCTGCTGCTGTCCCGGGAGGCCGGAGCCGCCGCGACGCTGGGCGCCGCCGCGCTGCTGGTCAACCCGTACGACGTCAGCGAGACCGCCGCGGCGCTGCACCGGGCGCTTGCCATGCCGGATGCCGAACGCCGCAGCCGCAGCGCCGCGCTCGCCGTCATCGCCGCGGCCAGCCCGCCCTCGCGCTGGCTCGGCGACCAGCTGGCCGCGCTCGGCCCCTAACACGCCAAGCGCGGCGGCGATGGCGGCCAGCAGCTCCGTGACGCCCGCAGGGCCCGCAACGGCAAGGTCGGCTTCCGCCGCGACCTGCGGGGACTCGTCACTGCCGCTGCCGACCGTGCAGCCGGGGATCCCTGCCGCCCGCAGCGAGCGAACCGCGGCGAAGGCGGGCAGATCGCCGAGGTCGTCACCGCAGAAGATGACAGAACGAGCGACGCGTTCCCGGGCCAGGGCGGTCAGCGCGGCACCCTTGTCCACGCCCGGCGGGCGCAGCTCGATCACCATCCGGCCGGGCTCGGCCGCCAGGTCCAATCTGGCGGCCAGGCCGGTGAGCGGGCCGCGCAGCCGCTGCAGCGCCCCCTGCGGGTCAGCGGCGCGACGGGTGTGCACGGCAAGCGCGTGCACCTTGTCCTCGATCCAGGTGCCTTCCGGGGCGCTGGCCTGGTCGAGCAGCCCCGGCAGGGCGGCGCGGGCGGCCGCGACGCCGGGCGGCGGGTCGGGCGCCGACACCGTGCCGTCGTGCCAGCGCTGCCACCCGTACTGGCCGAGCACGACGATGCCGGGGATGGCGTCGAGGCCGCCGAGCGCGACCACCTCCGCGGCGGGCCTGCCAGTGATGACGGCGACGGTGCCGACCGCCGGTGCCAGCCTGGCCAGGACACCCACCGCGCCAGGGTAGGCACGTGCTGCGCCCGGGTCCGGCACGATGGGCGCCAGGGTGCCGTCGAAGTCCGTGGCGATCAGCCCGTCCCGCGGGGCGGCGAGCAGCGCGTCGAGGCCGGCCCGGCCCTCGGGGGTGGCTGCCTGCGGCACGGTCATCCGTTCCGCCCGTGCGTGCCGTTGGTATCCGCGGGCCGGGGAGAGCGGATGCGCCGCCGCCGGACGCGCTGGGCGCGAAGCCGCGTGACGAGCACCGGGTCGAAAGCCAGCGCCTCCGGCCTGTCGATCAGCTCGTTCAGCAGCTGGTAGTAGCGCGTGGCCGGCATGCCGAGCACGTCGGCGATGGCCTGTTCCTTCACGCCGGGCGACCGCCAGCCACGGCGCTCGAACGCCAGGATCCGCATGTCATGGTCGGACAACCCGGACATGCGGCCTCCCCGCAGATCGGCACGACGAACTGATGCCATTAGTGACGAACCTACCCCGGCATTGTTGCCGGTGCCTCCGCCCCCGCAGCGGCGTACCTGCGCGGGACCGGCGTACGCTCACCGTACGTGACCCGTTTCCGTTACCTCAGCTTCCTCACCGACTACGGGCTCGACGACGGCTTCGTGGCGGCATGCCACGGGGTGGGCGCGCGCATCGCGCCGCATGCCGGCATCATCGACGTGACCCACCTGGTGCCGCCCGGGGACATCAGGCGCGGCGCTGCCGTGCTCGCGCAGACCGTGCCGTACCTGCCGCCGGCCGTGCACGTGGCGGTGGTGGACCCGGGCGTCGGCACGGCCAGGCGCGCCGTCACGGTGGCGGCAGGCCAGTCGGTGTTCGTCGGCCCGGACAACGGCCTGCTGTCGTGGGCCGTGGCGGCAGCGGGCGGCGCGGCGCGCGCGCACGTCCTGACCAACGCCGCGCTGTGGCTTACCACCGTGAGCGCGACGTTTCATGGGCGCGACATCTTCATGCCGGTCGCCGCGCACCTGGCGGCCGGTGCGGACCTCGCGGCGGTGGGCGAGGAGATCGGGGTCGGCGAGCTTGTCACGCTGCCCGCGCCGCAACGGCTGGTCCGCGGCGCCATCGCCGAGGGCGAAGTGCTGACCGTGGACAGGTTCGGCAACGTCCAGCTTGCCCTTACCGCGTCCGACGCCGCGCAGATCGGCGTCGAGCCGGGCGGGATCGTGCTGGTGAACGCCGGCGCGCGCACGCTTGCGCTGCCGTACCGTGACACGTTCGGGGCTGTCGCGCCCGGCGAGCTGGTCGCGTACGCCGACAGCGCCGGGCTGGTGTCCATCGCGGTCAACGGCGGGAACGCCGCGCAGCGGCTCGGCCTGCCGCCGGGCGCGCGGGTGTCGCTGGCGGCGCCGCCGGGAGCGTTATCCAGGCCGGCCGCGAGTGCGGACCTCCGGGGACTTCGGCAAAGCCACCGCCGCACGGAAACAAGCGCGGCATTCGGCCGTGATGCATTCCGCGGGCGGCAGGGCGCATGGCACGATTACATAGCCGGGTCGGATCGTCGCTGCGGGAGGCCGGCCCGGTCAGACTGGAGGAGATGCCGGACCGAAGTGCCATACAGATCGTTCCGCGGCACCGGGGTGCCGTCCGCCGGCCTCGCCGCGGCGACGGCCCTTCTTGGAGCCCTCGCGGCCTTCGGCCCGGCCGCCGCCGGGTCCACGCTCGGGACCGCCGCTGCAGCGCAGCAGGACGCCGTCCGGTCCCAGGAATGGTGGCTGGCCGGGCTGCACGTCCCGCAGGCGGCTGCTTCCGGCGCCGCCGTCACCGTGGCCGTGCTCGGCACCGGCGTCGCCGCGGGCCACCCGGACCTGGCAGGCGCCGTGATCACCGGGCCCGACTACACCGGCTCCGGCCGGGCGCCGGGCAGCCCCTACTGGGGCATCGAGGGAACAGCGGTGGCGGGTATCATCGCCGGCCACGGGCACGGCGCCCGCGGCGCGGCCGGGATCGTCGGTATCGCGCCCGCGGCGAAGATCCTGGCCGTCCGGGTGACGCTGGAGTACAACGACCCGCTGGCCTCGGACCCGGACCTCGCCCGCAGGCTCCCGGACGCCATCGCCGCAGGCATCAGGTACGCCGTCGATCACGGCGCGCGGATCATCGACCTGCCGCTCGACCCGGGAACGCTGGGCCTGACCGGGCAGCCGGATCTCGCGGCGGTCGGCGGCAGCCCCGCCGAGCAGGCAGCGGTCGGTTATGCGCTGCGCAACAACGTGCTGCTTGTCGCGCCGGCAGGTGACGACGGCCTGGGCGCCGGCATCGTCAACTACCCCGCCGCTTACCGCGGCGTCATCGCGGTGGGCGCGGTGGCCAGGGACGGCAGCCTCGCCTCGTTCACCAGCAGGCGTTCCTACGTGGCGCTGACCGCACCGGGGGTCGCCCTGGTAGCCGCGGCGGCGCCGGCTGGCTACGTGCAGCTCAGCACCACGGGCCTGTCCAGCGGCATCGTGGCCGGCGTCGCGGCCCTGGTCTTGTCCAGGTTCCCGCACCTCACCGTGGCCGAGATGACCCGGGCGCTGACCGCGAGCACGGCCGCCGCGGTGCCAGGGGCAGGCGCCACCACTGCGCCGCTTGCGGCCCGGCCGGCCGCCGGCTCCGGCTACGGCACCGTGGACGCGGCGAGGGCGGTGCAGGCGGCCGCGATGATCGTCGCAGCTGCTGCGCCCCGGCGGCCGGCCGCGCGGCCCCGCAAGCTCGCGCGGCCCTCGGTCGCCA
>JAFAPY010000098.1 GCA_019246795.1 Streptosporangiaceae bacterium | reverse complement strand
ACCTGTATCAGCATCTGCTGGGCCTGACTGCACCCTGGACGGTGGCCCGGGTCGAACTGGACGTGGCCCGCCAGCGAGTGGATGTGTTCGCCGAACACGGCACACCCAAGAGCTGGCCGTGCGCCGAGTGTGGCGCCGCCTGCGGCCTGCACGACCATGAGCCCGAGCGGATCTGGCGTCACCTGGATAGCTTGTCAGGCGACAAGTAAACTGACCCCCAAACGACAGAACTTCTGACCCCCTGGCGCCTCATCGAGGAGGTTCGCAGATGGAGTCAGACCGTGATCAGATGGCACGTCCGCTTACGGAGGTGCCGATGCTTGAATCCGAGGAGGTCCAGTTGCTTCGTGAACTCGCTCGCCGACGCTGGGGGATCAAGCGCATCGCCCGCGAATTGGGCATCGCGCGCAATACGGTGCGCCGCTACCTCCGGGGAGGCTCGGCGGCGGAAGAGCAGCCGCACCCCGCCCAGCGCAAGCTGAGCCCGGAGCAGCAGGCCGAGGCGGTGCGGCTGCTCCAGGGGCCGGCGGAGGGCAACGCCGTGGTGGTCACGCGGCTGCTGCGGCAGCAGGGGACCCAGGTCAGTGTACGGACGGTGGAGCGGGCCGTGGCCCCCCACCGCCAGGCCCAGCGGGCCGCCGAGGCGGCGACCGTGCGCTTCGAGACGGCCCCGGGGGAGCAGATGCAGCTGGATTTCGGCGAGAAGCGGGTCTGGATCGCCGGGCACCTGGTGCGGGTGCTGTTGTTCGTGGCGGTGCTGTCGTTCTCGCGGCGGATCTTCGTGCGGGCGTTGCTGGCCCAGCGGCAGGATGACTGGCGGGAGGGGCTGTGGGCGGCCTTTGAGCACTTCGGCGGGCTGCCGCGCCGCTTGCTGATCGACAACGCCGGGGCGCTGGTCCAGGGGCGGGATCGGAGCACGGGGCGGGCGCGGCTGCTGCCGGACTTTGCGGCCTTTTGCGCGGACCGGGAGTTGGAGGTGCAGGTGTGCCAGCCCTATCGGGCGCGCACCAAGGGCAAGACCGAGGCGGGAGTCAAGTACGTCAAGCGCAACGGCCTGGCGGGGCTGCCGTTCGGCTCCTTCGCGGCGCTGGAAGCGCACCTGGCCCAGTGGTGCCAGGAGGCGGACGAGCGGGTCCACGGCACGACGCACCAGGTGCCGCGGGTGCGCTTCGAGCAGCAGGAGAAGCCGGCGCTGCGCCCGCTGCCGGCCGCGGCGCTGCCGGTGCGGGAGCGCCGCCTCAAGCGCCGCGTGGCCCCCGACTGTCTGGTCGAGGTGGACACGGTGCGCTACAGCGTGCCGCACGCGCTGGTGCGCCAGGGGGTCGAGGTCCTGGTGGGCCTGGACCAGGTGCGCATCTTCCACGGGGACAAGGAGGTGGCGCGGCATCCGCGCAGCCGCGAGCCGCACGCGCTGGTGCGGGAGGCGGCGCATTACCAGGGCCTGTGGCGCGCCCGTCGGACCGATCCGCCTACGGCCCCCGAGGAGACCCCGGAGACGGAGATGGGACGGCGCCTGGAGGACTACGCGCGCATCATCGAAGCGACGGCCGGAGGGGCCTCATGAGCGAGCTGGTACGGGCCCGCGTGCAGGAGCACCTGGTCAAACTGCGCCTGGGGCACGTGGCGGACCGGTTGGACGCGCTGCTGTCGGAGGCGGCGCGGGCCGAACCGACATACCTGGATTTCCTGGACGAGCTGCTGCGCCAGGAGGTGCAGAGCAAGCAGACCAAGCGCGTGGCCATGGGCATCACGATCGCGCACTTTCCCTCGGTCAAGACGCTGGAGGAGTTCGACTTCAAGTTTCAGCCCAGCGTGGACGCCAAGCTGGTCCGGGAGCTGGCGACGGGGCGCTTCGTCGCGCAGGCCGACAACATCCTTTTGTTCGGTCCGCCGGGAGTGGGCAAGACCCATCTGGCGATCGGGCTGGGGCGCGCCGTGGTGGAGGCGGGGCACTCGGTGCTGTTCGTCTCGACGACGGCGCTGCTGGCGACGCTGGCGCAGGCGGAGAGCGAGGGGAAGCTGGGGGACCAACTGGCCTACTATGGCAAGCCCAAGCTGCTGATTGTGGACGAGTTGGGGTACCTGCCCTTCGAGAAGCGCAGCGCGCACCTGCTGTACCAGTTGGTGGCGCGTCGCTACGAGAAGGGGAGCCTGCTGGTGACAACGAACCAGCCGGTCACGCAGTGGGGGGCGGTCTTCGGCGACGAGATGACAGCGGCGGCGATCCTGGACCGGCTGCTGCATCACAGCCACACGATGTTGATCCAGGGCGAGAGCTACCGGCTGAGGCAGAAGAAGCGTGCGGGGCTGATCGCGCCGCCGCACCAGAGCTGAACATGCGTCAGGGGTCAGAAGTTCTGTCGCCAGGGGGGTCAGAAGTTTTGTCGCTTGACAGGAGGTGACGATCAAGCGGTTCATGATCGAGGACCTAGGCACCGCGCGGCCCGGATCCAGCCTGCCCAGGGGGGTCCAGCGTTT
>JAFAPY010000247.1 GCA_019246795.1 Streptosporangiaceae bacterium | reverse complement strand
GATCAGCCAACCGCCAGCACGCAATGCCGACGCCAGTTTCCGCACCACAGCCCCCGGTGCCCTCAGGTGCTCGAGCACCAGGCGGGCGTGGATCAGATCGAACCCGCCGCCGGGCACGCCGTCACGCTCCAGGTCATGACGGATGACGGTGATATTGCCGCGATCTAGCCCGGCCAGCGCGCCGCCATCGATATCGGACGCCAGAACCGAGCCGCTCGGGCTGACCCGGCCCGCCAGCCATCGCGCCATAGACCCCCGGCCAGCGCCCGCTTCCCAGCACCGCCAGCCAGCGGCGAGTCCCACCTGGTTCACAGCGGCCTGGCTGACCGGATCAAGCTGGCGCTCTACCGCTGTGAGGCGTTCATTCTCCCGGCTCCAGGACCTGTCGAACGCGTACCCGTCCATGACACCGATACTGCCCCGAGTCAACGACGGAAACGCCCAACAGCATGCCGCTCAGGCGGCGGCCCAGCTATCAACGGATTTGCAACGCACTCGTCTGGCCCGTTGCGGTGGTGTCCGAGTCGCCGCTGCCGCCGACGGCGCGAGCCGTCAAGCCGGCCGCGCCGCAGTATCGAGACCGGATGGTGCTGCTGCAGTCAGGCGATCGCCAGCACCATGCGGTGTGCGCCGCCAAACTCCGTTTCTGCCACGCCGCAGTCAATGAAGCCAATGGACCGATAAAATCCCTGCACGTGCGAATTGGCAGTCACCTCCAGGCGCTGCACGCCCCGTGCCCCAGGACGTCTGTGATGCAGGCTACGGCTGGTGGATGTCGCGGCCGGTACTGGCGTGCTGGCAGCAGAGGCGGCACGGCGCGGGGCCGAGGTTCTCGCCACCGATTTCGCTCCCGGGATGGTCGAGGTGATGCGCCGCCGGTTCGCCGCCGAAAGTCTCGGCGCCCGGGCCGAGGTGATGGACGGCCAGGCGCTGGGCCTGGAAGACAAAACCTTGACCTGGGGACCTCGACGTTCGGGCTGATCTTCTTTCCCGACCCGCTGGCGGGGCTGCGGGAGCTGCGCCGGGTGCTGCGGCCCGGCGGGTGCGCCGGGATCGCCTCCTGGGACATGACCCGGACCGGGCTGCCGCAGCTGATCGGCGCTGCCCTGGCCCGCGCGGTCCCCGACCTGCCCGCGCCTGCACCGCCGCCGTGGGCGCATATGTGTCAGCCGGCAGGGCTAGAGCACGCCCTGCGGACGGCGGGCTTCACCGACGTGGCCGTGCACCAGGTGACCCGCCACTGGCCACTGCCCGATCCCGCGTCGTTCTTTCGCCACCTGCCCGGCTGGACTCCTCCGCTACGGCCGCTGTTCACCAGCCTGCCCGCCGCGGCGACCGACCGTGCCGCCGCCGCATTCAGCGACGTCGCCAGGGAGCACTCGACCAGCCAGGGCATGCCGCAGGCCGCCCTGATCGGCACAGCAACGCGACGATGACCCAAGACGCCCGCCGACCGTGACCTGAATCGAGCCGCCGCGGCGCGATGCCTCCAGTCCAGAACACCCCGGCTCTGCGCTGTCGCGACCGAACCCCGGCCAGCGCCGGAAAGCCGCGCCGAACGGCGGCTACCTGCGCGCCCCACCCTGGACAGCAGTCACGCAAAGTAATCGCGCTGTCTGCCACCGGGCAGCTCGGCATGGCCGCCCCTGGGCAGATTCAACTGAGGTCGTCAGCCTTGCCGAGCGGGGCCGGTCACACGGAATCCGCCACTTTAAGTTGGACGCCCGGCGGTCCGGGCGTCCAACTCCACTTGGCGAAGCGCCCGCCAGCGGGCTCGCCGCCGTCACCTTGAGCCGGACGAGACACCAGCCGCAGGTAAAGCGGCATCTCCGGGTGTGTTTGAGGCCCTCGGCGATTACCTTGGCGACGTCCTGGGACGAGGTGACAGCTTGCTCGTGTGAGATGCGAAGCGTCAGCCCGGCTGGGGGACGATGCGGATGTAGGGCTTGGGCGCCTTCCACTCACCGAACAGCTCCCTGGCCTCGTCGTTGGAAACCGAGCCGGCGATGATGACGTCGTCCCCCTGTCGCCAGTTCACCGGCGTAGCCACCCGGTGCCTGGCGGTGAGCTGGAGCGAGTCGATCACCCGCAGCACCTCGTCGAAGTTCCGGCCGGTGGTCATCGGGTAGACCAGGATCAGCTTGATCTTCTTGTCCGGGCTGATCACGAACACGTTGCGCACCGTCTGGTTGTCGGCGGGGGTGCGTTCCTTCGGGTCACCAGAGGTGCCGGCCGGGAGCATCCC
>JAFAPY010000238.1 GCA_019246795.1 Streptosporangiaceae bacterium | reverse complement strand
TGCGGCCGATCTACCACCGCAAGGAAGACCGCATCCGCGCCCACGTCACCTTGTGCTGGCTCGCCCTGCTGCTGGCCCGCATCGCCGAGAACGCCTGCGGCGCCACCTGGCCCCAGCTCCGCCGCGAGCTCGACCGCATCCACCTCGGCGCCTTCACCGGCCCCGCCGGGACCTTCCGGCAGCGCACCGAGATCACCAAGGCCCAGCGCGACATCCTCGCCCAGCTCGGCATCGACCCGCCGCCGCGGATCTACCAGCTCACCCCCGCCGGCCCCTGACCAGCACGAACACCCGGCCCTAGATACACGCCGCCAACCCAGGACGCGGCGCGTTTCCGCACGTCATCCCGCATTTTCATCGACTATCGCGCAACATCAGCTGCGGAAGCCCGGTAACGGTCAAGAATTCATTTAACAAATCTGCATGGATACCGGCCGCCGGGTCGGCAGGGCGTGCCGCCCGCCCCCGATTGTCCGCTCTCCTTACTCGCAGCCCCGCGTAGTTCGCGCCAGATCTCGTGGGCTTCGTCGCTGATCAGGCACCACGGGTTGCCGCCATCGCGGCTGATCGCCTCAATCCGGGGACGGCCGCGGTAGTGCGGGATCACTGTGACCGTATAACTGGGGAACGCGGCTTGCAGCGCGGCGGCCTGGTCCTGCGCCGTCTTGACTGGCCAGCCGGTCACGACGGAGCGAGGTCGCGGGGGACCGGCCGGGCGGTGTAGTCGGCCATGATCATGTCGCGCAACAACTCGGCGCTGTCCGCGTGCAGCGTGCAGCGGCCGTCCCGCCGCCGGGCCACCCAGGCACCCAGGCCGAAGCATTCGATGATGTAGGCGGTGTCCCAGTGCCATCGCAGCTCAGCCAGCGATTGGGACCAGTCACGTACGGCTCTGCCCGTCATCCTCACCGTCTCCTGCGGCTGGAGCGTTGCGTCAGCGGCGACGATAGGGAGCTGCCGGGCGGATGACCGCCCAGTGTGCGGCTACCTTGCCGGGGGCGCAGAGTGCACCCGCCGGTTACAGGGGCAGGCCGACGCTTCCGGCCAGCGACCGCGCTCTGCGGCTGATCAGCGGCCCGCCGTGGTCGACCGCGTCGGCGGTCATCTGCCGGGCGGTCGGGGAGTAGCGCACCGAATCAGCCGAGGTCTGGTGGGCCTGCTCCAGCCAGTGCAGCATGGCCGGGTAGTCGCGGCGCTGGTGGTAGGAGCGGGCGATCTCCACGCCGAGGCGGCCGCGGCGTTCCCGGCTCGGGATCTCCTCGGGGTCGATGTCTTCGGCGCGGCTGCGCGCCTCCGCTGACCTGGACAGGTCAGCGGCGATCGACACCGCGTGCAGCTTGACGTTGGACGCGCCGAACATGGTCCACGGGTGGTGATAGTGATCGGGCAGCCGCGCCGCGGTGGCGCAGGCGGCATCCCAGTGCCGCCAGGCATCCCCCTCGCGCCCGGCCCGGGCGGCCGTCGTGGCCGCGTGCAGCTGGAGCGCGCCATACATCGCCCGCAACTCAACGCCCGCATCTGCCAGCCGCGGCTCAAGCAGCGCCGCGGCATCCCGGGCCAGCGTCAGCGCGCCGTCGGTATCGCCCGCCGAGCGCTGCACCATGCCGAGAGTCCACGCAGCCCCGGCCAGCGCCGCAGGCGTGTCGGCCTCTTGCGCGGCGGTCATCGCCCGGTCGGCTGCCGTCCAGGTCAGCTCGGCCTCGCTGGCCCACACCACCTCATGCTGCACCAAGGCGTACACCTCGGCCAGTACCGCGCAGGCAGCGCGCCGGTCCTGCCCCTCGGCGGTGCGGGCGCCGATGCGGGTGTCGGTGACCAGCCGGGGCAGGATGCGGCCCACGTCGGTGCGGTGCTGGGCAGACTGGTGCCACAGGCGCCAGGCGTCCGCGGTCCGGCCCGCCAGTGCGGCCACGTCAACCGGGGCAGAGGGAATGGTCAGCATCGGGTCACGGATGGCCTCGCGGATAGCGGGTACCGCGTCATGCGGGATGCGCGCGAACGAAGACACCGGGACCGACGTAGCGCCGCCCAGATCCATATCGATACCGGCCAGCACCGCCACGTCTCCCACCGCCAGCGCCTCGGCCAGCTTGACTAGCAGTGGCAGGCGCGGCGGCAGCCTAGTGCCACGCTCGATGCCTTTCAGCCACGAGGCGGACATACCAACAAGGCCGGCCAGCACGGGCCGGGGCAGGCCCTTGCGTTCACGCAGGATCTGGATCCGCTCGCCCGTCCGCTTCCCGGCGAGGTCATCGAGCATCAGCCACCTCGGGTCGTTCCCTCAGCTACTAGTAGTCTGTCGCGGCTAAGTGTTGGGGTATAGGTGGCGGAGTTTGATGCGCGCGTCATCGGTGGTCAGGTGCCAGTCGACCTGGCGCTGCGCAGTGTTGGTGGCGTGCTGCCATGCGGTGAGTTCGGTGTTGAGTTCGTCGAGGTCGTTGATGCGCCGGTCCAGGCATTGCCGGGTCAGGGCTGAGAGCTCGATCTCGGCGATGTTGAGCCAGGAGCCGTGCCTGGGGGTGTGGTGGATCTCCAGCCGCTGGGCCAGCGCGAATGCCTCGGCGGGTTCGAACGCCTCGTACAGCGACCCGATGCCGTGGGTGTTGAGGTTGTCCATGACCAGCACGACGGTCTGGACGCCGGGGTAGTCCGCGTTCAGGAGCCGTCTGACCTGGCCGGCCCAGTCGATCTTGGTGCGGTGGGGCTGGGCGTCGACCCGGCGCCAGCCGGCCAGGGGCTCGACCCAGCAGAAGATCGAGCAGGTGCCGCACCGGACGTACTCGGAGTCGATCATCAGATCGTGGCCAGGGCCAGCGGGGATCGGAGCGCGGACGTGGCCGAGCAGCTGGTAGGGCTTCTCATCCATGCACACCACCGGCCGCGCCGGATCGTAAGGACGCGCGTAGACCGCGAGCACGTCTTCCATCCGGGCCGCGAACTGCGCGTTAGCCTTCGGCGGGATCGCCCAGCACTTCCTCAGATGAGGACGAAGCTTCGTTTTTTTAGCACCCGGCCGATGGCGGAGTGATCCAGGTCCGGGATGTCACTGGTCAGCGCGACGTGCTTCTCCAGCAACCGCAGCGACCACCGGGCATGACCAGCCGGCGGCGCCGAGCACGCCAGCGCGATCAACCGGGCCTCGACCTCACCGGTCACCGGCGAGGGCACCGGCGGATGCTCACGCTGCTTGCGCCCGATCGTGGCCCGCACGTCCCCGCCGGTCTCGGCAAACCGCCTGGCCACCAGCCGCAGCGTCTCACCTGAGACACCGATCCGCCGGGCGATCACCTCCTTCGGATCCACCTCACCCACCGAGGTATCCAGCGCGAGAAGCACCCGCGCCCGCCTGATCATCGACGCCGGATGCACCCCCGTCGTCACCACCCCGGCCAGCGCCTGACGATCAGCCGCGGTCAACGTGACCGGCCGCTTCTTCTGCGACGCCATGACACAGCTCCAACGGGCAGGGAAGGAAGATCTGCCACCACCCAGCCACTCAACCACACACGCCAGAACTAAGCAGCGACGGTCTACTAGGTATCGGCGAACTCGCCTGGCTGTCCGGCGCGCCCGTCGCGGTCACTCGTTCCGGGAGCCAGGACAGGCCGACTGCCAGCGCCTAACCCGCGGCGGCCAGGCCGCGGCCAGGGCAGACGGCCTGATCGGTGCGGTTTTCGTCATGCGGCGCGTCCAGCTCCGACACCCTGTCAATGGTAAGGCCCTCCCGCGGGCTACGGCGCGGCAGGAACAACCGGTGTGGTGTTCCCTGGCAGGCCATGCGGACAGCGTCATAGGCTGCTAGTAGCTGAGGGAACGACCCGAGGTTGGCTGATGCTCGATGACCTCGCCGGGAAGCGGACGGGCGAGCGGATCCAGATCCTGCGTGAACGCAAGGGCCTG
>JAFAPY010000235.1 GCA_019246795.1 Streptosporangiaceae bacterium | reverse complement strand
GTGGTGGCCCAGGTAACCGCCAGGCTGGAGGCGGCCATCCAAGAGCGGCAGCGCGCCGTCGAGGAAAGGCAACGCGCCATCACCGAGCAGCAGCGCTCGCTCAGCTCCCAGTGGGGCGAGGGTACCAACGCCGACACCGAGGCGCTGCGCGGGACGCTGCGCATGTACAAGACGTTCCTCGACCAGCTCCTCGGCTCGCAGACCAGCTGACTACCCGGGATCCCTAGCTGACGCAGGACGGCCCGAGTAGCTGCTTGAGGTCGCCGATCAGGGCGGGCGAGGCAGCGACCCGCAGCTTGTCGTCCAGGCGCACGACCGTGGTGCGCTCGCGGCCGCGCAGCCGCAGGTGCACCTCGGTCGGCCCGGGATGGGTGCACAGCACCTCCCTGAGCCGTTCCACCACCGGCGGCACGCACCTGGCCAGCGGCATGGACACCACGAACGGGCCGGAAAGGGGCGAACGGCCCGAGTTGCCGGCGGAGGTGTCCGGGACGGCCAGGTCCATCGCGATCAGCTTGGGCACGTCGTCCCTGCGGTCCACCTTCCCCTTGACCACGACCACCGCGTCCTCGGCGATCGACGCCGCGCAGAGCTGGTAGGTCTGCGGGAAGAACAGCACCTCGATCGCGCCTGCCAGGTCCGCCAGGGTGGCCGTGGCCCACTGGTTGCCCTGCCTGGTCACCTTGCGCTGCACGCCGGACAGGATGCCACCGACCCTGATGATCTGTGCATCGGGCCGCGCGGCACCCGCTCGTTCGGGATCTTCTTCCATCAGCTCCGCGACCGAGCGGTCGCTGTCCCTGGCGATGATGTGCTCGATGCCCAGCAGCGGATGATCGGAGACATACAGCCCGAGCATCTCCCGCTCGAAGTTGAGCCGGGTGGTCTTGTCCCACTCCCCCGGCGGCACGGGCACGTCGAAGGCCGCGTCCGCCTCGGCGTCCCCGCCGAACAGCGAGTCCTGGCCCAGCGCCTCGTTGCGCTTGATGTCGAGCACGGCGTCGACCGCCTGCTCGTGCACAAGCACCAGGCCCTTGCGCGCATCGCCGAACGAGTCGAACGCGCCTGCCTTGATCAGCGACTCGATCACCCGCTTGTTGCACACCGCCAGCGGCACCTTGCGCAGGAAATCGGCGAAGCTGGCGAACGCGCCCTTGGACTTGCGGGCCGCGATGATCGCCTCCACGACCCCCGCGCCGACGTTGCGGATCGCCGCCAGGCCGAACCGGACGTCGCGGCCGACCGCCGCGAACGTCGCCACGGACTCATTGACGTCCGGCGGCAGTACGCTGACGCCCATCCGGCGGCACTCGCTCAGGTACAGCGCCGACTTGTCCTTGTCGTCGGCCACCGAGGACAGCAGCGCGGCCATGTACTCGGCCGGGTAGTTGGCCTTGAGGTAGGCGGTCCAGTAGGCGATGAGGGCGTAAGGAGCGGTGTGCGACTTGTTGAACGCGTACCCGGAGAATGGCACCAGCACGTCCCAGATCGCCTGGATCGCCTGGTCGGAGTAGCCGCGTTCCCGGCAGCCCTGGCGGAACGGGATGAACTCCTTGTCCAGGATCTCCTTCTTCTTCTTGCCCATGGCCCGGCGGAGCAGGTCGGCCTGGCCGAGGGAGTAGCCGGCCAGGATCTGCGCCGCCTTCTGCACCTGCTCCTGGTAGACGATCAGGCCGTAGGTGGGCTCCAGCACCTCGCGGAGCGGTCGTTCCAGCTCGGGGTGTATCGGCGTGATCTGCTGGCGGCCGGTCTTGCGCAGCGCGTAGTTGATATGGCTGTTCACGCCCATCGGGCCGGGCCGGTACAGGGCGTTCACCGCGGAGATGTCCTCGAAGTTGTCTGGCCTCATCATCCGCAGCAGCGAGCGCATCGGGCCGCCGTCGAGCTGGAACACGCCGAGCGTGTCGCCGCGCGCCAGCAGCTCATAGGTGGGCTTGTCGTCCAGGGGCAGGCTCAGCAGGTCGATCGAGGTGCCGCGGTTCTTCCCGATCGCCGCGATCGCGTCGGCCATGATCGTCAGGTTGCGCAGGCCGAGGAAGTCCATCTTGAGAAGGCCGAGGCCCTCACAGGTGGGGTAGTCGAACTGCGTGATGGTGACGCCGTCGGTGTGCCGGGTCCAGACCGGGATGTGGTCGGTCAGCGGCTCCGCGGACATGATCACGCCGGCCGCGTGCACGCCGGGCTGACGGATCAGGTCCTCGATGCCGCGTGCGGTGT
>JAFAPY010000054.1 GCA_019246795.1 Streptosporangiaceae bacterium | reverse complement strand
GCCCCCGTGGTGTCCACGGCCGTCAGGGCTGTGGTCCCGGTTGCCGGCGCGGCGCCGTCGGTTTCTCGGGCGCTGGTCCCGGTTATCGGCGCGGCGGCCCCGGTTTCTCGGGCGCTGGCCCCGGCCGTCGGCGCGGCGGCCCCGGTTTCTCGGGCGCTGGTCCCGGCCGTCGGCGCGTCGGCCCTGGTGTCGGGCGCCCGTGGTGTGGCGCCAGTCGGATCCACCGCAGCCGGGACTGAAGTTCCGGCTAACCGCATGGCAGCCCCGGTTTGGTCCCCGGCTGGGATGTCCGCCCCGGCCGCTGGTCCGTTGGGCGGCCCCGGTCGCGGCGCGCCGAGTGCGACCGCCCTTCGCGCTGCAGGCGCATCGGCGGCAGCGGCAGCGCCGGGCACGGGGGCGTCCTGGCTGCCGGCGGGGTCGGGCAGCGGCGCGCCAGTTTCGCCGGTGCGGGCGGTCCCAGGACTGCCGACCGTGCCGGGCGGCGCCGCCGACGGCGCGAACGCCCCGAACGGCGGCGGCGGTTCTGGCGCCAGCAGCGGCGCCGGCGGGAGCGGCGGGATGCCCGGTGGGGTTGTTGCCGCTGCGATGACGCGGCGCACGCTGGTCTTGCTGTGGCTCGCGCGTCGTGCTGACGCGAAGCTCATCTGGCGTTCCTATCTACCTGAGGTGCCGCCAGCCTAAGTCCTTTCCTTCCACCCGGTCCGTGCCTTCGGCGCCTGGACCAGCAGCGTCCGGCGCTGATCCCCTTGGAAGGAAAGTGACAGCACTGTGCGTATGTGGACGAAGTCCGCGTGCGTGCTCGCCTGGAGCATCCTGATGGTCATCCTGGTGGCGGTCGGCATGAAGGGATCCGTCCGCCCCGCCCAGGCGAACATCCGCACCGCGAGGATTACTACTGAACTGACCCTGGCCAGCACGACGAGCGTCGCCACGGCACTCGTGTCGGCGCCGCGCCCCGCCGCGAGGTATGTCGTGCAGCCCGGTGACACACTGTCCGGAATCGCCGCGCGGTTCGCCGTGCGCGGCGGCTGGCCGGCGCTTTACGCAGCCAACCAGTCACCCATCGGCCCTGATCCGAACGTCATCCGCCCCGGCACCGTCCTGGTGCTACCCGGGCAGACAGCACCGGCCCGCTACACGGTCGCGGCCGGTGACACCTTGGCCGGGATCGCAGCCGCCCTGGCTGTGCCCGGCGGCTGGCCGGCGCTTTACGCGGCCAACCGCCAGGTCATCGGCGCCGATCCGAACGTGATCCGCGCTGGGGCTGTGCTCGTGGTCCCGGGCTCGGCGGCAGCATCGCCGTCCGCGCCAAGCCGCGGCCGCCCGCGGTACCCGGAACCCCCGCCCGCAGGCGGCAGGCACCTTTCGCCGCCAAGAAGCGCAACGCCGACCGCCACCGGCATGCCGGCCTGGCTGGAGACCGCGCTGGTGGCCGGCCTGCTCATCGGCGCGGCGCTGCTCGCCGAGCCGCTGCTGCCGATGGCCCGGCGCCGTCGGCGGCGGGCCGCTGCCGCGGGCGGCGGGCTGTATCTCGGCGGCTCTGGCCAGGGGTCCGGCTCCGGAAAGGTCACCGCGGGCATGACCCGCATCGTCGTGGCCGACCACGACCGGCTGGTCGTGACCCGCAGCACGCGTGACGACACCGTCTACGTGCTGCGGCGTCCTGGTGAAGACCCTCGGGCCATCTTGCGGCTGGCTCGCCTGGTGCTTCCGGAAGGCACGTACGGCGAGCTGGCCGCCCAGCTCGGGATGCCTGCCAGCTGGCCGATCGTCGTGGCCGACCACCACCGGCTGATCGTGACCTGCAGCACGCGCGACGGCACGGTCTACGTGCTGCGGCCCCCCGGGCAGGACCCCCGGGCCATCTTGCGGGTCGCCCGCCTGGTGCTGCCCGAGGGCCCGTACACGGAACTGGCCGACCAGCTCGGCGTCCCCGCCGATTGGCCGATCAGGTAACGATGCGCGGCGCAACTCCCCGCCGCGCTCACCGGGCGACCTGCTCTGCCACGACGTAGGCGCCGAGCAGGATCAGGGCGATACCAGCGGCCTGGGCGGCCCGCTCACGCAGCCGCTCGCTGACCCTGGTGCCGACCGTCAGGCCGAGCTGTGCTACAAGGAACGCCTGCACGGCGAGGGCCACGATCACCGGGATCACCGGCAGCCCCGCCAGGCCGATCGTGAACCCGATGGCCAGCTCGTCCAGGCTGATGCTCATGCCAAGCGCGATGAGCGCCAGCCCGTGGCTTCCGGCAACACGGCTGGCTCTTTGCCCGTCATCGCCGCCTGCCCGCAGCATCCAGGTCCCGATGGCGATGACCGTGGCGGCGGCCAGGTAGTCGGCGGCCTGCCCGAGGCCGGATGCGAGCGTCCTGCCCACGCCTAGGCCGATCAGCGGCATCCCGCCCTCGAAAATCATGTAGATGAGCGAGATACGTAGCCGCGCCCGCCGCACGCCTGGCCCGGCAGCGCCGATCGCGGCGGCCACGGCGAAGGAGTCAAGGCCCAGCGGGAGCACGAACCCCAGCAGCTTCAGCACGGGCGGCCGCACGTCACACGCCCAGGCGGCGGCAGCGGCTCGCCCTGCCGCACGCCTTGGGGAGCTGCGCCGTCCAGTGCGGCAGCCAGCTCCCGCAGCGCAGCCGGGCGCACCGCGTAGTAGGCCCACACGCCGCGCTTGTCCCTGGTGAGGATCCCCGCGTCGACGAGGATCTTCAGGTGGTGAGAGATCGTCGGCTGGGTAAGGCCCAGCAGTGCGGTGAGGTCGCAGACGCACGCCTCGCCGCCCTCGTGGGCGGCGACGATGGAGACCAGCCGCAGCCGGGTTGGGTCGGCAACGGCTTTCAGGGTGCGAGAGAGGCGCGCGGCCTGGCCCGCGGTGAGCGGCTCGCCGAGCAGCGGAGCGCAGCAGTCGTCCGCGCGCGCCGGAGCGGGCCGGTCCTGGGCAGCAGCGAAATCGCTCACCGGACCAGTATGCCAGGCATTGACATCTGTCTATTTCTCGGGCAGGGTAGGAATCGACAGCTGTCTATGAACGGCCGCGCGGCGGCTGGCCCGACGCGCGCTCCGGAAACACATGAGCGGCCGCGCGGCGGCTTGCCCGACGCGCGCGCTCCGGAAACACATGAGCGGCCGCGCGGCGGCTTGCCCGACGCGCGCGCTCCGGAAAACACAGAGCGGAGGCGCGGTGGGGGACACATCCGGCGATGCGCTGCGGGAACAGGTGCGCGCCCGGTATGCCGAGGCGGCCCGCACGGTTGTGCAGCTCGGAGCGGGCCACGCGGCAGGATGCGGTGACGGGCAGGCCAGCTCGTGCTGTGGCACGGGGGCGGTAGCGCCGGACTCGTCCGGCTGTTTCGGCGGCCAGTTGTACGCCGAGCACGAGACCCGGGGGCTGCCGGAGGATGCGGTGCTGGCCAGCCTGGGCTGCGGTAACCCGCTGGCAGTCGCCGACCTGCGGCCGGGCGACCGGGTACTGGACCTGGGATCGGGCGGCGGCATCGACGTGCTGCTGTCCGCGCGACGGGTCGGGCCGTCCGGGTTTGCGTATGGCGTGGACATGACCGATGACATGCTGGCGCTTGCCCGGGCGAACGCCGCCAAGGCCGGCGCCGCCAACGCCGAGTTCCGCAAGGGGCACATCGAAGCGCTGCCGCTGCCGGACGCGTCGGTGGACGCGGTCATCTCCAACTGCGTGATCAACTTGTCCACCGACAAGCCTGCGGTGCTGCGGGAAATGTTCCGGGTGCTGGTGCCCGGGGGCCAGATCGGGATCGCCGACGTGGTAGCCGAGGACCGCATGACCCAGGCCGACCGGAGGGCGGCCGGCTCCTACGTCGGCTGCATCGCCGGCGCGCTGTCGCGCGCCGAGTACCTCTGCGGGCTGGCGGCGGCAGGCTTCGCCGACGCGACGGTCAGCTTCACGGCCGAGGTCGGCCCGGGAATGCACTCGGCCATCATCAGGGCCGTCAAGCCGGCCAGCACGGGACCGCACCCGTAATGCTCGAGCCTGCGGCGGAACCTGGATACCCCTTACGGGTATATTGTCCGGGCATGGGCGTTGTGGACGTGATCGGGCGCGGCCTCGCCGATGGCGCCGCCATGTTCTGGCAGACGCTGTGGGCGCTGGTGCTCGGTTTCGGGCTGTCCGGCGCGGTGCAGGCGTTCGCGTCCCGGGCCGAACTGCAGCGAGCGCTCGGGGATCACCGGGCGGCCAGCATCGCCCGGGACGGGCTGTTCGGCGCGGTCTCCTCGTCCTGCTCCTATGCGGCCTCGGCGCTGGCCAAGACGCTGTTCGCGCGCGGCGCGGACTTCACCGCCGCGCAGGCGTTCATGTTCGCGTCCACGAACCTGGTGCTCGAGCTCGGCATCGTAAGCTGGCTGCTGATCGGCTGGCAGTTCGCCGCAGCGGAGTTCATCGGCGGCGCGCTGATGATCGCCTTGCTCGCCCTGGTGCTACCGCGGGCGGTCCCCTCCGCGGAGCAGGAGGCGGCACGCAAAGCGCTGCCCGGCACCGGCCAGGGGCACGGCGGGCACGGCCAGGCGCAGCCGCGGCACGCGGCCGGCCCATGGCGCACGCGGCTGCGGTCGCCGGCCGGCTGGGCCGACGCCGCCGGATACGCGATCAGCGACCTGACCATGGTGCGCCGGGAAGTGCTCTTTGGGTTCGCGCATGCCATCAGCAGCTTGCGCTGCGCCGGGGGGACAGCCGCGCCCAGCCGGCGACGGCACATTAGTTGTGGCACAGAAGTATTTGCGGCAGCGGATGCGGGGCGGCCCGGAACCATCGCCTGCCGGGTGCCGTGACCGGATAACATCGGGGCCGAGATGAACCCACGCGTCCCGCCGCCCCGGCGTCCCGGACTGCCGCTGCGCGCGCGGCTCGCCACCACGGTCGGCGGCGCCGCCGGGCGTGCCTCCCGGCTGGCCGGCCGCGGCGACGGGTCGGTCATCGGCGGTGTCATCGGCCTGCGGCTCAAACCCGACCTGCTGCGGCTGCTGGCGCGCGGCCGGCAGGTCGTCCTGGTGACCGGCACCAACGGGAAGACCACTACGACCAGGCTGATCACGGCGGCGCTGGGCGCGGACGGCCAGCAGGTCGCGTCGAACGCGTTCGGCGCGAACATGGAGGCCGGCCTGGTGTCCGCGCTTGCCAGGGCTCCCGACGCCGCCATGGCGGTGCTCGAGGTCGACGAGAAGCACATGCCGGCCATGCTCGAGGCGACCGGCGCGCGGGTGGTGGCCCTGCTCAACCTCAGCCGGGACCAGATGGACAGGGCGGCGGAGATCTGGATGCTGGCGCGCCGCTGGCGGGCGGCGCTGGCCGCCGCGCAGGGCTGCCACGTCATCGCGAACGCCGACGACCCGCTGGTGGCGTGGGCGGCCGGGCAGGCCGGCAAGGTCACCTGGGTGGCTGCGGGCCAGCGCTGGCACGACGACTCCTGGTGCTGCCCGCAGTGCGGGTCGCACCTGCGGCGCGACGGCGACCACTGGTACTGCGGTGAATGCTCCAACCGCAGGCCCGCGGTCAGCTGGGTGCTCGCCGGCGACCAGGTGATCGACCCTGCCGACCGGTCCTGGCCGGCCGGCCTGGACCTGCCCGGCCGGGCCAACAGGTCCAACGCGGTGATGGCGCTGGCGGTGGCGGACCTGTTCGGCATCAGCGTGCCGCAGGCGATGGCAGCGCTCCAGCACGTGCGGTCGGTGGCGGGCCGGTACACGCAGGCCAGCCGGCGCGGCTGCGCGCTGCGGCTGCTGCTGGCCAAGAACCCGGCCGGGTGGCTGGAGACGCTGGACATCCTCGCGCCGCCGCCGGTGCCGGTGCTGCTGGCGGTGAACGCCCAGGGCCCGGACGGCAGGGACACCTCGTGGCTGTGGGACGTGGACTACCGCAGGCTGCGCGGCAGGCCGGTGCTCGTGACCGGCGAGCGCCGGACCGACCTCGCCGTGCGGCTCGAAGCGGACGAGGTGGCGTTCCGCGTCGTCGGCGGCATCGACGAGGCCGTGGACCTGGCCCGCGCCGCGTCCATGGAGGTGGTCGCCAACTACACGGCGTTCCAGCAGGTCCGCGCGGTCCTCGGCCGCACGGTGTAAACGGAGGGTGATGCACGACAACCTCGGCCTGCCCGGGCCGGTTCCCGGGCCCGCGGCGGCGATCCGGCTGGTCTGGGTGTACCCGGACCTGCTGAGCACCTACGGCGATCGCGGCAACCTGCTCGTGCTCGTCCGCCGCGCCGGGCTGCGCGGCATGGCCGTCGAGGTCGCCGGGGTCAATTCCGACCAGCAGGTCCCCGGCGACGGCGATATCTACCTGCTGGGCGGCGGCGAGGACCTGCCGCAGGTGCTGGCCGCGCGGCGGCTGAGGGCGGACGGCGGGCTGGCCGCCGCCGCCAGCCGGGGTGCGGTGATCTTCGCGGTGTGCGCCGGCTACCAGATCATCGGAGCCGAGTTCGCCGGCGCGGAGGGCGAGGCGGTGCCCGGGCTGGGGCTGCTCGACATCCGCAGCAGCCGGGGTGAGCAGCGTGCCGTCGGCGAGATAACCGCCGAGGTCGATCCCGGGCTCGGCGTGCCGCGGCTCACCGGTTTCGAGAACCACCAGGGCGTCACCTGGCGCGGGCCGGCGGCCAGGCCGCTCGCCGCCGTGCTGGATGGCGTGGGCAACGGAGACGGCACGGAGGGCGCCTACGGCGGTCGGGTCATCGGCACCTACCTGCATGGTCCGGCGCTGGTCCGCAATCCCGGGCTGGCCGACCTGCTGCTCGGCTGGGTGGCGGGCCCGCTGCCGCCTGTGGACCCGCGGCAGGAGGAACTGGTGCGGCAGCTCCGCACCGAGCGCCTGGCGTCCCGGGGCGCGACGGCCTAGTAGACGAGGGCCTGCGCGCCCTCGGCCATGATCTCGGCGACGAACGTCGCCGCTCCGGCGATCCGGATGCCGTCGATCAGGTCGTCGGCCGTGATGTCCCTGCGGGCGGCGCACTGGGTGCACACCGTCACCGAGCCGGCGGCCAGCACGGCCGCGAGCAGGTCGGCGAGCGGCGCCGCGTGCGGCAGCGAGAAGTCCCCGGCGCGCCCGGGCAGCGCGAACCACGCTGACTCGCCGGTGAGCCACAGCGAAACACCGATCCCGCTGGCGACCGCGGCCGCCGCGACCGTGAAGGCCTGGTTGCAGCGCTCCGGGTCGTCCTTGCCGGCGGTGACCTTGATGACAATGCAGCGCTCGGCCATGCCGCAACTGTAGCCCGCACCGCGGGTCAGGGGCGCCTCCGGGGGCAAGCACCGCCCGGGCCGCAGGCGCGGCGCGGCGCGGGCCTGCTCAGCCCCGGCGCGGCGGCGGGATCGTACACTGCGCCTATGCACGGCACGGCCAGCGCGGCGGTCCTGATCCTCGTGCTCGCCGTTGCCGCCGCCGCCTGCGGGTACCTGGCCGTGCGGGTCTACCGTGCCGGGAGACGCCGTGGCACTCCATCCTGACCTGGAGCCGCTGGGGTTCCTGCTGGGACGGTGGGAGGGCGCGGGGATCGGCGGATACCCGACCATCGAGTCGTTCAGGTTCGGGCAGGAGATCGTCTTCAGCCACAACGGCAAGGCGTTCCTCAGCTACATCAGCAGGACCTGGCGGCTGGACGACAAGGGCAGGATCGGCGCTCCGCTGGGAACCGAGAGCGGGTACTGGCGGCCACGGCCCGGTAACCAGGTGGAGGTCATGCTCGCGCATCCGACCGGGATCGCGGAGATCTACCTGGGCGAGACATCAGGTACCCGCATCGAGATGGCCACCGACGTGGTGGCCAGGACGGCCACGGCCAAAGAGGTCACCGCCGGGCACCGGCTGTACGGGCTGGTGCCCTCGTCGCAGAGCAGCGGGGGGCCCGCCCGCGACCTGGCCTACGCCTATGACATGGCAGCGATGGGCCACCCGCTGACTTCGCACCTGTCCGCCCAGCTTAAGCGGGTGGCCCCGGCCGAGTGAGGGCCGAACCGGGGGCACACGAAAAAACCCCCGGGCGGCTCCTGCACGGTGCGGCGCATCGTGCAGGGGTCGGCTGGACTGGGCCGACCAGCCCGGGGGCTCGGTGTCTGTCGGGAATTAGCCGACCGCGTCCCCGCTGGACGCAGTGCCGGCGGGAAGGCGGCTAGCTGGCAGCCACCTCGCGAGTCCGTCGTCTATGCATGCGTTCGGACCACCTCCTTTCCCGCGTACCTCGCACGTTATCCGGCTGGCCGCCCGCGGGCAAGGGGGATTTCGCCGTGCGGCATGCCGTGTGCCGCGAACTACTATGGGCCCATGAACGCCGAGGCGCCGCCCGCGCAGACGTGGGACGAGCAGCTCCGCGCCCGCGGCTACCGGGTCACGCCGCAGCGCCAGCTCGTTCTCGAGGCGGTGGCCCGGCTGGATCACGGGACGCCGGAGGAGATCGGCAGCCAGGTCCAGCGGACCGCCCGCGGCGTCAACATCTCCACGATCTACCGGACGCTCGAGCTGCTCGAGCAGATCGGCATGGTCACTCACACGCACCTGAACCACGGCGCCCCCATCTACCACCTGGCCACCAGCGCAGACCACGTGCACCTGGTCTGCCGCGGCTGCGGCCTGGTGACCGAGGTCGGCCCGGACGCCATCCGGCCGCTGATCACGGTGCTCGACGAGCGGCACGGCTTCGAGACCGATGTGGGGCACCTCACGGTGTTCGGACGCTGCGCGCAGTGCCGGGCGGCCGCCGATGGCTGACCGCGGCGCAGCGGCCCAGCCGAGCCCGCTGCTCGCCTGGCCCCAAGCGGTGCCGGGCAGCTGGCCGGACGCGGGGGTCGCCGCGCACTACGGCGACCCGATGCGCGAGCAGCGCTCGCTCGACCAGGGCGCCGGGCTGGTGGACCGGTCCAACCGCGGCGTGCTCACGCTCACCGGGCCCGACCGGCTGGGCTGGCTGCACAGCCTGACCACGCAGGACCTGGAGCACCTGGCGCCCGGCGACAGCGCGCAGGCTCTCGTCCTCAGCCCGAACGGCCACGTGGAACAGCACATGGTGCTCACCGACGACGGCGCCGCGACCTGGCTGCACACCGAGCCGGGCAGGGCCGCGGGCCTGGCCGCCTTCCTGGAGTCCATGCGGTTCATGCTCCGCGTGGAGGTGGCCGATCTCACTGGCTCCTGCGCGGTGCTGACCGTGATGGGGCCGAGCGGTGCCGGTCTCGCCGAGGGCCTCGACGGGGTCCTGGCGCGCGTCAGCGCAGGATCGTTCGGCATCAATGATCTGATCGTGGCGCGGGACGCGCTGCCCGCAGCGGCCGGGGAGCTGCTGCGGCGCGGCGGCACCCTGGCGGGCATGTGGGCGTTCGAGGCGCTGCGGATCGCCGCGCGGGTGCCCAGGCTGGGCCTGGACACCGATCACCGCACGATCCCGCACGAGGTCGGCTGGATCGAGACCGCGGTGCACCTGAACAAGGGCTGCTACCGGGGCCAGGAGACGGTTGCCAGGGTGCACAACCTCGGCCACCCGCCGCGGCGGCTGGTCTTCCTGCACCTGGACGGCAGCGTGGACCGGCTGCCGGCCCACGGCGACCCGGTGCAGCTCGACGGCGCCGCGGTGGGCTTCACCGGGTCCTCGGCCCGGCACTACGAGCTTGGCCCGATCGGGCTTGCCCTGGTCAAGCGCACCGTGCCGGTGGACGCGCCGCTGCTTGCCGGGGGCGTGGCCGCCGCGCAGGAGATCGTCGTGTCGCCGGACGTCGGCGCGAACGTGCAGGTCGCCCTGCGCCGGCGCCACGTACCCTGACAGTCCTCGACCGATGAAGGAGGTCCGCCCGCCGTGCTGCGCAGGGTCCTGCTCGCCGCGTCAGCCAGCCCCAGGCTGCGCCAGCTCGTCACCACCATGCCCGCCACCCGCCACATCGTGGACCGGTACGTGGCGGGGGAAACCGCCGATGACGCGGTGCGGGTCACCCGGGCGCTGCGCGGGGCCGGGCTGCTGGTCAGCCTGGACTACCTCGGCGAGGACACCATGGACGCGGAGCAGGCCTCGGCCGTCGCCGATGAGTACGTCGAGCTGATCGGCAAGCTCGCCGCCGACGGCCTGACCCAGGGGGGTGCCGCCGAGGTCTCGGTGAAGCCGACCGCGGTGGGGCTGTTCCTCGGCGCCGCCATCGCGGAGCGCAACATCACCCGGATCTGCGCGGCCGCCGAGCAGGCCGGCACCACGGTGACCCTGGACGCCGAGGAGCACCAGGCGATCGAGCCGACGCTGCAGCTCGCGGCGAGGCTGCGGGGACAGTTCGGGAATCTCGGCTGCGTGGTGCAGTCGTGCCTGCGGCGCAGCGAATCCGACTGCCGGTCGCTGGCCGGCTACGGGGTGCGGGTCCGGCTGTGCAAGGGCGCCTACCGCCAGCCGGACAGCGTCGCCTTCACCGCGCGCCGCGACGTGGACCGCAGCTACGCCCGCTGCCTGCGGGCGCTGATGAACGGCGGGGGCTATCCGATGGTCGCCACCCACGACCCGCGGCTGATCCAGATCACCGGGGCGCTGGCGCTGCTCGCGGGGCGGGGCCCTGGCAGCTTCGAGTACCAGATGCTGTACGGCATCCGCCCCGATGAGCAGCGTCGGCTGGCCAACACCGGCGCCCGGATGCGGGTATACGTGCCCTACGGCGGCGACTGGTACGCCTACCTGGTGCGCAGGCTGGCGGAGCGGCCGGCCAACCTCGCCTTCTTCCTGCGCGCGCTTGCTGCGGGGTGATGTGATGATCGCGATTCTGGGCACCGGCAAGATGGGCGAGGCGCTGCTTTCCGGGCTGCTGCGCGCGGGCAGGCCCCCGTCCGCCGTGGTCGCGGCGGCGCGCCGCGAGGACCGGGCCGGCGAGCTGCGCGCCAGGTACGGCGTGCAGGTCACCGACGCGACGTCGGCGGCCAAGCTGGCGGACACGCTGATGCTCGCGGTCAAGCCGCAGGACATGGGCACGCTGCTCGCCGAGATCGCGCCCGCGGTGCCGGCCGACCGGCTGGTGGTCTCGGTCGCCGCCGGGATCACCACGGCGTTCATCGAGCGGCGGCTGGCCGGGGAGGTCCCGGTGGTCAGGGTGATGTCGAACACGCCGGTGCTCGTCGACGAGGCGATGAGCGTGATCTCGGCCGGAGCCTACGCGGGCGAGGAGCACCTGCGCCGCGCCGAGGAACTGCTCCGTCCGGTCGGCAAGGTGCTGCGGATCCCGGAGTCGCAGCAGGACGCGGCGACGGCGCTGTCAGGCAGCGGCCCGGCGTACGTGTACTACCTGGTCGAGGCGATGGTAGACGCCGCCATCCTGCTCGGCATGGCCCGCGGTGCGGCGCTGGAGATGGTGACCCAGGCGGTCTACGGCGCGGCCACCATGCTGCGCGAGTCCGGCGAGCACCCGGTGATCTTGCGCGAGGCGGTCACGTCGCCGGGCGGGACGACGATCTCGGCGATCGCCGAGCTGGAAAAGCACCGGGTCCGGGCCGCGTTCCTTGCCGCGATCGAGGCTGCCCGGGACCGCGGCAGGGAACTCGGCACCGATCCGGACGCCCCCGGCCCGGGCGGCCGGTAATGGCAGGCCCGTTCACCCTGGCCTGGGACGACCAGCTGACCGGGTACGACTTCGGGCCAGGCCACCCGCTGGCCCCGGTCCGGGTCGAGCTGACGGTCGCGCTGGCCCGCGAGCTCGGCGTGCTGGCGCAGCCTTCGGTCTCGGTTCTCGACCCGGCGCCCGCGACCACGGACGATCTGCGGCTGGTGCATGACGCCGCCTACATCGAGGCGGTGCGCCGGGCAGGCCGGGAAGGAACCGGCGACATCAGGTACGGGCTCGGCACCGTGGACAACCCGGTGTTCCCCGGCATGCACGAGGCGTCCGCGCTCGTCGCGGGCGCGACGCTCGCCGCGGCGCGCGCGGTCTGGCGCGGCGACGCGCTGCACGCTGCGAGCATCGCCGGCGGCCTGCACCATGCCATGCGCGCCTCGGCCAGCGGCTTCTGCATCTACAACGACCCGGCCATCGCGATCAAGTGGCTGCTTGCCGAGGGCGCGCAGCGGGTGGCCTACGTGGACGTCGACGTGCACCACGGCGACGGTGTGCAGGCCGCGTTCTACGACGACCCGAGGGTCCTCACCATCAGCCTGCACGAGCATCCGGCGACCTTGTTCCCCGGAACCGGGCTGGCGGCGGAGAACGGCACCGGAGACGGGGTCGGGCACGCGGTCAACGTGCCGCTTCCCGCGGGCACCGGCGACGCCGGCTGGCTGCGGGCGTTCGACGCGGTGGTGCCGCTGCTGCTGCGTGCCTTCCGTCCCGAGGTGCTGGTCAGCCAGCACGGCTGCGACAGCCACCGGCTAGACCCGCTCGCCCACCTGGAGCTGAGCGTCGACGGGCAGCGGCGCGCCCAGCTCATGGTGCACGAGCTGGCGCACGAGACGGCCGGGGGCCGGTGGCTGCTCACCGGCGGCGGCGGGTACGAACTCGTGCAGGTGGTGCCCAGGTCGTGGACTCACCTGCTGGCGGTGGCGGCGGGAGCGCCGGTCGATCCCGGCCTGGCGGTGCCGGAAAGCTGGCGGGCGCTGGCGGCCGACCGCACCGGCGAGCAGGCGCCGTCCCGGATGACCGACGGGCATCCGGCGCACTACATTCCCGTCGAGGAAGGTATCGATCCTGCCGATCCCGTCGATGCTGCGATCGCCAGGACGCGCCGCGCCACTTTTGCCTGGCACGGGCTGCACGTGACGTAACTGCCATCCTGGCGGTCCGCATAACCTGGCCAGGTTTCCTGGCTGTTTGTCCGCTGCGGTCCCGGCCGGGGGCGTTTTCGCCGAATGCGGCGCGCGTCCGGGCCGCCGCGGCCGCCGCTGGCGAAACGGGCCGCGCGGCAGTGCAGGTCAGCGTGGTGAAGCCCCGGATTCCGCCGGTGTTTGCGGCCGGGAGGTAACGGCAACGGGCCCATCGCCGGGGTTGCTCTTTTCTGTACGCGTCTTACCCTGGAGACGTACGTGACTGGTGCGCCAAATCCCGTCACCTGCTCGGCTTCGTGCGGAAGAGGCAACTCGATGGCAGGCGAAACTCCCCTGAGCGACGTAAGATTTCTCACCGTTGCCGAAGTGGCCTTGATCATGCGCGTGTCCAAGATGACCGTGTATCGCCTGGTGCACTCCGGCGAGCTGGAGGCGATCCGCGTTGGTCGTTCCTTCCGGGTACCCGAGCAGGCAGTCAATCAGTACCTGAGAGCTGCCTACGTCGGCACCGGGTGAGTAGCCCGGCCCGGGTCCGGTGATGCGCCCGGGCCAGGTCCCGACGCGGATCCGGGCGTCCTGGCGTGCCCGCGACGCCCGGCCTGCCCGTGTCAGCGCTGCCGGGGCACGCGGCAGCGGCACCACGGGGTACCCTCTAACGTTGGGTGTGTGTCCAGCCGCCCTGACCGGGCGAGCGTGTTGGCGTGCCCGTCATCCGCAGTGCCCAGGAAGGGGTTGACTCGTGGGGTCTGTCATCAAGAAGCGCCGCAAGCGCATGGCGAAGAAGAAGCACCGCAAGCTGCTGAAGAAGACACGTATCCAGCGCCGCAACAAGAAGTAGGCCTCCGCGCGGCTAGCCATGCGATCGGTCCGCATCACGCTGCTGTCCCGGCCCGGCTGCCACCTGTGCGATGAGGCGCGGGCGGTGATCGCGCGGGTCGCGGCCGACCTTGGCGTGGGCTGGGAGGAGCGTGACATCACCGCGTCGGAGCAGGACATGGGGGAGTACTGGGACAAGATCCCGGTCACGCTTGTCGACGGGGTGCAGATCGACTTCTGGCGGGTGAGCGAGTCCCGGCTGCGGGCGGCAGTCCGCACGACGGGGCCCACTTTGTGAATGCGTGCACAAGAGCGTACCGTGGGAACGGCGCAGGCCGACACAGCTCGCACCATCACTCCCGGAACCCCGCCCGGGAAGCCCAACGGAGGAGCGCTGCCGCGATGCAGAACTATGGTCATCCGTCGGAGGTAACAAGCGGCCGGGACAGCGCTGCCGGGATACCGGAGGCGACGGTGGCGCGGCTGCCGGTGTACCTGCGCGCGCTCTACGCCCTCGCCGAGCGGGGCGTCAGCACGGTGGCCAGCGAGGAGCTCGCGATCGCCGCGGGGGTGAACTCGGCCAAGCTGCGCAAAGACCTGTCCCACCTGGGCTCCTACGGGATCAGGGGTGTGGGCTACGACGTCGATTACCTCGTCTACCAGGTGTCCCGGACCCTGGGCCTGACCCAGGACTGGCCGGTGGTCATCGTCGGCGCCGGCAACCTCGGCCGGGCGCTTGCCAACTACGGCGGGTTCGTGTCCCGGGGCTTCACGATCTCGGCCATGCTTGATTGCGACCCGGCTATCGTGGGCAGCAGGATCGCGAGGCTGACCGTGCGCCACGTCGATGAGCTCGAAGCCGTGGTGGCCAGGTACAAGGTGGCGATCGGCGTGATCGCGACCCCGGCAGGATCCGCGCAGGCCGTGTGCGACCGGCTCGTCGCGGCTGGCGTCACGAGCGTCCTCAACTTCGCTCCGCTCGTACTGAGCGTGCCGGAAGGGGTAGACGTGCGCAAGGTGGACCTGTCCATCGAGCTGCAGATCCTGGCGTTCCACGCGCAGCGCCGGTCCGCGAGCCGGCCGGGCTCCGCAGGCGCCCGGCGCTCCCGCGGGCTCGGGTCGCGGCCCGCGAACGGCGCTGCCCGGCCGCGGGTGCTCCCGGAACTTGCGGCCAAGGCGTAGGGCGGTGGGCAGGTGAGCGTGCTGGTAGTCGGCCTGAGCCATAAGAGCGCTCCGGTAGCGACGCTGGAGCGCGCCGCGGTCAGCGGCGACACGCTGGCCAAGCTGCTGCGCGACGTGGCACTGGCCGAGCCCGTGGCCGAGGCGTTCGTGGTCTCGACGTGCAACCGGGTCGAGGTCTACGCCGACGTGGACCGGTTCCATGCGGGCGTGACCGCGATCTGCGAGCTGCTCGCCCGGTACTGCGGTCTGCCGCCCGGTGAGCTCACGCCGCATCTGTACGTGCATTACGAGGACCGCGCGGTCAGCCACCTGCTCTCCGTGGCCTGCGGGCTCGACTCGATGGTGGTCGGCGACGGCCAGATCCTCGGCCAGGTGCGCTCGGCGCTGAAGTTCGCCGCAGACCACGGCAGCCTGGGCCGGGTGCTCGGCGGGCTGGGCCGGCTGGCGCTGCGGACCGGCAAGCGCGCCCGCGCCGAGACCGGGATCGGCAAGCTCGGCACCTCGCTGGTGACCCTCGCCGTCGAGCTCGGCGCGGCCAGCCTTGAGCGGGGGGGCCTGGGGGGGTCGTCCCCCCGGGGGAACACAGCGTCGGAGCCGGGCGACCGGCCGCTTGCCGGGCGCCGCGTGCTGATCGTCGGCGCCGGCTCGATGAGCGCGCTGGCCGCGGCGACGGCGGCGCGCAGCGGCGCAGCGAGCATCGCCGTCGCCAACCGCACGCGCAGGCACGCCGAGCGCCTGGCCGCGGCCGCGGGCGCGACCGTGGCCGACCTGGGGGACCTGCCTGCCGCGCTGGCCCGCGCCGACGTGGTCATCAGCTGCACCGGCGCAGCCGGCTACGTCATCACCGCGGGCATGGTTTCCGCCGGGCTGGCCGCGCGGGGCACTGCCGCCGGGCGGGACCCGCTGCTGGTCCTCGACCTGGCGATGCCGCGCGACGTAGAGCCGGCCGTGGCCGGGCTGGCGGGTGTCGCGGTGATCGGCATGGATCAGCTCAGCGGGCATGGGACCGCGGTGAGCGCCGACGACGTCGCCGCGGTGCGCGCCATCTGCGAGGCCGAGCTTGCCGGGTACCATTCGGCGATCGACGCCGCCCGGGTGGCCCCGACCGTGGTCGCGCTGCGGGCGAAGGCGGCCACGGTGGTTGACGCCGAGCTGGCCAGGCTGGCCGGCCGCCTCAGCGCCGACGGGGTCACACAAGACACGCTGGATGAGATCGCCAAGGCGGTGCGGCGGGTGGTCGACAAGCTGCTGCACGGGCCGACCGTGCGGGTGAAGGAACTGGCCGGCTCGCCGGGAGGCGATGAATACGCTGCGGCGCTGCGGGTCCTGTTCGACCTCGATCCGCGCGCGGTGGAGGCGGTAACCCGCGCCGCGCCTGAGCAGGAGGGGCCGGCATGAGCGACGTGCCGCTGCGGCTGGGCAGCCGCAGGAGCCCGATGGCCATCGCGCAGTCCCGCCAGGTAGCTCAGATGATCACCCAGCGGACCGGGCGCCGGGTGGAGATCGTCGGGGTGACGACGCTGGGCGACGTCAGCCGCGCCGAGCTCACCCAGATCGGCGGAACTGGCGTCTTCGTGAGCGCGCTGCGCGAGGCCCTGCTCGGCGGCGAGGTGGACCTGGCGGTGCATTCGCTGAAGGACCTGCCCACCGGGCCTGCGGCAGGCATCGTGCTCGCCGCGGTGCCGCCGCGTGATGACCCCAGGGACGCGCTGGTCGCCAGGGACGGCGCCAAGCTCGCCGATCTCCGGCCGGATGCCAGGATCGGGACCGGCTCGCCGCGGCGGGTGGCGCAGCTGCTGGCGCTGCGCGACGACGTGCGCTGCGTGCCCGTCCGCGGCAACGCCAACACCAGGCTGGCAAAGGTCGGCCAGGGCGAGCTCGACGGGGTGGTCCTGGCCTGTGCCGGGCTGGCCAGGATCGGCTGTGCCGGCGCGGCCAGCCAGGTCTTCGAGCCCGACGAGATGCTGCCAGCCCCGGGCCAGGGCGCCCTTGCCGTCGAATGCCGCGACGGCGACCCGGAGCTGGCCGCGCTGCTCGCCGCCGCCACCGATCAGCCGAGCATGGTCGCCGTCACGGCGGAGCGGGCCCTGCTCGAGGCCCTCGCCGCCGGCTGCACCGCGCCGGTCGGCGCGTACGCGGCGGGCCCGGCGGGAACCCGGCAGCTGCGGATGCGGGCGGCCGTCATGAGCCCCGACGGAAGCCGGGTGCTGCGCGCGCACGGCAGCGCTTCCTGGGGGCAGGCACGGCAGCTCGGCCACGACCTCGCGGCGCAGCTGCTGCAGGCGGGGGCTCCGGACCTCATCAGCGTGCCACCGGCACCGACGAGCAGCGGGAATGATGCGGAGTGAGCGTGATCCAGGGTTCTGTCAGGCAGGAGCCAGCGGGAGAAGTGCCGCGGGCCGGCTGGGTTGCCCTGGCGGGCGCCGGACCGGGTGACGAGAGGCTGCTGACGGTGCGGGCGGCCGAGCTGCTCGGCAAGGCCGACCTGGTGGTGGCGGGACCGGACCTGGCCGCCATGGCACGGCGCCGCATGGGCGCCGGCGCCCGCCTGGCCGATCCCGGCGATGGGACTGCGCTGCCGCACGCGCTCATCCAGGCGGCACGAGGCGGGGAGCTCGCGGTCCGGCTGTACGCCGGCGACCCGCTGCTGAGCGGCGCGGCCGCCGACGCTGTGGCCTGTGCCGCGGCAGGGGTCAGGTTCGAGATCGTGCCGGGCGTGCCGCTGGCAACCGGAGTCCCGGCCTACGCGGGCATCCCGCTGGCCGAGCCGCACGGCGAGCTGCGGGTGATCCACGCCGCCGAGGCCAGCCGGGTGGCGTACAGCCCGGCCACCCTGGTGGTGCTCGGCGCCGACGCGGGTCCGGCCGACCTCGGCAAGATGCTTGCCGCGGCGGGCTGGCCGGAGGCGACCAAGCTGGCCATCACCTGGGACGGCACGACGAGCGCGCAGCAGACGGTGGTCTCCACGCTCGGCCGCATCGGGCATGACCTCAAGACCGCGGGGGTGTCCTTGGCGAGCACCAAGGGCCCGGCGATCGCCGTCGTGGGCGACGCGGTGGCGGGGCACGACCAGCTGTCGTGGTTCGAGACCAAGCCGCTGTTCGGCTGGCGGGTCCTGGTGCCGCGGACCAAGGAGCAGGCCGCAGGGGTGTCGCAGCAACTGCGCGAGTACGGTGCCGTGCCCGAGGAGGTGCCGACGATCGCGGTAGAGCCGCCGCGGACCCCGCAGCAGATGGAGCGCGCGGTCAAGGGCCTGGTCACCGGGCGGTACCAGTGGGTGGCGTTCACCTCGGCGAACGCGGTGCGCGCGGTCCGGGAACGGTTCGAGGAATACGGCCTGGATGCCCGGGCGTTCGCGGGGGTCAAGGTGGCCGCCGTGGGCGAGCAGACCTCCGCGGCGCTGCTGGAGTTCGGCATCCGGCCGGACCTGGTGCCGGAACGGAACCAGTCGGCGGAAGGACTCGCCGCGGCCTGGCCGCCCTATGACGACGTGCTCGACCCCATCAACAGGGTGCTGCTGCCGCGAGCCGACATCGCCACCGAGACGCTGCTGGCCCGGCTGGTCGACCTCGGCTGGGAGGCCGAGGACGTGACGGCGTACCGGACGGTGCGTGCCGCGCCGCCGCCCGCGCCGATCCGGGAGGCGATCAAGGGCGGCGGGTTCGACGCAGTCCTGTTCACCTCGTCGTCGACGGTGCGGAACCTGGTCGGCATCGCGGGCAAGCCGCACGCGGTCACGGTGATCGGGGTCATCGGCCCGCAGACCGCCAAGACGGCCGCGGAATTCGGGCTGCGGGTGGACGTCACGGCGCCCAAGCCGTCGATGACGGCGCTGGTCGACGCCGTGGCCGAGTACGGGGCCCGGCTGCGGGCCGCGGCGGCCGAAGCGGGCGAACCGGTCCGGCGGCCTAGCGAACGCCGGCGCGGGGCGCGGCGGCGCCCTCGCTGAGGAAGCGCGCTAAACCAGCGCTTGGAGGAGCGTGCTAGATGAGGAGCGATATGACCGGCGGGTATCCTCTCGCGCGGCCCCGGCGGCTGCGCCGGACCCCGGCGCTGCGCGCCCTGGTGGCCGAGACCTCGCTGCGTCCTCGCGACCTGGTGCTGCCGCTGTTCGTCAAGGAGGGCATCGCCGAGCCGCAGCCGGTCAGCTCGATGCCAGGCGTCGGCCAGCACACCAGGGACAGCCTGCGTAAGGCGGCCGCGGGCGCGGCGGACGCCGGGGTCGGCGGGCTGATCGTGTTCGGCGTTCCCGCGGCCAAAGACGGACGCGGCTCGGCGGCGGACGACCCGGCCGGCATCTCCCAGCTCGCCCTCGCCGACCTGCGCGCGGAGGTCGGGGACGCCTGTGTGATCATGGCGGACCTGTGCTTGTGCGAGTACACCGACCACGGCCACTGCGGCGTGCTGACCGAAGGCGGCGAGGTCGCCAACGATGCCACCGTGGAGCGCTACGCGGCGATCGCGGTCGCCCAGGCAGCCGCAGGCGCGGACATGGTCGCTCCGAGCGGGATGATGGACGGCCAGGTGGCGGCGATCAGGAAGGCGCTGGACGCGGCGGGCCGTGCCGACGTGGGCATCTGCGCGTACTCCGCGAAGTACGCGTCGGCGTTCTACGGGCCGTTCCGCGAGGCGGCCGAGGGCGCGCCCGCGTTCGGCGACCGGGCGAGCCACCAGGCCGATCCCGCCAATGCGGCCGAGGCGCTGCGCGAGGTGGCGCTGGACATCGACGAGGGCGCCGACATGGTGATGGTCAAGCCTGCCCTCGCCTACCTGGACATCATCCAGACGGTGGCGGATTCGGTCACGGTGCCGGTCGCGGCGTACCAGGTCAGCGGGGAGTTCGCGATGGTCGAGGCGGCCGCGGCCCGCGGCTGGCTGGACCGGGACCGGGTCATCATGGAGACCCTCACCGCGATCCGGCGCGCCGGCGCCGGCGTCATCCTCAGCTACTGGGCTGCGGAGGTGGCGCGCTGGCTGCGCGGGGGGGTCTAGGGGGCGTCCCCCGGTCAGGCACTGCGCGGCTGAGCGCGGAACGTGACCGCATCGGGCCGCCTGGCCTGCTCAATGGGTCGAACTTCCCCAGATGAAAGTGCCGCCTGTCCTACGATGGGTGACACGCACGCACAGGGAGTGGCAGGTCTATGGTCGACGTGACGCGGCCCCGGGCACTGAGCGGCCGCGCGGCGGCTTACCCGACGCGCGCGCTCCGGCAGGCACTGAGCGGCCACGGCCGAGCTGCGGAGCGTCATCAGGCGCTCGGTGCCGCGGCCGCGCAGTACGCGTTGTTTGGCTGGCCAGTCTGCGCCGGCGCGCATCCGTACCGCGGCGGCCGCGGATCGGCGGAACCAGGCCGGGCCTGCTCATGTGACCGGGTGGGCTGCCCGGCTCCGGGCGCGCATCCGGCATCGCCGGCCTGGCAGCTTCAGGCGACCGCGGACCTGAGCGTGATCCAGGGATGGTGGCGATCCCAGCCGCAGGCGAACGTCATCCTTGTCACCGGCCGGGTTTTCGACGTGCTCGACGTGCCGGCCGCCGCCGGGGAGTCGGCGCTGGACCGGATGGATCGGGCCGGGGTGACCGTGGGCCCCACGGCGGCGCTCGGCGATGACCGGATGCTGTTCTTCGTGATGACCAGGGGCGCGCCGGCCGACGAGCACGAATGGTGGACCTGCGGGCTTGACTGCGAGCCGGAGAGCGTCACGTCGGGCCTGCGCTGGCACTGCCGCGACAGCTACGTGCTCGCGCCTCCGTCGACGTCCGGCGCCGGCCTCGCCGTCCGCTGGCTGCGCGGGCTGGGCGATCATCAGCTGCCGGACGCGCTCCGGCTGCTGGAGCACCTCGTCGACGCCTGCGAGGCTCGGCAGTGACCGAGCCGCAGCCGAGCGGGCATCGAGGCCTGGGCGACCGCAGCGCCGAGCTGTTCTCCCGTGCGCGCGACGTCATCCCGGGCGGGGTGAACTCGCCGGTGCGCGCCTTTGGCGCCGTCGGCGGGGTTCCCCGGTTCATGGTCCGCGGGTCGGGACCGTACCTGACCGACGCGGACGGGCGCGCCTACGTGGACCTGGTGTGCTCGTGGGGCCCGATGATCCTCGGCCACGCGCATCCGGCGGTGGTGGCCGCGGTAGCCGGCGCGGCGGGGCACGGGACCTCCTTCGGCACGGCCACGCCGGGCGAGGTGGAGCTGGCCGAGGAGATCATCGCGCGTACCCCGGTGCAGCAGGTCCGCCTGGTCAACTCGGGGACCGAGGCGGCGATGTCCGCGGCGCGGCTGGCTCGCGGGTTCACCGGCCGCTCCTTGGTGGTCAAGTTCGCCGGGTGCTACCACGGGCACGTGGACGCGCTGCTGGTCTCTGCGGGATCGGGGGTGGCGACGTTCGGGCTGCCCGACTCCCCCGGAGTCACCGGGGCCGCCGCCGCGGATACGCTCGTGCTGCCCTATAACGACGCCGACGCCGTGTCGTCAGTCTTCGCGTCGCGCGGCCCGGACATCGCCTGCGTGATCACCGAGGCTTGCCCGGCGAACATGGGGGTGGTGCCGCCAGCGCCCGGGTTCAATGCCCTGCTCGCCTCGCTGTGCCGGTCCTCGGGCGCGCTGCTGATCATGGACGAGGTGCTGACCGGGTTCCGGGTCACCAGGTCCGGCTGGTACGGCATCGACGGCGTGGCCGGGGACCTGACCACGTTCGGCAAGGTGATGGGCGGCGGGCTGCCGTGCGCGGCGTTCGGCGGCCGCGCGGACATCATGTCACGGCTCGCCCCAGCCGGCCCGGTCTACCAGGCGGGCACGCTGTCAGGCAACCCGCTGGCGGTCGCGGCCGGCCTGGCCACGCTGCGGGCGTGCACCCCGGAGGTGTACGCGCGGGTCGACGCCGCCGCCGCCACCGTGGCCAAGCTCGCCTCCGCGGCGTTTGCCGAGGCGGGCGTGCCGTTCTGGCTGTCCGCAGCGGGCAACCTGTTCTCGGTGTTCCTCGGCCGCACCGAGCCCGTCGGTTCCTACGCCGACGCCAGGGATCAGTCGGCCCCCGCGTACGCCGCGTTCTTCCACGCCATGCTCGACGGCGGCGTGTACCTGCCGCCGTCGCCGTATGAGGCCTGGTTCTGCTCCGCGGCCCACGACGACGCCGCGCTGTCGCGGATCGCCGCCGCCTTGCCCGACGCCGCCCGGGCTGCCGCCGCCGCCCTATAGGCTGGGCAGGCCATGTCTGACACGACCGTTGTCCACCTGCTCAGGCACGGCGAGGTGGAAAACCCCGGACGCATCATTTACGGGCGCCTGCCCGGGTACCACCTGTCGGCCGACGGCCGGGGCATGGCCAGCGCCGCCGCGGATTTCTTCGCCGAACGACCAGTCGCAGCTGTCTTCTCCTCCCCGCTCGACCGGGCCGTGGAGACCGCCCGTCCGGTGGCGGAGCGGCTCGGCCTGGACATCGTGGTCGATGAGCGGCTGATGGAGCCGTGGAACCACTTCCAGGGGCTGCGGTTCGGCGTCGGCGACGGGTCGCTGCGGCACCCGGAGCACTGGCCCTACCTGGTCAACCCGTTCCGGCCGTCCTGGGGAGAGCCCTACCGCCATCTCGTGGCCAGGATCGCCGCTGTGATGGACGACGCCAGGCAGGCAGCGGCCGGGCAGGAGGCGGTGTGCGTGACGCACCAGCTCCCGATCTGGGTGACCAGGCGCAAAGCCGAAGGGCGACCGCTGTGGCACAACCCGGCGCTGCGGCAGTGCGCGCTGGGCAGCGTGACCAGCTTCAGCTACACGGGCGACCGGCTGGCCGGGGTATCGTACACGGTGCCGGCCCGGCCGCAGGTTCGCCAGGGCGATGCGGCACAATAGTGCGGTACTACCCCCTGTAGGAGATCCGCCCGTGTCCCGAGCCAGGCGCCGCGCCGCCGCCGTGATGGCGGCCGTAGCCGCGGGCGTCGCGCTTGCCGTGGTGTTGCTCACCGGCGCGGCAAACGGCAACAGCAGCGGCGTGACCGATATCGGCGGCAACACGAGCGCGGTGCTGTATGCGGCCGGGCACCGCCCCCTTGCGCCGGAGTTCAGCGGCACCACGCTGACCGGGTCGCGGCTGAGCGTATCCGCCTACCGGGGCAAGGTCGTGGTGCTCAACTTCTGGGGATCATGGTGCGCCCCGTGCCGCGAGGAGGCACCGGCGCTGGCCGCCCTGGCCAGAACGTACCGGGGCGCCGGCGTGGCGTTCCTCGGCGTGGACGTGCGTGACACCGACGCCAGCGCGCAGGCGTTCGCTCGCGACTTCGGCATCACCTATCCGAGCGTGGCCGATCCCGCCTCGGTGGTCACGATGGACTTCACGACGGTCGTGCCGATCGCCGGGACCCCCACCACGCTGGTGATCGACCGCACCCGGCACATCGCTGGCGCGGTCTTCGGCGCGGCGACCTACTCCGAGCTGGCGACGATCCTGGCCACGGTGACGCGCGGATGACCAACGTGCGCGCCCCCGAGGCGGACCCCTTCGGCTCGCCCGCGCCGGAACCGGACGGCCAGCCTCGCGGGCACCTTACCGGCGGCGCGTCCGGGTCGGCCGGATGGCTGAAATGGGCGTGGCGGCAGCTCACCTCGATGCGGATCGCGCTGATCTTGCTCTTCCTGCTGGCGCTGGCCAGCGTGCCCGGGTCGATGCTGCCACAGGAAGGCAGCGACCCGGCGGCAGTGCAGCAGTACTTCACCTCCCATCCGGCGCTCGCGCCGGTGCTGAACCGCCTCGGGCTGTTCAACGTCTTCGCCGCGCCGTGGTTCGCCGCCATCTACCTGCTGCTGTTCACCTCGCTGGTGGGCTGCGTGGTCCCCCGGACGTTCCGGCTGGCCGGCTCGGCACGCGCGCTGCCGCCCCGCGCGCCGCGCAACCTGTCCCGGCTGCCGCGCTCTGCCAGCTACGCCACAGCGCTGGACGCAGGCCAGGCGGTCGAGGTGGCGGCCCGCGTCCTGTCCGGCCACGGGTTCCGGCTCCGCCGCCCCGGCGGCGCCAGCGAGCCGGCGGATCACTGGCTGTCCGCGGAGAAGGGGTACCTGCGGGAGGCCGGTAACCTGCTGTTCCACCTGGCGCTGCTCGGCGTGCTGGTGTCGGTGGCGCTCGGCGGGCTGTTCGGCTACAAGGCCGACCGGCTGCTGGTCCAGGGTCAGACGTTCGCTGACACCGCCAGCGCGCTGGACGAGTTCCATCCCGGCCGCTTCGTCACCGCCGCTGACCTGGCGCCGTTCACGATCAGGCTGAACCAGTTCACCGCCGCCTACATCGCCGCAGGACCGCAGCGCGGGCAGCCCGCCTCCTTCCATGCCGAGCTGAGCTACACCGCCCGGCCCGGCGGGCCGTCCCGCGGCTACGACCTGCAGGTCAACCGGCCCCTGTCGGTCGACGGGGTGAAGGTGTACCTGATCGGGCACGGGTACGCCCCGCTGTTCCGCGTCACCGACGCCCGCGGCCAGGTGGTGTATGACCAGGCGACCCCGTTTATCGCGGGCAGCTCGGGCAACTTCTTGTCCGAGGGCGTGGTGAAAGTTCCTGACGCGCAGCCTCAGCAGCTGGGCTTCACCGGCGTCTTCGTGCCTACCGCGGTCGACGTGGGCGGCATCCTGGAGTCGGTCTTCCCCGCCGCCGACCACCCGGTGGCGAGCCTGATCGCGTATGCGGGCAACCTCGGCATCGACAGCGGCGTCCCGCAGTCGGTCTACCAGCTCGACACCGCCGGGATGCACCGGCTGGGCGCCGCTCCGCTGCTGATGCGGGAAGGCCAGACGCTGCGGCTGCCCAGCGGCCAGGGCATGATCACGTTCGCCGGCTACGACCAGTGGGTCAGCCTGGCCATCACGCACGACCCGGGCCAGCTGCCCGCGCTGGTCTGCGGCATCGCCGCGCTGGGCGGCTTGCTGCTGTCGTTCATGGTCCGGCGCAGGCGGGTCTTCATCCGCGCCCGCGCCGCCGGGCACGGCAGCACGGTGCAGGTGGGGGGCCTGGCCCGCACCGACGCGAGCGGCGGCTTCGAGGCCGAGTTCGCCTCGCTTGCCGCTGAGCTGAGAGCAGCGCACCGGCGGCCCGCCAGCCGCCCGGACAGCGCTGAGGGAAAGTGAGGTGTCATGCCGGTCAACCTTGCCCTGGGCCACGCCAGCAACGACTTCATGATCGCCGCGCTGGTCATCTACTCCCTGTCGGTGGTCGCGTTCGCCGGCGACTTCGCCTTCGGGCGGCCGCGCCGCGCGGTCACGACATCTGCCGCGCGCGAGCCGTCCGCCGCCCTGGCCGCCGTGGGCGCGGCCGCCGACGGTCCCGCCGCGCAGGGCCCAGGCCCGGGCGCTGACGGGCCGGCGGAGGGGCTGGCGGTCACCGACTCGGTGCCCGAGCCGGCGCCGCCCCCGCTGCGCGCGGTCCGTCAGGCAGGCCCGTGGGTAACGGCCGCCATGGCGCTCGGCATCCTCGGCGCGGCCGCCCACGCCACGGCCGTGGTCACCCGCGGGTTCGCGGTGCACCGGCCGCCGTGGGGCAACATGTACGAGTTCGTCACCGCGCTGACCTGTGTCGCCGCCATTTTCTTCCTGTTCGTGATGATCCGCTACCGGGCCTGGACGCTCGGGCTGTTCGTCATCGGCGCGGTGGTCGCCGTTCTCGGGCTCGCGGAGACGGTCATCTACACCGCGCCCGGGCAGCTGGTCCCGGCCCTGCAGTCGTACTGGCTCGCCATCCACGTGACCGCAATGACCCTGGCCACCGGGATTTTCTTCGTGGCCGCCGTGCTGGGCGCCGTCTACCTCGCGGTCGGCCGGTATTCCCGGCGGGTGGCGGCCGGCCGGGCGGTGCCGGGCAACCCTATTGTGGGCAGGCTGCCCGGCATGGAGCAGCTCGACAGGCTCACCTACCGGACCATCGTGTTCGGGTTCCCGATCTGGACGTTCGGCGTCATCGCCGGCGCGATCTGGGCCGACCAGGCATGGGGACGCTACTGGGGCTGGGACCCGGTGGAAACGTGGGCCTTCATCACCTGGGTGATTTACGCCGCGTTCCTGCACGCGCGGGCCACCGCCGGCTGGCGCGGTCGGCGCGCCCACTACATTCAGCTGCTCGGCTTCGCCAGCCTGATTATCAACATCGCCATCGTGCAGGTATTCATCACCGGCCTGCATTCCTACGCCGGGATCAGGTGACCGGCGGACGGCCGTTACGCGCATCGGGTGACGCGGCGCGCGGTCTCGGCATACGCTGGCCTTCGGGGACAGGGCAGGAGAACGGTATATGCGGCGAAGACTGTGGGACCGCATCCGCAGGCTCGCTCACCCCGGCAGCTTCTGGCCTGGCAAGGCTGCCGTGGTTCCCGGCGCGCAGGGCAGGCACCGCAAGGGCCGGTACCACGGCCCCGGCGAATCCCCCGGCCCGCCGGGATCGGCCGACCCCCGGGATTCCGCAGCGTCCCCGGGCCTGCCAGGTCCGGCGGTGCCAGATGCTCCGGGTCCGGCCGGCGGCAGGCCGCCGCCCGGGCAATGGCCTGCGCCGGGAGGGCCGCCAGCGGAAGTGGCTCACATGGCATCGCCACCGCCGGGCGGCCCCGTCCGGCCCGAGGCGCCGTTTCCTCCTGGAGTTCCCGCCGTCCGCGGCCCGCGCCCCGCCCGGTCCGCCGCGATCCGGGCAGGCGCGGCCCGGGCGCGGATACGCGAGGCCCCCGGCGATGCGCAGGCGGCCGGCCTGGCCGAGGCCGCCACGCCGATGGCCGCGGCCGCG
>JAFAPY010000031.1 GCA_019246795.1 Streptosporangiaceae bacterium | reverse complement strand
CCTTGATCGTAATGATCCGCGGGGCGTACGGGGACATCTCGTGCGGCGCGGAAATGGCGTCGCGCATCACGTCCAGGATGGTCAGCCAGGCCGCGCGGGCCTGCTTCAGCGCGGCGGCGAGCACCGAGGCCGGGATGCCGTCGAGCTTGGTGTCAAGCTGCAGCGCGGTGATCACCTGCTCGGTGCCGGCCACCTTGAAGTCCATGTCGCCGAACGCGTCCTCCGCCCCGAGGATGTCGGTGAGCGTCACGTACTGCCCGGCCTCGTGGATCAGGCCCATGGCGATGCCGGACACCAGGTCCTTCAGCGGCACGCCCGCGTCGAGCAGCGACATGGTGGAGGCGCAGACCGAGCCCATCGAGGTGGACCCGTTGGAGCCGACCGCCTCGGACACCTGCCGGATCGCGTAGGGGAACTCCTCGCGGCCCGGCAGCACCGGGATCAGCGCCCGCGCAGCGAGCGCGCCGTGCCCGATCTCGCGCCGCTTCGGCGAGCCCACCCGGCCGGTCTCGCCGGTCGAGTACGGCGGCATGTTGTAGTTGTGCATGTAGCGCTTGGCGCGCTCGGGATTGAGCGTGTCGATCATCTGCTCCATCCGGAGCATGTTCAGCGTGGTCACACCCAGGATCTGGGTCTCGCCGCGCTCGAACAGCGCCGAGCCGTGCACGCGGGGCAGCACGCCGACCTCCGCGGTCAGCGGCCGGATGTCGGTGAGGCCGCGGCCGTCGATGCGGACTTGATCGGAGATGATCCGCTCCCGGACCAGCTTCTTGGTCAGCGCGCGGAACGCGGCGGCGATCTCCTTCTCCCTGCCCTGGAACTGCTCGGCGAGCTTCTCGGCGGCCAGCGCCTTGACCCGGTCGGTTTCCGCCTCGCGGTCGTGCTTGCCCGCGATCGTCAGCGCCTGGGCCAGTTCCCCGGACACCTCGCGCGCCACCGCGGAGTACACGTCCTCGCCGTAGTCGATGAACACCGGGTACTCGGCGGCGCCGTGCGCCGCCTCGTCGGCCAGCCGCCGCTGCGCCTCGCACAGCACCTTGATGAACGGCTTGGCGGCCTCGAGGCCCTCGGCGACGGTCTCCTCGGTCGGCGCCATCGCGCCGCTGCCGGAGTCGGCGAGCAGCTTGAGCGTCTGCGGGGTTGACTCGGCCTCGACCATCATGATCGCGACGTCGCCGTCGTCAAGGACCCGTCCCGCGACCACCATGTCGAACGTGGCCTGCGCCAGCTGGTCGTAGCTGGGGAAGGCCACCCACCGGCCCTTGATCAGCGCCACCCGGACCCCGCCGATGGGGCCGGAGAAGGGCAGGCCCGCGAGCTGGGTGGACAGGGACGCGGCGTTGATCGCCACCACGTCATACAGGTGCTCGGGATCCAGCGCGAGCACGGTCGCGACGACCTGGATCTCGTTGCGCAGCCCCTTGACGAACGAAGGGCGCAGCGGCCGGTCGATGAGCCGACAGGTGAGAATCGCGTCCTCGGAGGGGCGGCCCTCACGGCGGAAGAACGAGCCGGGGATCCGGCCCGCCGCATACATCCGCTCCTCGACGTCGACGGTGAGCGGGAAGAAATCCAGGCCCTCCTTCGGCTGCCTGGATACCGTGGTGGCGGAGAGCACCACGGTCTGGCCGTCCAGGATCGCCACGGCCGAGCCGGCCGCCTGACGAGCCAGCCTGCCCGTTTCGAACCTGATCGTGTGCGTGCCGAACTCGCCGTTGTCGATGACGGCTTCGGCACTTTGGACACCCTTCACGGGTGAGACCTCCTTGCGGTAGATCCCGCACCACCCGCCGCCGTGCCGCATCTGGTCTGGGCCGCCCCGCTGGGAGCGGCCGGCCGGTCTTCGATCGAAGCCCTCGGGCGCTGGTCGCTTGAAGGGCTGCCCGCCCGGGGACCACTACCGAGGACCGGCCCTGGCGCTCGGGGCCGGGGGCTACGGGATTGTCAGTGTTGTCGTTGTTCGGTTGTGCTGGCCGAGAAGGCCCGCGGGTCACCTGCGGATGCCGAGGCGCTCCCTGATCGCACGGTAGCGGGCGATGTCCTTCTTGGCCAGGTACTTCAGCAGCCTGCGGCGGCGGCCCACCAGCAGCAGCAGGCCGCGCTGGCTGTGGAAGTCGTGCTTGTGCACCTTCATGTGCTCGGTCAGGTGGCTGATCCGCCTGGTCAGCAGCGCGATCTGGACCTCCGGCGAACCGGTGTCACCCTCACTGGTCGCGTAATCCGCCAGGATCTCCTTCTTGGCGGCGGTGTCGAGCGGCACGTGGCTCCTTTGCGTGGGAGTTGACGGGTCCCGAGGGCGCGTCCCTCGTTCCGGAGCGGAGACGGCCGCATGAGGGCGCAGCGCGTCTTGTCTGCCCTGGGGCCTGCCCTGGCTCCTCGCCGGGCAGCGTCTCAGGTTACCACGCTGCGCAAAGCGGTCGTGACCGGACCAGGCGCAGCGCATCGCTTCCTGTCTTGGTACAACGCTCCTAGACTGGCACAAATGCCCGATCGCAGCACGGCGTCTGGTCGCGCGCCGTCGGCCCGGCGACACGGCGGGGCATTCCCGCCGCCGGGCGCCGGCCGGCCAAGGGCCGCGTGGTGGCCTCCCACCCATCTCCCCAGCCCCCTGCAGCAGCCCGCCGCGCTGCGGGCGCTGCGCGCGGTGCTGGTGATTCCCGGACTGTTCGCGCTGACCTTCGAGGGCCTCGGGAACCTGCAGATCGCCGTGTTCGCCACATTCGGCGGGTTCGCGACCCTGGTCATGGCGCAGTTCGGCGGGACACGGCGGGACAAGCTGGTCGCGCACCTGGGGCTGGCCGCCACCGGGAGCGTCGCGCTGACCATCGGCACCGCGGTCAACGGCATCACCTGGCTGGCGGTGCTGGTCACGGTCCCGGTGGCGTTCGCGATCTTCTTCGCCGGGGCGGCCGGGCGCAACGCGGCCTCCGGCATCACCGCCGCGCTGCTCTCCTACGTGCTGCCGGTGGCCACGGCGGGCACGATGAGCATGGTCCCCGACCGGCTGGCCGGCTGGTGGCTGGCGTCGGCCGCCGGCACGGCCGCCGTGCTGGCCCTGTCACCGCCGTCGCCCGGACACCGGCTGCGGGCGGCGGCGGCCGCCTCGGCCAGGACGCTGGCCGCCTGTCTGGACTCCAGCATGCGCGGAACCGCGACCACCGCGGACGCCGAAGCCTACCGGGACGCCAAGCACGAGCTGATGAACGCGTTCGATGCCACCCCGTACCGGCCGACCGGCCTGGCCACAGCCGATCAGGGCCTGGCCGCGGTGGTCCAGCTCCTGGAATGGTGCGCCGGCCTGGTCGATGACGCCACGAGGGAGCACCCGGGCCTGGACCAGGCGGCGCCGGCCGACCGCGAGCTGTTCGCGGCAGCCGCGTCGGTGCTCGGCCAGGCCGGCCGCCTGCTCGATGACTCCGGCACAGATGGCGCCGCTTCCCGTCACGACCGGGCCGATGCGCTGGTCGCGGCCGCGGCGGAGATGGACCGGCGGCGCGAGGCCGCCGCCGCGATCGACCGGTCAGTGCCGTCTGGAGCGCGCGCGTCGGGCAAGCCGCCGCGCGGCCGCTCAGTGCCTGCCGACGGCGACCTGGAGTCAGCGCAGGCCAGGGCCGGCAACGCGTTCCACGCGCAGGTGATCTCGCTGGCGGTCCGGTCCATCGTCGCGGACACCATGATCGCCAGCCGGCTGGCCGGCCCGGACACGATCGCGGCGCGCCGCCGAAGCTGGTACGGGGCGCCGCAGGACGCGGCCCCGCGCGGGCGGCGGGGCGCGCTTGCCGACGCGCTCGGCATCATCACCAGCAACGCCAGCATGCGTTCGGTGTGGTTCGTCAACAGCCTGCGCGGGTCGCTGGCGCTGGCCGCGGCGGTGCTCGTCGCCGACGTGTCCGGCGTGCAGCGGGCCTTCTGGGTGGTGCTCGGCACCTTGTCGGTGCTGCGCACCAACGCGGCCTCCACGGGATCCACCGTGGCGCGCGCGCTGGCCGGCACCGCGGCCGGCTTCGCCCTGGGCGCGCTGCTGCTGCTCGGTATCGGCACCAGCCAGCCGGCGCTATGGGCGGCGCTGCCGGTGGCGATCGCCGTCGCCGCTTACGCGCCCGGGGCGCTGCCGTTCGCCGCCGGGCAGGCGGCGTTCACCGTGATGATCGTGGTGCTGTTCAACCTGCTGGTTCCGGTCGGCTGGCGGGTCGGCCTGCTCCGCATCCAGGACGTGGCGCTGGGCGCCGGGGTGAGCCTGGTGATCGGCTTGCTGTTCTGGCCGCGGGGTTCGGCGGCTGTGGTCGGCGACGACCTCGCCGACGCGTTCCGGATCGGTGCCGGATACCTGACCCAGGCGGTCGGCTGGGCGCTCGGCACCCGGCATGAGCCGGCCGACGCGGGCCCCGCGGCGGTCACCGCGGGCATCCGGCTCGACGAGGCGCTGCGCGGCTTCCTCGCCGAGCAGGGCGTCAAGCGCGTGTCGAAACGGGACCTGGCGAAGCTGGTGCTGGCCACCACGCGGCTGCGGCTCACCGCGTACTCGCTGGCGGGCCTGCATTCCGCCGGGCCGGCCGGGGACGGCGACCAGCAGGGCGCGGCACCCGCGCGGGCCGCGCTCGCGCAGGCGACAGCGGAGCTGGCCGGGTTCTATGACCGGATCGCCACCCAGGTCGGCCGCCCCTTCCCCGGGCAGGTGGTGCTGCCGGTCACCGTCCCCGCGCTCGCCAGCCTGGACGGCCACGGCGACGGCCGCGGCGACGGCGACGAGGGACCCACGGACCTGGTCCGCGTCATCTCCGGGTGCGCCGTCCCGCACCTGCTGTGGGTGGACGAGCACCTGGGGCATCTGCGCCAGCACGCCAGCGACATCACCGGCCCGGCTGCCCGGGTCGCCGAGCAGCGCCGCCTGCCGTGGTGGCGCTAGCCGGCGACACGGGATCGATCTTCGGTGGTTGTGGTGGACAGTGGCTCACGGACCCTGTTAGCATCCGGTGCCTGGTTCCGGTCTTGTTTATTCTTGGGGGTTACCATGGGTCGGCGTTCTGTATTTGTGTCGCTCGTTGCCGGATTGGCGGCCCTCGGGCTGTCGGTCATGGCCCCAGCCAGCGCGGTCGCCCGGCCCGCTGCCGCCGCGCGGGTCGCGGTCGCCCGGCCGTTCGCGATCCGGCTCGGCAACTACCACTGGGCGCAGCCGCCGACCACCTCGCAGTGCCTGCAGACCACCGGCTACGCCTGCTACCGGCCCTCGCAGTTCCAGGAGGCCTACGACCTCAAGCCGCTGTACGCCAGCGGCCTGAACGGCCGCGGGAAGACCATCATCATCGTCGACTCGTTCGGCTCACCGACGATCAAGAGCGACCTGGCCACGTTCGACGCGGCGTTCCACCTGCCGGCGCCGCCGAGGTTCACGGTGCTGCAGCCGGTCGGCAAGGTTCCCCCGTTCGATCCGACGAACCCGACCATGGTCGGCTGGGCGGAGGAAACCTCCCTCGACGTGGAGTACTCCCACGCGATGGCGCCGGGCGCCAACATCGTGCTGCTGGAGACGCCGGTCGCCGAGACCGAGGGCACGGTCGGCTTCCCGCAGATCATCGCGGCGGAGAACTACGCCATCGACCACCACCTCGGCGACGTCATCTCGCAGAGCTTCGGCGCCACCGAGGAGACCTTCCCCTCGCCGGACTCGATCTTCGACCTGCGCAGCGCCTACTTCAACGCCGCGGCGCACAACGTCACGGTGCTGGCCAGCTCCGGTGACCAGGGAGTTTCTGGCTATCACTTCAACGGCGTGACGCTGTACACCTACCGGGTGGTGGACTGGCCCTCGAGCGACCCGCTGGTCACGTCGGTCGGCGGCTTGCAGCTGCACCTGGACGCGCAGGGCAACCGGACGCTGCCGGACAACGTGTGGAACGAGACCTACCTGTTCGGCACCGCGGTGGCCAGCGGCGGCGGCACGTCGGCGGTGTTCTCCCGGCCCGGCTACCAGAACAGCGTGGCCAAGGTCGTGGGCCTGCGCCGGGGCACGCCCGACATCAGCCTCAGCGCCGCGGTCAACGGCGGGGCCCTGGTGTACATGTCCTTCGCCGGGCTGCCCGGGCCGGCCTTCTACATCATCGGCGGCACCAGCGAGGCCTCGCCGGAATTGGCCGGCATCGTCGCCATCGCCGACCAGGCGGCCGGCCATGACCTCGGCCTGCTCAACCCGGCCCTGTACGGGATCGGCTCGGGCGGGCCCGGGATCCCCGACATCACCATCGGCAACAACACGGTGACCTTCACCCAGAACGGCCACACCTACACGGTCCGCGGTTACAACGCGGTCCCCGGGTACGACATGGCCAGCGGGCTGGGCACGGTGGACGCCGCGAAGCTGGTCGCCGAGCTCGCCAAGTAACGGGCTCCCGCGCAGATCCCCGGCGGCGGTACCTGCGGCCGGGGATCTGCGGCCGGGAGAAGGCGGACGGATGGGCGTCGGCCGGGTGCAGGCAAGGCCCGGCCGACGGTCAGCTGGCCGGCGCGCCGCCGAACGTGACGGTGATGTGCCGGAAGCCGAGGGAGGCCAGCATGCCGTCGAGCATCTGCGCCGTGTTCTTCTGCGCCTCGGTCAGCAGCGGGCTCTGCTGAGCCGCGGCCTGGATCTGCTGCTGCGCCGCGGCGTAGACCTGCTGCTGGTTGTCCGGGTTGCCGGAGAAGAAGTTCTCGATCCTGGTGAACAGTCCCTGCTGCTGGGCTGCCACATACGAACGGGAGACATCCAGCACGGCCGGCTCCAGCTGGGGCTTGGGCAGCGCGACGGCGACCGCGGTCCGGTCCGCGGAAACCGTGATGGCCTGGCTCTTCAGCTGGGAGAAGTCGACGTAGGCGATGTCGGTGCCCACCCCGACGAACAGCGTCTGGCTGCCCTCGAGGAACTGCGGCAAAGACGAGCGCGTGGTCACGTCGACCAGCACCTGGAACGAGCCGCTCGCCGCCTCATACCGGCTGAGCGCGGTGATCGATTTCAGCAGCGCGGGCTCGCTGCGGACGGTGGTGCTCTCGGCGAACGGGTTGTGCAGCAGCGGCAGCAGGTGCACCGCGGAAAGCACCAGGAGCACGACCAGTGCCCCGGCGGCCGCGGCGGCCAGCCGGGTCAGCCTCTCTCCCATCGGCCTGCGCGCCATGATGTTTCCTCACGTCGTGCGCCATCGCTACGGCCCAGCAACGATGTAGTTACCCCGGCGGCGCCGTATGATTCCTGGCCGGCGCGGGTAAGACTGGGCCGGTGACGCGGTGGGTGCTGCATGTGGACCTCGACCAGTTCATCGCGGCGGTCGAGGTGCTGAGGCACCCGGAGCTGCGCGGGCGCCCGGTCGTGGTGGGCGGCGACGGCGATCCGACCAAGCGCGGCGTGGTCAGCACGGCATCCTATGAGGCACGCGTGCACGGCGTGCACTCCGGGCTGCCGCTGCGGACCGCGGCCCGGCGGCTGCCTGGCGCCGTGTTCCTCCCGGTGGACCGGGCGGCCTACGACGAGGCCTCGGCCGCGGTGATGGACGTGCTGCGGTCGACGGGAGCGGTCGTGGAGGTGCTCGGCTGGGACGAGGCCTTCCTCGGCGTCGACACCGACGATCCGGAGCGGTTCGCCCGCTCGCTCGCGGCGCGCGTCCGGGAGGCCACGCGTCTGGACTGCACGGTGGGGATCGGTGAGAACAAGCTGCAGGCCAAGATCGCAACTGGGTTCGGCAAGCCCGCCGGGGTCTTCCGGCTGACCCGCTCCACCTGGTTCGAGGTCCTCGGTGACCGGCCGACCGACGCGCTGTGGGGCATCGGCGCCAAAACCGCGAACAAGCTCGCCGATCTTGGCATCGGTACGGTCAGGGAGCTCGCATCGGCCGACCCGGGCGCGCTCGCCGCGGTGTTCGGCCCGATGACGGGGCCGTGGCTGGTCCTGCTCGGCCGCGGCATCGGCGACGCCGACGTGGACGACTCCCCGTACCTGGCCCGCGGCCACGGGCGCGAGGAGACATTCCAGCAGAACATCGCCGGCTGGCCGCGGGTACGGGCCGAAGTGGCGCGGATCGCTGGGCTGCTGGCCGCGGACCTGGACAGCGAGCCCCGGCCCGCGGTGCGGGTGGTGGTGAAGGTGCGCTACGCGCCTTTCATCACCGAGACGCACGGGGTGACGCTGGCCGAACCGAGCTCAAATCCCGGGGTGATCGGGCAGGCCGCGCTGACCGCGTTGGAGCGGTTCACCGGCCGGCGGCCGGTGCGGCTGCTGGGCGTGCGCGCGGAGTTCGGGCCGGGGTAGCGGGGCCGGGAATCAGTCGAAGCGGCGCGCGCTGGGGTAACGCTGGCCGCCGTCGACGACGATGTTCGCGCCGGTGATCCACGAGGCCCGCGCGGACAGCAGGAAGGCGACCACGGCGGCGACCTCCTGCGGGGTTCCCAGGCGGCCGAACGGGAACTGGCTGGCGAGGAAGGCAGCGAAGTCCCCGGGGTTCTGCTGCCGGAAGGCGTCCCAGGTGCCGCCGGGGAACATGATGGACCCCGGGGAGACCGCGTTCACGCGAATCCCGGCGGGCGCCAGTTCGGCGGCGGCGGTGGCGGCCAGGTGGATCTCCGCGGCCTTGGCGGCGGCATAGGCGGTGCGCGGCGCGGGCCGCATGCCGGTGATCGAGGAGATGACTACGACCGCGCCGCCTCCGGCGGCCCGCAGGTGGGGCAGGCCGGACCGGATCAGTTCGGCGGCGTGGCCCGCGTTGAGGGTGAAGGTCGCGGTGAACTCCCCCGGTGCGGCGCTGGTGAGGTTGCCGCGGCCCACCGTGCCGCCCGCGTTCGCCACCAGGTGATCAAGACCGCCCAGGGCGGCGGCGATGTCGTCCACGGCGCGCTCGAGCGCGTGGGGGTCGGTGACGTCGGCCGCCGCGGTCGCGACCTGCGCGTCCCGGCCGGACAGGTGCCGGTCGGCCGCGGCCAGGCCTTCGGCGTCGCGGGCGATGAGCCCGACGGCCGCTCCCTCGGCGGCCAGCGCCTCGGCGATGGCCAGGCCGATGCCGCGGCTTCCGCCGGTGATCAGCGCACGGCTGCCGCGAAGGCCGAGATCCATGGGTCCGTTCCTTTCCTGCACCTGGTACCGGGTCAGCGCGGCGGCGGGAGCTGGCCGCGGTCGGCGGCCTTGGCCAGGCGGCGGGCTTGGGACAGGCCGACGCCGCGGGCCTGCGGCGGGAGCCGGTAGATGCTGACGCCGCCCATCAGGTTGTAGGCGCGGACCCTGACCAGCGGCGCGCCGGGGCGCGGGCTGCGCTGCGAGCCGACCTCGGTGTTGCCGCCCATCCGCGTGGCATGGACTTGAGCACGCCGTGCCCGTGCACCGTGACGTCCGCCTTCTCCAGCCCGGCGATGAGCCGTTGGAGTTCCGCGCCCGGCCCGTCGCCGGCCACCGCGGCGCGGTAGCGGGCGAGCTGCTCCGGGCTCAGCTGCCACATGCCGGCGCCGGCGGCCAGCCCGTCGGCGGATAGCTGCACGTAGCCTGCCTCGCCGATCACCGCCCCGCAGTGCGTCTTGTACGGCGATTTGTCCGGGCTGAACCTGACGTCCCGGTAGCGCCGGAAGATCTTCGGCTCGCCGAACTCGGCGGCAAGTTCCTCGGTGAGCTCGGCCATCGGACGCAGCACCATCTGCTCGTAGACGGCTTTGTGCCGGGTCCAGTACGACTTGGAGTTATCGGCCGCCAGCCCGTCGTAGAACTCCAGTGCCTCCTCGGGCCACCCGCTGAACGCCATCTCGGGGAATTCCTTCCGTGTCCGCTCGGCCCCCACCCTAGCCCGGTAGCGCGTCGCGGTGGTGCTCGCGCCGCGCAACGGGTATACGGGAGCCATGACCGGGGCGGAACGCGAGGGCATCGCGCTGACTCACCTGACCGAGCCGCTGTTCGACGGGGCGGCCGCGACCAAGGGCGACCTGGTGGACTACCTGGACGCGGCGTCCGACGCCATCCTTCCCGGGCTGCGGGGCAGGCCGCTGTCGGTGATCAGGGTGCGCAGCGGGCAGCAGCCGTTCATGCAGAAGAACCTGCCCGGCTACGCGCCGCCGTGGCTGCGGTCGGTGACGCTGTGGGCGGAATCCTCGCGGCGCGAGATCCGGTACGCGCTGTGCGACGACCGGCGCTCGCTGCTGTGGTTCGGCAACCAGCGAGCGGTGGAATACCATCCGACGCTGTTCCCGGCCGGGCAGGCGGACCGGCCGACGTACCTCGTGCTCGACATCGACCCGCCGTCCGCAGGCGATTTCGGGCACGCGGTCGCGGCCGCGCTGCTGGTCCGGCAGGTGCTGGCCGACGCGGGCCTGCACGGTGCGGTCAAGACCAGCGGGGCCAAGGGGCTGCATGTGTTCGTGCCGGTCGATGCGAGCAGCGAGGAGGCGGCCGCGGCGACCCGGGCCATCGCGGCGCGGGCGGAACGGCTGGACCCTGCGCTCATCACCACCGCGTTCATCCGGTCCGACAGGGGCGGGAAGATCTTCCTGGACTCGACACGGGCCTTCGGCGCCACCGTGGCGGCGGCGTACAGCCCGCGGGCGCGGCCGGGCGTGCCGGTCTCGTTCCCGGTGCCCTGGGACGACCTGGACCGGATCGCGGCCGCCGACTTCACCGTGCACACCGTGCCCGGGCTGCTGTCCGGGAGCGGCTCCTGCGCCGGGCAGATGCGCGACTGGTCCGGGCAGATGCGTGAGCGGCAGCCGCTGAGCCCGGACCTGGTGGCGGAGGGCCGGGCCATCCCGGTCGCCAGGGTCCAGGCGATGCACGAGGGCAAGCGGCGCGCCCGCGCCCGCCGCGGCACGTGACCCGGCGGTCGGCCCGCGCCCGCCGCGGCACGTGAGCCCTACACCGCCTGCCAGTAGACGGTGTAGTACTCGTGCGCGGCACGGCTTACCGGGATCAGCCGGGCCGGCCTGCCGCCGGCGGCGGCCTCGAACGTCATCGGCCGTGCCCCGGTCCTGCGCACCGAGGCGGTCTCCAGCGCCGGCGTCACCGGGCCGGGGTCGGTGCGGGACACCCCGCTCAGCACGACCGGCCCATACGTCACCGCCTGCACCGAGGGCCGGTCGGGGGCCGGCTCGAAGGCCAGCCGCATCGGCAACCTCACCTCGAGCACGTCGCCGGCGCGCCACAGCCGGCGCAGCGCGATCCATGGGGCGATCCACGGGCCGGCCGGCGCGCTCAGGCCGGACAGGCCGCGGCTGCTCCCCGGGGAACCGGGGATTGCCGCACCGTTGAGCCGGACCCCCGGCGGCCCGGCCGCCCAGGACGGCACCCGCACCCGCAGGGTCATCACCGCTGCTCCGGACACCACCGACAGCCGGGTCACCGGATCGTCGGGGAACGCGGTCACCTGCCGCAGCATCAGGCCGGTCTCCGGGCAGGCCACCTGGGACGGGATGAACAGGTTGACGCGCAGCCCGCTGTCGTCGCGGGCGTAGATCGTGTCGGCGAACTTGGCCTGCGTTTCCATGCCGGTAGCGGTATCGCAGGTGAAGTCGTCATAGTCGGTGGAGTACGCGTCGGGGTTGCCGGCCGGGAAGTAGTTCAGCGGCTGGCGCTTGAACGCGCCCGCCGACAGGCCGGTGTAGTAGCAGTTGAAGCCGTGCGGCGACGACGGGTCTTGTTCGCCCAGCATCTGGTTGAACAGCGTGCGTTCGTAGTAATCGAGCAGGTCCGCCCGCGCGGGCTGGTGGAAATACAGCAGCCTGGTGAGCTTGAGCATGTTGTAGCTGACGCAGTTCTCACAGGTGAAGTTGGACAGCTGCGAAGCGACGGCACCAGGGGCGTGGAAATGCTCGTAATTGCCCGCGCCGCCGATGACGTACACGTGGTGGCCGGTGACGATGTCCCAGAAGCTCTGCGCTATGTCGCGGTACCTGCCGCTGCCGGTTTCCTCCCACATCCGCAGGCAGCCGATGATCTTCGGCACGGTCACGTTGGCCTGCAGCCCGGCCAGCGCGTCGATACCGTCCGCCAGCGGGTCGAGCACCCGGGCATGGTAGAAGCGCTGCGCCGCGGCGAGGTACCGTTCCGCGCCGGTGATCGCATACAGGTTGGCGAGCGCTTCCGGCATGCCGCCGAACTCGGTGCGCAGCACCATCTGCATCTGCGCATAGGGCAGCCGCGAGGTGCGCCACTCCACCCAGTCGCCGAGCCTGACCGCCACGTCCAGCGCCTGGGCGTCGCCGGCGAGCTGGTAGGAGTCGATGAGCCCGGCCAGGAACTTGTGGATTATGTAGTAGGGCGACCAGACCCGCCGGCCCTGTTCCAGCCGGTCGAAGTAGGCCTCGGGGAACGCCGACAGATACCCGGGATGAAACCCGGCCTGCCGCGCCCTGGCCTGCAGGGCGGCAAGCTCGCCGACCAGGGACCCCAGGCGCGCCAGCGCCGCGTCATCACCGGTGTTGGCGTAGGTCAGCGCCAGCCCGGACAGCAGGTGGCCGGTGGTGTGCCCGCGTACCTGCGAACCCGGCCGCTCCCAGCCGCCGCACGGGCGGGCCGCCGCCGCGACCCCGTAGTTCAGCCGGAAGGAGCGCAGCAGGCGTTCGGGGTCCAGGAACAGCAGGTAGGCGGTGTTCCTGCGCTGATTGTCCCGGAACGCGCTGTCGAGCAGGCGCACGGCGCGCAGCGGGAGCGCCGCGAAACGCCCGGCGGTGCCGTCCGGCGCGTACCCGCCCGGTGACGGCGCCGCGCCGGCCAGGCCGGACGGCACCCAGGCCCGCGGCGGCGTGCCGGGGAGCAGCGCCTGCTCGGCGGCCAGGGCGCCGACGCCGAAGGCCACCAGCACCCGGCGCCTGGTCGGGTGCTGCCTCCCGGCTGGCTCGCTCACACCCCGGTCCCCGGCTCAGCGGGCGACAAAGGCGGTCACGGCGGCCAGCGTCACGGTCACCGCGGCGGCGCCGCCGTGCACGACGGCCACGCGGCCCGCGAACGAGGGGCCCGGCTCGCCGCTGCCGCGCCGCCTGGCAGCGCGGAGGTTGGCCGCCAGCCAGGCCAGCCCGGCGCAGGCGGTGGCCGCCACCAGCCCGAACGCGATCCAGGCGAGCACCCGGGCATGCACCAGCGTGTAACCCAGCCAGAACCCCAGGCCGATGAGCGCGGTGGCCGGATGCCCGAACTCCAGCAGCGACCGCGGCTCGGGCAGCATCGGCGCGTTCCTGGCGGCCACCAGCGACGGCGGGTCGAACTGCTGCCGGGCCGCGCGCCGCTGCTCGCGCCGGGAGCCACCCGCCGCGGCCGCGGGGGCCGCGGCCGCG
>JAFAPY010000246.1 GCA_019246795.1 Streptosporangiaceae bacterium | reverse complement strand
GGCGTTGACCGTGTGATCGGGATGATGATGGCTGAACACCACGTCGGTCACATCCCCGGGTTGCGGGCCGTGTGCCGTCAGCGCGGCCAGCAACGCCTGCCGGGAGGCCACCATGCCCGGGTCAACGACGATCACCGCGTCGCCGTCCGTGATCAGCGTCACCGTCCCGGCCACCCGTTCCGGGTCGCCGCGCCGGCCCGCGTACCCCTCATGCAGCACGTGAACCGACGCGGAGCCTCCTGGCGTCATGGCGCTAGGGCAGCTGGAAGGGAAGGCGGATGCCGTCGAGGGCGTGCGCACACACGTCATCCTCGCGATCCGCAGGGAGGGCCGCGATGACCTTGGCAAGGAGCTCGCGCAGGCGGGTGATGTTGGCGCCGAACACCTGGAAGACCTCCGCCTGGGTCACGCCCGCGCCTTCTTCCACGCCGGCGTCGAGGTCGGTGACCAGCGCGAGCGGGGCATAGCACAACGCCAGTTCGCGCGCCAGCACCGCCTCGGGATGGCCGGTCATCCCGACCAGTGTCCAGCCCTGGGCGGCGAACCACCGCGATTCGGCGCGGGTGGAGAACCGCGGACCCTCGATCACCACCAGCGTCCCGGATCCGGGCGGCACCCATCCGGACTCTCGCGCGGCCGCGATAGCGGCCGCGCGGAGCGAGGGGCAGTACGGGTCGGCGAACGGCACGTGCACGGCGGCCTCGTCGAAGTACGTCTGCGCCCGGGACCTGGTCCTGTCCACCAGCTGGTCCGGGAAGACCAGCGTGCCCGGCCCGTAGGAGGCGGTCAGCGAGCCCACGGCCATGGGCGCAAGCACCCGCCGCACGCCGAGCGTGCGCAGCGCCCACATATTCGCGCGGTAGGGGATCCTGTGCGGCGCGAACCTGTGGTCACGGCCGTGCCGGGGCAGGAACGCAACCTGGCGGCCGTCAAGGTCGCCCACCGTGATCGGGTCGCTCGGCGGCCCGAACGGAGTGTCGATCATGATCTCGTCGGCGCCGGGCAGGAACTCATAGAACCCCGAGCCGCCCACCACCCCGATGGCGGCAGCGTCCGCCATGACCGGTCAGGCGGCCTTCTCGCCCGAGGAGACCTTCGACGAGGTGCCTGCGCCCTCAGCGGTCTTGCCGGCCGCCGGCTTGTCCGACGACTCGCCTGACCCCGAGGCACCGGAGGCAGTGGCCTCGCTCGCCGCCTTGTCCTTGTCCTTGGCCGGGGCCGGTGCGGAGCCGTTGCGGCTGTCCGTGCGGTAAAAGCCAGAGCCCTTGAACACGATCCCCACCGGGGAGAACACCTTACGAAGCCTGCCGCCGCAGGCAGCGCACGTGCTCAGCGGGGCGTCGGTGAACTTCTGCACCGCCTCGACCTGCTCGCCGCAGTCGGTGCAGGTGTACTGGTACGTGGGCACGGACCCTCCTTCACGGGCCATTCCGGCCGCGCGGGCGTGGCTCGGTAGCTCACATTAGCACTCCCGCCATCTGAGTGCTAAGTATAGCCGACCGCGCAGGAACGCCGGCGATTCCCGCGATCACGGCGCGGGCAGCGCCGTGACCCCGTGGTGCGGCCGTGCCACGGCGCGGACCCTGATGTCGTGCACGGCGTTGGGCACGCGGGCGAGCAGCTCCCCGTCGTACAGCAGCGCGATCACCGGGATCAGCGGCCCCACCCGGGCCAGGGCACGGTCGAAGCTGCCGCCGCCCCGGCCCAGCCTGTTGCCCGCCCGGTCCACGGCCAGCGCAGGGACGAGCACCACGTCCGCCCTGGCCACCGCGCCGGTCCCGCGGCGCGGTTCCCCCGGCTCGCGCAGCCCCCGCGGCCCAGGCACCAGCGAGTCCGGCCCCTCGTAGCTGGCCCAGTCCAGGTCGCCGTCCGGGCGCAGCACCGGCAGCAGCACGTATGTGCCGCGCTTCCACAACGCGTACACCAGCCCCCGGCTAGCGGGTTCGGCGCCGACCGAGTAGTAGGCGGCTACGGTCCCCGCCATCTGCATCTCGGGCAGCGACAGCAGCGCGTCCCTGATCAGCCGCCCGGCCTCGGCCCGCTCGTCGGCGGACAGGCCGGCCCGGGCGGCGAGCATCCGCGCCCGCAGCGCGGCCTTGTCCTGCTGGACCTCGAGCACGTCGCTCTCCGGGATGGGTGACGGGCATGCCGGCGCAACAGCCACCGTACCGCGGAGCATTTCCGGCCGGGAGGGTGGCGGCACCTACCTCGGGCAGGGGACGCGCCATGGACTTCGCTAGTGTTGCCGGCATGGCTGAACGCGCCGCCGACAGGGCCGTGACCAAGGCCGTCGTCCCCGTCGCAGGACTGGGTACCATCCTCATCGGGCGCTACGTATGCGACCCGGCGGTGTTCGGCGTGCTACGCCAGACCCCGCCCGGCAGGGGCGGCGAGATCCAGCTCACCGACGCGCTGCTGACGCTGGCCGGGCGCAGCCCGGCCGAGGGCGGCGGGGTACACGGCGTGCTGTTCACCGGGCGCCGCTACGACACCGGCAACAGGCTGGACTACCTGCGCACGATGGTGCAGTTCGCCAGCGAGCGGTCCGACCTGGCCGACGAGTTCGTGCCCTGGCTGCGGAAGTACCTGGACATGCGTCCGTGACCGGCACCGCCGCAGAGCAGACCCTGGCCTCGGTCGAGGCGCACCTGGCCGAGATCCTCGGCGTCGTCCGGCCGCTGCCGCCCGCCGAGCTGGCCCTCGCCGACGCGGACGGCCTGGTCCTCGCCCGGGACGTGACCGCCAGCCAGCCGCTGCCGTCGTTCGACAACTCGGCGATGGACGGGTACGCGGTCCGCGTCGCCGACGTCGCTTCGGCGTCGGAGCAGGACCCGGTCGCCCTGCCCGTGGTGGCCGAGGTCGCAGCCGGCGACACCGGAACGTACGCGCTGGCCGCAGGGACAGCCATCCGGATCACGACCGGCGCGATGCTGCCGCACGGCACCGAGGCTGTCGTGCCGGTGGAGTGGACCGACGGCGGAACGGCCAGCGTCGCCATCCGGCGCAGGCCCGACCCCGGCCACGCCGTGCGCGTGGCCGGGGAGGACGCCAAGGCAGGCGAGGTGCTGGTGCCCAGCGGCACCCGGCTGCGTCCCATGCACATCGCGGTGGCCGCGGCGGCCGGGCGCGGCACCGTGCTGGTCCGGCCGCGGCCGCGGGTGGTGGTGCTGTCCACCGGAAGCGAACTGGCCGAGCCGGGCGAGCCGATCGTGCCGGGACGGATCTGGGACTCCAACAGCTTCATGCTCGCCGCCGCCGCCCGCGAGGCCGGCTGCCTGGCCGACCGGCAGGCCATCGTCCCGGACAACCCGCGGCAGGTGCTTCCGGCGATCGAGGACCAGCTCGCGCGCGCCGACCTGCTGATCACCACCGGCGGGGTCAGCATGGGCGGCGAGCACGACGTGGTCAAGGCGGCGCTGCAGCAGCTCGGCACCATCAGGTTCCGTAAGGTGGCGATGCAGCCGGGCATGCCGCAGGGGTTCGGCACCATCGCCCCGGCCGCGGCAGCCGGGCCGGGTGCCGGTCCGGTGCCGATCTTCACCCTGCCCGGCAACCCGGTCAGCGCGTACGTGTCGTTCCAGGTGTTCGCCCGCCCGGCCATCGGCGCGCTGCAGGCCGACGACCGGCTGGGCCTGCCGACGGTGCGGGCCGAGCTGGCCGGGCCGCTGCGCTCCCCGCCGGGCAAGCGGTCCTTCCTGCGCGGTGTCCTCGACCGCCCGAGGGGCCGGGTGACCCCGCTGACCGGCCAGGGATCGCATCAGGTCGCGACGCTGGGCAGGGCGAACGCGCTGATCGTCGTGCCGGAACCGGTGGTCCAGATGGCGGAGGGAGAAACCGCGGAGGTGCTGGTCCTGCCCTGAGCGGCCGCGCGGCGGCTTGCCCGACGCGCGCGCTCCAGACAGCACTGAGCGGCCGCGCGGCGGCTTGCCCGACGCGCGCGCTCCGGCAAGCACTGAGCGGCCGCGCGGCGGCTTGCCCGACGCGCGCGCTCCGGCAAGCACTGAGCCGGCGAGCGGGGACCGGGCCGCGGAGCCATTGCTCGTTCTGGATAAAAAGTAGTGTTGGTTTCATGAGCCACCGCACGTCTGCCGGGCAGCTGACCCACATCGACGCCGCCGGGCATGCGCGGATGGTCGACGTGTCAGGCAAGGACGTGACGGCCCGCTCGGCGTGCGCGTCCGGACGGGTGCTGCTGTCGGCCGAGGCGGTCGCGGCGCTGCGCGCCGGGAACGTGCCGAAAGGCGACGCGCTGGCCGTCGCGCGCATCGCCGGCATCGCCGGCGCCAAGCGGACGCCCGACCTGATCCCGCTGTGCCATCCGATCGGGCTGCACGCCGTCAGCGTCGAGGCGGCGGTGACCGACCGAGGCGTGGACATCACCGCCACCGCCCGCACCGCGGACCGCACCGGCGTGGAGATGGAGGCGCTCACCGCGGTGGCCGTGGCCAGCCTGGCGCTGATCGACATGGTCAAGGCCATCGACCCCGCCGCCACCATCACCGACGTGCGGGTGGAATGGAAGCAAGGCGGGAAAACAGGGCCGTGGACAAGGCCGTGATCAGGGCCCTCGCGGTCACCGTGTCGAACCGCGCCGCCGCCGGGACATATGAGGACACGTCCGGGCCCGTGCTGGCGGAACTGCTGCGTTCGGCGGGCTGCGCGGTGGTGGACGGCCCGCTGGTCGTCCCGGACGGCGAGCCGGTCGAGGCGGCGCTGCGGGACGCCCTTGCCGCCGGCTACGACGTCGTGGTCACCACCGGCGGGACCGGGCTCACTCCCGGCGACCTGACCCCGGAGATGACCAGGCGCGTGCTTGACCGGGAGATCCCGGGGATCGCGGAGGCGCTGCGCGCGGCCGGCGCCGCGGCAGGGGTGCCTACCGCGATCTTGTCGCGCGGCGCCGCAGGGGTGGCCGGCCGGACCTTGATCGTCAACCTGCCCGGGTCGAGCGGCGGCGTCCGGGACGGCATGACAGTTCTCTCCCCGGTGCTTGGGCACGCGGTCGCGCAGATCAACGGCGGCGACCATGTCCGGTCGGCGTTACGCTGACCTGGGATCGCATGGCGTCAGCGGCGATCTGAGGGAATGATGGGATCGTGGGACGTATGCGCGGCTGGCCGACCACTCTCACCGAGCCCCGCCTGCTCGGCGAGCCGGTCCAGCTGCGCCCGGTGCGGGTGAGCGACGCCCGGACCTGGCGCGAGATCCGGGTGCGGAACGCGCCGTGGCTGAAGCCGTGGGAGCCGACCAACCCGGAGACCCCGCTGTACCGGTCCAACCTGGGCCCGTACGTCGCGATGGCCCGGGCGATGCGCCGCGAAGCCAGGCAAGGGCAGGCCGTGCCTTGGGTGGTGACCTACGGCGGCGAGTTCGTCGGGCAGCTGACCGTCGGGTCGATCACGTGGGGCTCGGCCCGGTACGGGCAGGTCGGTTACTGGATCGACGAGGCGTACGCCGGGCGGGGCATCACCCCCACGGCGCTGGCCATGGCCGTCGACCACTGCTTCGGCGTCATCGGCCTGCACCGGGTAGAGGCATCGATCCGGCCGGAAAACCACGCGTCGCGGCGCGTGGTGGAAAAGCTGGGCTTCCGCGAGGAAGGCATCCGGGTGCGGCAATTGCACATCGACGGCGCATGGCGGGATCACATCTGCTATGCGCTGACCGCCGAGGAGGTCCCGCACGGGCTGATGCCGAGGTGGCGCAGCGTGCTGCTGGCGTCGCGATCGAACGCGGGATGATGGCCCGGCCCCGCCGCGGGCGAATGTCGCGACACACCGGGCCGGGTGCTCGTCTCTGCCCGGTTGAGCTATTACGTTGCGCTAAGTGGGCTCGCGCTCGCATGGCGCGGTACGCCTATGCCCGGGCCGCGACGTCCGCGGCCGCGTTAGCCGGAATTACCCGGAGCCCGCGACGCCGAGGGGAGGGACCAGTGAGCAGCGCGATACTGTACGCCGCCATCGTCGCGATCTGGGCGTGCGTGCTCATCCCCCGGTGGCTGCACCGCGACACATCCGCCCAGCAGCCGCGTGGCAACAGCGAGGAGCCGACGGCGCAAGAACCTGGGCCGACGGAGCAAGAGCCTGGGCCGGCGGAGCACCGTCCGCGTCCGTGGGCGCGGCACGACAAAGGAGGCGACGAGGCGGTGACGGGAAACGCGGCGCCGGAGGACCATCCCGACCGCACTAGCTCGCCGCGCGACTTTGAGCACGCCCGGGTGCTGGCGGCGCGGCGGCGGCTGTTCGGCTTGCTCGCGGTGCTGAGCATCGCGTCCCTCGCGCTCGCGTACACCCGGATGGCGGCCTGGTGGGTTGTGGTGCCGCCTTTGGCCATGATGGCCGGTTACCTGGCCGTGCTCAGGGCGGCGGCCAAGGCGGACGCCGAACGGCGGGAAATGGCGCGCACCCGGGCGGCGCAGCAGGTCCGCGCCGCCGCGCGGGCCGCCGTCCCGCTCAGCGGCGCGGTCACCGCCGCGCCGGATGCGGAGGTCATCCACATCTCACCCGCCCGCGGCCAGCGGCAGCCAGCCGATTCTGGGTCGGCGAAGGACCAGGCAGACGAGGAGCTCTACGACCAGTACGCCGACGCCAAGCTGCGCGCGGTGGGCGACTGAGCGGCCGTGCGGCGGCTTGCCCGACGCGCGCGGGCGTGCGCTGAGGGCGCTGACGTCTACGTCGGAGCGGACGGGCCGGATCGTTTGCTACGCTGGCTCAGGTTCTCGGGGCTGTAGCGCAGTCCGGTAGCGCACCTCGTTCGCATCGAGGGGGTCAGGGGTTCAAATCCCCTCAGCTCCACCCCGCTTTCGCAGGTCAGACGGCCTAGGCCTAACCCGGGCTCCGCCGACCAGTTCCCCGGTGTCTGATTTTGGGAGCGAGATGGGAGCGGATCATGGCGGGAACCGGCCGGTAATCCGCGAGGAGGGCGTCTAGTACGGGCACGATGGAGTGCGGATTGAGCCGGGCTCGTTCCCGCAGCGATCCTTCCCAGCGCTCTTGCAGAGCGGTGTTGAGATCGGCCCGCATAGTCGGGCTTACGTGCCCATAGACGCCGTGCATTCCTGGCATCTCGTGGCCCATCCGTTCGGCCTTCAGCACTTCGGGGATGCCGTCCTCGTCCATCCAGACCTGAAGACCGTGGCGAAGGCCATGCGGCGTTACGCCCCGGAGCACCGGCAGCCACGAGGCTACAGTCATGTCCTCAGCGGGCTGCTGTCCGGAACCTCTGCAGCGGCTCCCCTCGCGCCCAGTGTGTGCGATGAGCGTTCCTTCCGTCCGCCGTGGCCAGGCGCGGTCACAAACAGGGCATCGCCCGGTGTGGTGGTCGCTGACAAGGCGGATAAGCACCCGACCCGCAGGTGGGGTGAACGTCTCTCCCGGTATGGCAGCTAGCCACGGCGGAACCGGCCGACCGGGGAACAGGCCGGGCTGCGACACGAGAACGGGAACGGCCGCCCGCTGGCTCTTCCCCTGCCGCGGCAGATACCAGCCATCAGCGGCGGGCCGGAAGAACCTCTCGCTGTAGTTCGATCGGCGGAAGTGCCCTCCCCCTGGGCCAAGAAAGACATACTCGGCGCCCGGGCACCAGGGCCGCTCGGTATTCCGGCAGGTGCATCTCAGGCTGTCCGCGCTGGCGAGCAGGTGAGCGAAAAGCAGCTGCGCCAGAAACGGCGGCAGATCGGCGGGCCGGATCGACCCGTCTTTGGGACGGCCCCTGTAGAACCTGCCGTTCAGTTCATACAGTTTCCAGGCGATATCGAGCATGTCGCTATGCACGCATCCCGGTGTCAAGCCAACTACCTCGCTCCACCGGGCCCCGGTGTATGCCGCCGCGACGACCATTACGAAGTCCGTGTCACGCCTTGACAGGGCCGAGCTACGCTCGGCTACCAGGAGCACCTGTAGCGGTGTGGGCCACGCTTTCCCGGACTGCTCGATGCGCCGAATGCGCCGCTGCCCCTTGCGGCCCTTTCCGCGGCGCCGCTGGGCTGGGTTGGTCTGGATATAACGGGGGGTGGCGTCGCCAAGGACGGTCGCCAAAGTGGACCGGGCGTCCCGGGCCGTGCGCCGGGAATACCCGCTGGCCACGATCTGCATCTCCCAAGCGCCGACTTCCTCCGCCTTGATGGAGGCGAGAGCGCGGTGCCCAAACGTCGGGAGGATGTGGACCTCGATCTGGTACCGGTAATTACTCAAAGTCGTCGGCTCTAGGTCCAGAGCCGGGTACCACTGGTTGACCC
>JAFAPY010000215.1 GCA_019246795.1 Streptosporangiaceae bacterium | reverse complement strand
CAGCTGCCGGTGTGCCACGAACACAGAGAGGTGCTTGATATGTAGGTGACTGAGCATTTTCGATGTGGTGCTGTGCGAGAGATGAAGGATCTTGGCCCTTCGGAGCCGCCCTGCGGGGGGAGGCTTCAAACCACCGCATGCTGCGTTGGCTGAAGACCGTCGTGGTGAGCGATGCGGAAAAGGCGCCCGGGAGGCGTCAGGTGGGGACCTGCGAAGACGACCGTTGTTGAAGTGCCGAAATGTAGTCAGATGACGTCAGAACCCGGGCGAATCGGCAGTGTCCGGGGATGAGCCTGGCGGGAGCCCGCCGACTGGCCAGGCGGCGTCCGGCATGAAGGCGGCGTGAGCGCGGTCTGCTGCTCTCGTACGGAACGTGGGAAGGCGTGCCCGGACACCGCCGCTCCAGCGGCGGCGAGAGGGAGTGCCCTGCGGGGACGTGAGTACCGTCGCCGGGCGCGCTGGCGGACCGGCTCGTAGTAGCGGTGAAGCCCCTGTAATGGGGGCGGAGCGAAGGGGCCGGGTCGTCCGTGGCTGTTGTTCATCCGGTCAACCGGGCCGCTGGCCTGGGAGGAGTCGCGTGGACGAGCTGAAAGCATCTGGCAAGCCGTTCCGGATCATCAAGCAGGAGGTCTGGGACGCCTGGCTCAAGGTGAAAGGGAACAAGGGCGCACCGGGGATCGACGGGGTGAGCCTGGCGGAATTCGAGAAGGACCTGAAGGGCAACCTCTACAAGGTCTGGAACCGGATGTCGTCGGGGACCTACTTCCCGCCCCCGGTGATGGCGGTGGAAATACCCAAGCCGCATGGCGGCGGGACCCGCGTGCTCGGGGTGCCTTGCGTCGCGGACAGGATCGCGCAGACCGTGGCCGCGGCCCGGCTGGAGAAGGCGGTGGAACCGGTGTTCCACCGCGACTCCTACGGGTACCGGCCCGGGCGCGGAGCGCTGGACGCGGTGGCGGCATGCCGGAAACGCTGCTGGAAGTACAACTGGGTGATCGATTTCGATGTCCGGAAGTTCTTCGACAGCGTGCGGTGGGACCTGATCGTCAAGGCGGTCGAGGCGCACACTGACCATGAGACCCGCTGGATCGTGCTGTATGTGAGGCGGTGGCTGGCCGCCCCCGTGCAGCTGCCGGACGGGTCCTTGCAAGAGCGGGACCGCGGAACCCCACAGGGATCTGCGATTTCACCCGTGCTCGCCAACCTCTTCATGCATTACGCGCTCGACAAGTGGCTGGAGCGGGAGTTCCCCGCGGTGGCATTCGAGCGCTACGCGGACGATGGCGTGATCCACTGCGCCAGCGAGTACCAGGCCCGCACGGTCCTGGCCGCGCTGCGTGAGCGGATGACCGGGGTCGGCCTGGAGCTGCACCCGGACAAGACCAGGATCGTGTACTGCAAGGACAGCAACCGGCGCGGCTCATCCGAGCACACGTCGTTCACGTTCCTCGGCTACACGTTCCGGCCACGGTGGGCACGGCGGGACGACGGTGTGCAGTTCACCGGGTTCCTGCCCGCGATCAGCAAGGACGCCCTGAAGAAGATCAGCGCCGAGGTGCGGTCCTGGCGACTGCACCGGCACATGGAACTCGACTCAGCGGGCATCGCCCGCTGGATCAACCCCATAGTCCGCGGCTGGATGACCTACTACGGGGCGTTCTGCCGCTCGGAGCTGCATCCCCTGCTCCGCCGCATCAACTCCTACCTGATGCGGTGGCTGATGAACAAGTACAAGAGGTACCGGACCTGGAAGAAAGCCATCCGGGCCTGGACCGAAGCGGCCGAGACCCGGCCGCGGTACTTCGCCCATTGGGCCTGGGTGAAACCGGCCCGCCAGATGACCAGGACGACAAGAGCCGTGTAACGGGAGACTGTTACGCACGGATCTGTGGGAGCCCGGGGGCGAGATTCCCCCGGGCCACCCGACTCCCGTCCAGGTGGAGGGTCAGCGCGTCGAGCGCCAGGCGGACGTTACGGGGCTGCTCCAGCTCAGACAGCGGCAGTGACGCCCGCTCCAGCCAGCCGAGCGCGGCGGCAACCTCAGCCGGTCGCGGCAGTGACCGAGCCGACGGCACCAGGGCGTACAGCCGCAGCGCGCGGCGGAGAAGCAGCACTTCGGGCTGTCCGGGCCGGTCATCCACGAGCGCGGCAGTGACCGTGGCCAGCGCGTCCGTCATGCTGTTCCGAGTCGTGGCAGCCGCGCGAGGCCACTTCATGCCGACATACGCCAGCACGAACGCGAACCACGACGTCGCGTGCTTCGCACGTCGCATTGACACCGGAAGTCCCTCCTCGGCGTCGAATGCCTCTCCCCGCTTCGCCGCCTGGCGCAACTCGGAGAGGAAACTGTCGGCCAGTGACTTGGTCGCGCGACTTCTGGAGAATTGCCTGCCGCCGACAACCCAGCGCACTTCGTAAGATGCCGACCGACTGGACTTATTGCGGCGCACGTCCCAGAACCGGACATCGGTCGTTTCGTTCACGCCACATCCTCACGCAACGATTCGAGCCACGCTAGGAACTCGCTCCGCCAGACCCGCAGCTCCCGGTTGGGAAGCCGGATCCCCTTCGGAGCGCG
>JAFAPY010000214.1 GCA_019246795.1 Streptosporangiaceae bacterium | reverse complement strand
CCCTCGCCGGCGCCGGCCATCAGGACCGCGAGGATTTCCTGCTCGTGCTCACGCCGGAAGGCACGCGGGTAGGCGGCCAGCAGCTGCCGGTAGCGCCGCTCGAGGTCTGCGGAGTCACTCACGTGACCACCCCTGCAGCCGGCTTCAGGCGCAAAATCGCGATGCGCGCGTTGGCCTGCAACCGGGCTGCCTCGGCGGCCAGCAGCTCTCTGCCTGCGGGCGTCAGCCGGTAGTAACGGCGCAGTCGGCTATCCACAATCTCCTCCCGGTCAACCTCGATCGCCCTGTCCGCGCGCAGACGCTCAAGCGCCGCGTACAAGGTCCCGGCCTTCAACTGGACCCGGCCACCTGAGATCGCCTGCACGTCAGTGATGATCCCGTAGCCATGCTGGCTGCCTGCGGCCAGAGCCGTCAGGATCAAGAACGTCGCCTCCTGCATCGCCCGCCCTGCCATAACAGCAGTATATACAGTTTAACTTTCAATGCCAAGCCGCCGCGATACAACCCTGCCAGTCGCAGCGCATGGCCACTAGTAGGCGCGACTCCGTGACCTCGGTCGGCTTCGATTTTCGGCCAGCACTGCCGACGCCCCGTCTGCCAGGCTTGGGTGCCGTCCCTGACGCGCATCGTACCGGCGGCCTCGCGTGCCGCGCCCGGTGCTCCGGCTGGTGCCGATCTGGCGTGCTGAGTGCGGGCGGAATCAGAAGTGCTGCTGGTAGGCACTCGGCGCGATCTTCCGGGGCATGAACAGTGTTATCGCGGCGCTGGCAGCGAGCAGGGCCACCTGCAGTATGGCGGTGGTGGCGAAGGCGTGTCCGTAGCTGGCCGGGCCGGTGAGCTGGCTGAAGAACACCTCGCCGACCGCGGCGATGCCGAGCGCTCCGCTGATCTGCTGGACGGCGTTGGCCACGCCGGATGCCGAGCCGGCGTCGTCGGGGTGGACGTTGCTGAGGATGAACGGCAGCAGCGGGACGAAGACCAGGCCCATCCCGGCCCCCATGACGAACAGCGCCGGTGCCAGCGTCCAGGTGGACAGGTGCGGGCCGGCCTGGGCGGCGATCACGGCGGCGGCGGCGATGCCCGCGGCCATGACCGCGGCGCCGACGGTGAGGGACCAGCGGCCCATGACCGGGATGGCCTTCTTGCTCAGCGCCCCGGCAGCTGGCACCATCCCGGCCGTCATGAACAGCGCGGTCAGGACCGCGTGGATGGCGCTGAAGCCGCTGCCCAGCTGCACCAGCAGGGTGAAGGTCAAGGCGAAGCAACCGATCGTGGCAGTGACCAGCAGGCTGACCGCCAGGCCCAGGCTGAACGACCGGTGTCCGAACAGCGCCGGCACCACCAGCGGGGACCCGCCGCAGGCGGCCTGGCGGCGCTGCCACCAGGCAAACATGCCCGCCACCGGGGCCGCGGCGGCCACCATGGCGTAGGCCCAGGCCGGCCAGCCCAGAGCGCTGCCCTGGATAAGCGGGAATACCAGCAGCCCCACGGCCAGGATCGCCAGGATGGTGCCGAACACATCGACCCGCAGCCGCCGCCCGGACCGGCCGCCGGGCAGGTACTTCGCCGCCAGCGGCAGCGCAGCCAGGCAGACCGGCACGTTGATCAAGAAGATCGGCCGCCAGCTCAGCCCGGCGAGGTTGGCCTTGATGAGCAGGCCGGTCACGATCGGGGCCAGGGTCGTGGCCAGCATGCTCAGCCCGCCGAGCATCCCGCTGACGGCGGTGCGTTCTTCGGCCTTGTACAGCAGCTGGACCACCGACAGCACCTGCGGCACCATCATGGCCGCCGCCGCGCCCTGGAACAGCCTGGCGGCGACTAGGGTGTCCGGGCTCGGCGCCAGGCCGGCCAGCAGTGAGGACAGCATGAACCCGCCCACCCCGGCCAGGAACAGCCTGCGGTAGCCGAACACGTCGCCCAGCCGCCCGCCGGTCATCAGCAGCAGCGCGAACGCGAGTGTGTACCCGGCGGCCATCCAGTGCACGGCGGTGTCGCTGGCGTGCATCGTGCGCTGGATGGTGGGCAGCGCGATCGTCAAGATCGTCGCGTCCACCAGGTCCATGATGAAGGCCAGCGCCGCCACCACCAGCGCGGCCTTCCGCTGCGCGCCGCTGTAGGCGGACGCGCTGGCCTGGGCGGATCCCGCCGGTGGAGCCGTTACGGTCACGGCCATCTCGAGTCTCCTCTGCCTGGCAGGCACCCGTTCGGTGCCTGTCAGCAGAGACGTCGGAACCGCCAGCTCATCCCGGACATCCGCCGGCACGGTCCGCGGATCGTTACGGGCCGTCGGTCAGGCGATCGGCCTGGGCGTGCAGGTACCGCTGGTGCGGCAGACTGGCCGCGCGGCCCGCCGCCGCCAGGTAGCCGCGCCGGGCGGCGTCGCGGTCCCCGGCCATCTCCAGCAGGTGGGCGCGGACGGCGTGGAACCGGTGGCCGGCCGCGATCCGATGGTCGGCCTTGAGGCTCTCGAGCAGGTCGAGACCGGCCCGGGGACCACGGACCATGGCCACCGCGACCGCGTGGTTCAGCGCCACCACCGGATTGTCGCTGGCCTGCAGCAGCAGCTCGTAGAGGGCGGCGATCTGCGGCCAGTCGGTGTCCGCAGCGGTGGCGGCCTCGTCGTGGACCGCGGCGACCGCGGCCTGCAGCTGATAGGGCCCGGGTGACCCGCGGCTCAGGGTGCCGGTGATCAGCGTCACGCCCTCCGCGATCATGTCGGCGTCCCACCGGCTTCGGTCCTGTTCGGCCATGGGGATCAGCTCCCCGCCCGGCCCGGCGCGCGCCGGGCGGCGGGCGTCGGTGAGCAGCATCAGCGCGAGGAGCCCGGCGACCTCGCCGTCGTCCGGCATCAGCCGGCGGAGGATCCGGGCCAGCCGGATCGCCTCGGCCGACAGGTCGGCGCGCACCAGGCCGGGCCCGGAGGTGGCGGCGTACCCCTCGGTGAAGATCAGGTAGAGCACGTGCAGGACCGCGGCCAGCCGCTGGACACGCTCCGGCCCGGCGGGCATGGCGAACGGGATCCCGCTGTCCTTGATGGCCTGCTTGGCCCGGGTGATGCGCCGGGTCATGGTGGCCTCCGGCACCAGGAACGCCCGGGCGATCTCGGTGGTGGAGAGCCCGCCGACCGCGCGCAGCGTCAGCGCGATCTGCGACGCGGGCGATAGCGAGGGGTGGCAGCACATGAATAGCAGGATCAGCGTGTCATCACGTTCGGCGGGCGGGGCATCGGCCGCGGGGGCCAGCCACTCGCCGAGCGGGATCTGACGGGCCACGGTTTCCTCGCGGTGCTGCCGGGCCCGCTCGGCACGCAGCAGGTCGGTCAGCCGCCGCGAGGCGACCGTGATCAGCCAGCCGCGCGGGTTACCCGGGATGCCTTCGGCGGGCCACTGGGTGGCGGCCGCCAGCAGCGCCTCCTGGACCGCGTCCTCGGCGGTGTCGAAGTGCCCGTAGCGGCGCACCAGCGCGCCAAGGACCTGCGGCGCCAGCTGGCGGAGCAGGTCCTCGGCCTGGATGTCGGGCACGGCGGCGGTCAGGGCTCCAGCTCGTCCCGGGATTCCGCGATCGGCCGCACGTCGGCCTTCGCGCGGGCGCGCACATGCTCGGGGCCGGGAGTGCCGGCCAGCCGGGCCGCGATCTGGGTCGCCCGGTCGAAGCTGCCGCACTCGACGATCCAGTACCCGGCCAGCACCTCCTCGGACTCCGCGTACGGCCCGTCGGTAACCACCGGCGCGCCGTCCCGCAGCCGGATCCTGCGGGCATGCGCCGGGGCGGTCAGGCCCCTGGTGTCCACCAGTTCCCCGGACTCGGCCAGGTCCTTGGTGAACGACTCCATGAACGCGCCCATCGCCGCGAAATCCGCCGCCGACCAGCCCGCCTGGCCCGCCGCGGGCTTCCCGGCCATCGCGTCGTAATCCTGCTGCGACGCATAGATCAGGATCATGTACTTCACGAGAAACTCCTCTCAGCCGAGGCGCCCATCTGGCGCTCCCCTAAAGACGTCGGCGCCGCCCCCGCAGACCGGACACGCACCCGCCCGCGACTAGGCACTGCCCTCCCATCGGCGGGCGTGAGCGTGAAGAATCGGATCAGCTGGTCACGGTCGATGACCGGGAACGAACGCAACTGCTCCAGGTGAGCATCAGAGAACAACCGGGTCGCCACCGACCACCCCGCCACTTCCGGCAAACGGCACGAAGGTATCGGCCGGGCTCGGTGTCGCGATCAGCAGGCCCCTACCGGGCAGGCCGACCATATTCGTTGATTTTTCGGCCAGGACTACTGGCACCCCCGATAACGTCAGGCGAATTCCGATTGAGCACCCGGCGGCATGGCGGGCGCCTATTGGTCACTGTCTGTAACCTAACGCCAGTCTCCGGCTGACCTACCCTGACCGACCGGAATCAGCCCTCGCCCAAGCACCATGGCGGGTTCTGGACTTAACCTTGGCTGCACCCCTATAGGAACTCATCGAGCGCCTCGGCCGGGGTCTTCCAGCCGAGTGTCTTGCGGGGGCGGCCGTTGAGTGCGGCGGCGACGGCGGCTAGATCGTCTGGGCTGTGGCGGCTCAGGTCGGTGCCCTTGGGGAAGTACTGGCGCAGCAGGCACTCACAGTGTTCTCGTTGCTGCCTCGCTGCCAGGGGCTGTGCGGGTCGCAGAAGTAGATTTCGATGCCGGTGTCGATGCGCAGCTGCGCGTGGCCGGCCATCTCCGCGCCCTGATCCCAGGTCAGCGACCGGCGCAGCTGGCCGGGCAGGGTGGTGATGGTGGCGGCGATCGCGTCCCGGACCGCTTCGGCGCCGTGGCCGGCCAATGCGGGGCCGTTCTTGGCCCGCGGGCTGATCGCGTGGCCTTCCATCGGCGGCAGGTGCAGCAGCATCGTGAACCGGGTCGTGCGCTCGACCAGGGTCTCGATCGCAGAGCTGTTCAGCCCCACGATCAGGTCCCCCTCCCAGTGCCCGGGCACCGCCCGGTCCGCTACGGCCACCTGCGCGAGGTCACCCGCGACGACGTTG
>JAFAPY010000208.1 GCA_019246795.1 Streptosporangiaceae bacterium | reverse complement strand
CGGCGCGGCGCACTGGGTCGGGCATTCCTCCAGCTGCCTGATCGGGCTGCAGCTGGCCCAGGACCGGCCCGGCCTGGTAGCCAGCTTGACCCTGCTGGAACCCGCCCCCGGCGGCGACCTGCACGGCCCGGCCGACGAGCAGTTCGTCGCGGCCACCGTCGGCCCGGCGATGCAGGCGTTCGCCACGGGCGACCGCGGCGGCGCCTTCGCCCGGTTCATGCGCGGAGTCGGCGGCCCCGGCTACCCGGCCGTGCTGGCCGGCCAGCTCGGACCCGGCGGCCTAGAAGCCGCCCGGACAGAATCAGCGTTCTTCTTCGCCGACGAGCTGCCCGCAGTCCGGGAATGGGTGTTCGGCCCCGCCCAGGCCGCCAAGGTCACCCAGCCCGCGCTGGTCGTCCTCGGCGGTGACAGCGGCCGGCTCACCCCGCTGATGGCCGAGACCGTGCAGCGGCTGTCGGCGATGCTCCCCCGCGGCCGCACCCAGACCCTGCCGGACTGCACCCACCTGATGCCGCTACAGCAGCCAGCCGCCCTCGCCCGGCTCATCACCGCCTTCACCGGCACCATACCGCGGCCGGCCCCAGCGGCCGGCGCGGCCGCAGCGTCGCCGGCCTGACCTGGCCGCGCCGGACAGGGCCAGACAAGAATCAAGGAGCTCACCAATGCCGAAGATCATCGTGCTGGGCGCCGGGGTGTGCGGGCTGGCGGCCGGGATGCTGCTCGCCGCCGACGGCCACCAGGTCACCGTCGTCGGAACGCGACAGCGCCCCGCCGCCGGATACGCCGCAGCAGGCCTGGGAGCGCTGGACCCGCAGCGGGGTAAACCAGTTCCGCCAGGCGCACTTCCTGCTGCCGGCCGGGCGGGCCGTCCTCGACCAGGAACTGCCGCAGGTCGCGGCGGCGCTGGCAGCGGCCGGCGCCGCCCGGGTCGACCTGCTGGCGGCCATGCCGCCCACGATCACCGACAGGGCGCCACAGCCGGGCGACGGCCGGTTCGTCACGCTCACCGCCCGCCGCCCGGTGCTGGAGCAGGCGTTCGCCCGGTGCGCGCAGGCCACCCCGGGCCTGGACGTCCGCCGCGGCGTGCATGTCACCGGCCTGGCCACCCGCCAAGACAACCAGGCGCCGCGGGTGACCGGCGTGCGGCTGGAAAGCGGCGAACGGCTCGGCGCGGATCTGGTCGTCGATGCCATGGGGCGGCGCTCACCGCTGCCGCGCTGGCTGGAGCAGGCCGGCGCCCGGCCCACTCCCGAGGAAACCGAAGATTCCGGCTATACCTATTACTCCCGGTTCTTCGGCTCCCCCGGCGGGCGGGTGCCCGATGCCCGGGCTCCGCTGCTGACCGCGCTGGGCAGCTTCTCGCTGCTGACGCTGCCCGCCGACAACGACACATGGTCGGTCACCGTCTACGTCTCCAGCGCCGATCAGCCGCTGAAGCGGCTGCGCGACCCGGAGCGCTGGACCCGCCTGGTGGCCGCCTGCCCGCTGCACGCGCACTGGCTGGACGGCGAGCCGATCACCGGGATCGTGCCGATGGCCGGGGTGGCCGACCGGCGCCGCCGCCTGGCCGCCGCCGGGCAGCCGCTGGCCACCGGGGTTGCCCTGCTCGCCGACTCCTGGGCGTGCACCAACCCCTCCCAAGGACGCGGGATCAGCCTGGGACTGCGGCACGCCCAGCTGCTGCGGGACGTGGCCCGCACCCACCTGGACGACCCGCATCAGTTCGCGGCCGCCTGGGACAAGGTCACCGAAACCGAGCTCACCCCCTGGTACGACGACACCGTCGCAGCCGACCGAGCCCGAGTCCGCGAGATGGACGCCGCGCGCAACGGGACGGCACCGCCCGCGCCGGACCCCCCGCTGGCCGCGTTCCTGTCCGCGATGGCGCACGATCCTGACCTGCTCCGCGCCTTCTGCGAATGCGTAGCCGGCCTCACCACGCTCACAGACATCCTCGCCCGGCCCGGACTCGCCGACCGCGCCGGGCAGCTGGCCGGCGCGGTCGGGCCGATCCGGCGCCCGGCCGGCCACAGCTGCTGCGGCTCATCAGCTAACGAGGCAATGACCATGCGCAACCCCAAGATCGCCGCCCCGGCCAGCCCGCTGGCACCCCCCGCCCGGGCGCGGCGCGGCGGCTACTGCTGCGACAGTTCCCGGCGGCGCGGCATGCTGACGACCGGCTCGCAATCGGCCACGGCCCCATCCAAGACCGCGGCCCGCATGAAGCGGCGCTGGACGTGCCCGATCCCGACGGCACCGTACTGCGCTTCATCTGGGAACGCGAAAACGAGGAAACCCTGCGCTTCACCGGCCTGAGCTTCGACACCGGCAAGCCGCCGGCCTTCTATGACACCCCGCGCCTGCCAGCCCAGAATGCCGCAGGCCAGGCCGCA
>JAFAPY010000352.1 GCA_019246795.1 Streptosporangiaceae bacterium | reverse complement strand
GCCGGGGTACGGCTGGATCTTCGGCATGGGCGACGGCACGTCCAACGTCGGCCTGGGACTGCTCAACACCAGTGCCGCCTTCCGCAACACCGACTATCACGCGCTGCTGGGCCGCTGGCTGAACGCCATGCCGGCCGGATGGGGCTTCACCGAGGAAAACCGTACCCAGCCGGTCCGTGGCGCGGCGCTGCCGATGGGCTTCAACCGGACCCCGCACTACCGCAACGGCCTGCTGCTGGTCGGCGACGCCGGCGGCATGGTCAACCCGTTCAACGGCGAGGGAATCGCGTATGCGATGGAGGCGGGCGAGATCGCAGCCCGGACCATCGCACAGGCGCTGGCCAGGGCGCGGCAGCACGAGACCGAAAGGGTGCTCGCTGGGTACCCGCACGCGCTCGGTGAGGCCTACGGCGGTTACTACACGCTGGGACGGGCATTTGTGAAGGCGATCGGCCACCCGGGGCTGATGCGGTTCGCGACCAGGCACAGCATGGCACGGCCCGCCGTGATGCGGTTCGCGCTGAAGCTACTCGCCAACCTGACCGACCCGCACGGAGACGCAGTTGACCGGCTGATCAACGGCCTGGCCAGGCTGGTACCTAACCCACAGTGAGCAGTCATGCAGGTTGTCCCTAGGATAAGACCCTGGCATCCGGAGCACGGAGGGAGCGCGCATCGATGAGGCTGTACCTCCCGATCTTCATCCTCGCCCTGCTCGGGTTCGGCTTCGCCAGCTTCTCCGTGTTCATGGGCACGCGCCTGGGGCCCAAGCGCTGGAACCGGGCCAAGCTGGAAAGCTACGAGTCCGGCATCGAGCCGACACCGCACCCGCCCGGCGGGGGGAGGATCCCGGTCAAGTACTACGTGACCGCGATGCTGTTCATCGTGTTCGACATCGAGATCATCTTCCTCTATCCCTGGGCGGTCACCTTTAACAAGCTCGGCGCGTTCGGCCTCGTCGAGATGGTCACCTTCGTCATCACCGTGCTGGTCGCGTACGCCTATGTCTGGCGGCGCGGCGGCCTGGAATGGGATTAGCGATGGGTCTTGAAGAACACGTGCCCAACGGCGTGCTGCTGACCACGGTGGAGAAGGTGGTCGGCTGGGCCAGGGCACGCTCGGTATGGCCGGCCACCTTCGGCCTCGCCTGCTGTGCCATCGAGATGATGCAGACCGGCGGCCCCAAGTTCGACATGGCCAGGTTCGGCATGGAGCGGGCGTCCAACACCCCGCGGCAGGCGGACCTGATGATCGTGGCGGGCCGGGTCAGCCAGAAGATGGCTCCGGTGCTGCGGCAGATCTATGACCAGATGTCGGACCCCAAGTGGGTCATCTCGATGGGCGTGTGCGCCTCCAGCGGCGGCATGTTCAACAACTACGCGGTCGTGCAGGGCGTCGACCACATCGTGCCGGTGGACGTCTACCTGCCCGGCTGCCCGCCGCGGCCGGAGATGCTGCTCGACTCGATCCTCAAGCTGCACGACAAGATCCAGAACTCCAAGCTGGGCAAGGACCGGCAGCGGGAGATCACCGAGCTGGAGGAGGCCCGGCTGCACATGCGGCCGCTGCACGTGGCCGCGCCGGAGGAAGCGCTGTGAGCGAGCCGGAAGCGCCGCGCGGCGAAGGGCCGGAAGCGCCGCGCGGCGAAGGGCCGGACGAGGGGCGGCGCGCCGCGCCGGGGGAACCGGCCGACGCGGACGAGACGCAGGGATCCGAGGCGCCGCAAGGCCCCAGGGCGGCCTCGGGGGAGCAGGCAGAGCCGCCTGCCGCGGACGGCCCCCCCGCGGTCCCCGACAGCGGTGGCGACGCGGACGGCAGCCTGCCCGCCCGGGCCGGGCAGGCCCGCCTGGCCGCGCCGGTCATCCGCGAAGGCATGTTCGGCGTGCACGGCACCCCGGACACCTCCGGCTACGGCAGGCTCCGGGTGCACCGCGTGCCGCTCATCGACAGCCCGCGGCCGTACGGCTCCTACTTCGACGTGATCGCCGACGCGCTCGGCGATGCGCTGGCGGCCGCCGGGACCGGTTTCTCCGACGCGATCGAGCACGTGATCGCGGACCGCGGCGAGCTGACCTTCCACGTGCGCAGGGAGCGGCTGCCCGAGGTCGCGGCCACGCTGCGCGACGATCCCGCGCTCCGCTTCGAGTTCTGCAGCGGGGTGTCCGGCGTGCACTACCCGCACGACGAGGGCCGCGAGCTGCACGCCGTCTACCACCTGCTGTCGATCACGCACAACCGCAGGATGCGGCTGGAGGTCAGCGCGCCCGACGCCGACCCGCACGTCCCCTCGCTGGTCGGGGTGTACCCGACGTGCAACTGGCACGAGCGGGAGACCTGGGACTTCTTCGGGATCATCTTTGACGGGCACCCCGCGCTGACCAGGATTGAGATGCCGGACGACTGGAAAGGCCACCCCGGCCGCAAGGACTACCCGCTCGGCGGCATCCCGGTCCAGTACCGCGGCGCTAAGATCCCGCCGCCGAACGAGCGGAGGTACTACGCATGACGACCGGGCAGGCGCCGCACGCGACACCGGGCGCGAGCGACGAGGAGGCCGCGGAGGGGCGGGTCTACACCGTGGGCGGCGAGGACTGGGACGAGGTCCTGGCCGCGATGAACGAGGCCAGGGACTTCGAGAGCGGCGAGCGGATCGTCATCAACATGGGCCCGCAGCACCCGTCCACCCACGGCGTGCTCCGGCTCATCCTCACCCTGGAGGGGGAGACCGTCGCCGAGGTGCGGGCAGCGATCGGGTACCTGCACACCGGCATCGAGAAGAACATGGAGTACCGCACCTGGACGCAGGGCGTGACGTTCTGCACCAGGGCCGA
>JAFAPY010000237.1 GCA_019246795.1 Streptosporangiaceae bacterium | reverse complement strand
GCCGCCGCGATCCGCGCCGCGCGGTGCACATCGAGCCCGACGTACGCGTCCTCGTGCCGGACCGGCTCTCCCGAGTGCAGGCCCATCCGGACCCGCACTTCGGCACCGTCAGGCCATGGGTGCTCGGCCAGGGCCCGCTGCGCCGCGACGCAGCAGGCAACCGCGTCGGCGGCCGAGGGGAACACCACGTAGAAACTGTCTCCCTCGGTCCCCATCTCCTGGCCGCCGCTGGCGGCGAAGGCGGCGCGCAGCAGCACGCGCTGCGCCGACAGCGCTTCGCCGTACCGGTCACCCAGGCGGCTCAGCAGCGCCGTCGACCCCTCGATGTCGCTGAACAGCAGCGTAACGGTCCCCGCCGGGAGCTCGCCCACGCTTCAATTATCGGTGTGTGTCAACAGCTCGGGCCGAACTGCCCGGGCGCGAAAAAGCCGACGCCAGACAGGGACTGGCGTCGGCGCCTGTGCCGACGGTCGGCGGCTGGCCGCCCGTGACGCCCGCGTTGCTACTGCCGCTGCGGTTCCGACAGCCGGTTGGTCTCGTCCTGGATATCCACAGCAACCTTGGCGAGCGCCTCGGCGTGCTGGCGACCGTGATGCGCACAGAAGAGCAGCTCTCCCGAGTTCGCCAGCAGCACCCGGACATACGCCTGGGCGCCGCAGCGATCGCAGACGTCCAGCGCGGTCAGCGGCCTTGTGGGGGCTATAGCACCAGTCAACGTCGCCTTCCTCGCGTCGTGCCTCCGGCCTCTTTATCCGTCTGGCTCCGGTCTTCTGCCCTTACAGCTCAGCACAACACCCACCCCGGCGCCATCCTTCCGCATGCCGCGTGGTGTACGCCACAAGCGAAACGCGCCGGCGTGGCGTGCCGGGCAGCGGGTGGCTGTCGGTCTGCGCGCGGTGCCTGCGCCCTGGCTGGGCGCAGGCACCGTTGTCTGGCCGGATATGTACCCCAGCGCGTCCCGGCTCACGCTTCGGGCCCGGTTTCCGCCGCGGCCGCCGCGTGGCGCGGGGCAGGTACCCGGTTCGAGACGCTACTATGTTCGGATGAGGCCCGCGTGGGCCACGTCGCGTCTCGCGGAAGGAGATCGGCCGCCTGTGCCCGCCACCAGCCTCGCTGCCGCCCGGGTGACGGGCAGCGCCGCCGTTGCCGCCGTTGCCGCCGTTGACGGCTATACCGCCCGTCACCTGTCGGTCCTCGAGGGCCTAGAGGCGGTGCGCAAGCGCCCGGGCATGTACGTCGGATCCACCGATGGCCGCGGCCTTCAGCACTGCTTGTGGGAGATCTTCGACAACTCGGTCGATGAGGCGCTTGGCGGGCACTGCACCCGGATCGAGGTGGTGCTGCACGCGGACGGCTCCGCCGAGGTCAGAGACAACGGCCGGGGCATCCCGGTGGACGTGGAGCGCAAGACCAAGCTCACCGGCGTGGAGCTGGTGCTGACCAGGCTGCACGCGGGCGGGAAGTTCGGCGGCGGCTCCTACACGGCCTCCGGCGGCCTGCACGGCGTGGGCGCCTCGGTGGTGAACGCGCTGGCGGCCCGGCTGGACATCGAGGTGGACCGGGACGGGCGCACCTGGGGCGCCAGCTTCCGCCGCGGCGTCACCGGCGAGTTCGCCGGCCCGGGCCCGGACGCGGACTTCACCAGGCGGTCCGGCCTGCGGCAGCTCGGCCCCGCTGCCGCAGGCAGCAAGACGAGCCCCGCTGCCGCAGGCAGCAAGACGAGCAGGGTGTCGAAGAAGACCACGGGGACCAGGATCAGGTTCTGGCCGGACCGGCAGGTGTTCCTCGCCGACGCCAGGTTCAGCTTTGACGCGCTTGCTGAGCGGGCCAGGCAGACGGCCTACCTGGTGCCAGGCCTGACCGTCGGCATCCGCGCCGATGCCCCAGGCGGCACCGAGGACGCAGGCGGCGCCGACGGCGCCGCGGCCGGGCAGGACGATGCCGGGGGGCTGCGGCAGGAGGAGTTCTGCTTCGGCGGGGGCATCAGCGAGTTCTGCGCGCACCTGGGGTCCGGCGAGCCGGTCACCGAGGTGCTGCGCCTGACCGGATCCGGCCACTTCACCGAGACGATCCCGGTGCTGGACGACCGCGGGCACATGACGCCCACCGAGGTGGAGCGGGAGCTGGTCGTGGACGTGGCGGTGCAGTGGCGCAGCGGTTATGACACGGTGCTGCGCTCGTTCGTGAACGTGATCGCGACCCCGCACGGCGGCACCCACGTGGCCGGCTTCGAGCGCGCCATGGTGCGCACGCTGAACGATCAGCTCCGTGCGGCCAGGCTGCTGAAGAACGGCGACGAGCCGGTCACCAAGGACGACGTGCTGGAGGGGCTGGTCGCGGTGGTCTCGGTCCGGCTGCCGGAGCCGCAGTTCGAAGGGCAGACCAAGGAGGTGCTCGGTACCCCGGCCGCGTCCCGGATCGTGGCGCAGGTGGTGGGGTCCAGGCTCGGCGCCTACCTGGAAGCGCCGCCGCGCGGCGCCAAGCAGCAGGCCCGCGCGGTGCTGGACAAGGTGTCGGCGGCGGCCAAGGCCCGTATCGCCGCCCGCGAGCATCGCGACAACCAGCGGCGCAAGTCGGCGCTCGCCAGCTCCTCGCTGCCCGCCAAACTGGTCGACTGCCGGTCGGCCGACGACCGGAGCGAGCTGTTCATCGTCGAGGGAGACTCCGCCCTGGGCACCGCCAAGCTGGCCAGGAACTCGGAATTCCAGGCGCTGCTGCCGATCCGCGGCAAGATCCTCAACGTGCAGAAGGCCTCGCTGGCCGACATGCTCAAAAACTCCGAGTGCGCCGCGATCATCCAGGTGATCGGCGCCGGCTCCGGCAGCTCCTTCGACCTCGATTCGGCCAGGTACCAGCGGGTGATCCTGCTTGCCGACGCGGATGTGGACGGCGCCCACATCAGGACCTTGCTGCTGACCCTGTTTCACCGGTACCTGCGGCCGATGCTGGAGGCGGGCCGGGTGTTCGCTGCGGTGCCGCCGCTGCACCGGATCGAGTTGACCAACGTGCGCAAGGGGCAGGAGAAGTACCGGTACACGTACTCCGATGCCGAGCTGAACCGGACGCTGCTGGAGCTGGAGCGGCGCGGCCAGCGCTGGAAGGAGCCGGTACAGCGCTACAAGGGCCTCGGCGAGATGGACGCGTCCCAGCTTGCCGAGACCACCATGGATCCCCGTCACCGCACGCTGCGCCGGATCAGGGTGGAGGACGCCGCGGTGACGGCGGACATGTTCAACCTGCTGATGGGCACCGAAGTGGGGCCGCGCCGCGACTTCATCGTCGCCGGCGCTGCCGAGCTCGATCCCGCCCGCATCGACACCTGAGCGGCCGCGCGGCGGCTTGCCCGACGCGCGCGCTCCAGACAACACTGAGCGGCCGCGGGCTCAGGACGGGACGCGTCCCAGCCCGCCGAGGGCGGCCAGCGGCTTGGTGAGCGCGGTGCCGGAGCCGTCGCGCCTGCCCACCGGGCCCGGCAGGTCGACCGGGCGGCCCGAGGCGGTGACGCCGGCCGTGGGCCCGGGGCCTGCCCAGGCCATGACCAGCGCGTCCTCGCCCTTCAGCAGCCGGTGGCAGCGCACCCCGCTGGTCGCCCGCCCCTTGCCGGGGTACTCGTGCAGCGGGGTGACCTTCACGCTGCCGGCCGCCGTGCCGGGAAGGGCCCCGGCCCGGCCTGCCACGGTGGCCACCATGGCGGGGGAGTAACTCCCCGGAGAACCGGACGGTGTGCCCGCGGCCGCGGCGGCGTCCACGGCCCCGAACCACAGCACCGACGCGCCCGCGGCCAGCCGGATGCCGGCCATGCCGCCGGCCGCCCGGCCCTGCGGCCGTACCGACGACGCCGGGAAGTGCAGCAGCTGCGCGTCGCTGGTGATGAACACCAGCTCGGCGTCCTCGCCGGGCAGCTGGACCGCGCCGGTCACCCGGTCGCCCTCCTTCAGCGTGATCAGCTCGAAGGAGTCCCTGGCCTGCGGGTAATCCGGCAGCACCCGCTTGACCATCCCGTCGGCGGTGCCGAGGGCCACGCCGAGGCCCGGCTGGTCTACCGCGGCGACCGCCACGATCGTCTCGCCGCGGGCCAGCGGGACGAACTCGCTGGCCGGCGCGCCGCCCGCCAGGCTCGCGGGCCCCGGAGCACCGCCCGGCGCCGCCAGCGCGGGCAGGTCGAGCACGTTGACCCGGATCATCCGCCCCAGCGACGTCACCGCACCGACCGTGCCGCGTGCCGTCGCGGGCACCGCCGAGACGATCGCGTCATGCACGGATCTCGGCGTGCCTTCGGGAGGAGGAACCACCGCCCGTACTGCATGAGTATCCGCGGCAGCTATCCGCGCGATCAGCCCGGTCGCGGACAGCAGCACGACGCAGGGATCGTCGCTCACCTCCAGCGGGACGGCGGCACCGGCCACCTCCGCGCCGCCTTCGAGCAGCACCGTGCGCCGCGGGGTGCCGAACTTCTTCGCTACCTCCGCCAGCTCGCCGCTGACCACCTCGCGGAGCCTTGCATCGGACTCCAGGATCTCCGTCAGCGTGGCTATCTCGCCCCGCAGCGTGTCCTGCTCCCGCTCCAGCTCCAGGCGGTCGTAGCGGGTCAGCCGCCGCAGCGGCGTGTCCAGGATGTAGGCCGCCTGGGTCTCGGACAGGTCGAAGACCGCCATCAGCCGCTGCTTCGCCGCGGCCGCGTCGTCGCTGGACCGGATCACCTCGATGACCTCGTCGATGTTCAGCAGCGCGATGATCAGGCCGTCGACCAGGTGCAGCCGCTCGGCGCGCCGGCGCCGGCGGTAGCTGGTGCGGCGCCTGGTCACCTCGATGCGGTGCGCGACGTAGATCTCCAGCAGGTCCTTCAGCCCGAGCACCCGCGGCTGCCCGTCGACCAGAGCGACGTTGTTGATGCCGAACGTCTCCTCCATCGGGGTCAGCCGGTACAGCTCGGCCAGCACCGCGTCGGGGTTGAAGCCGCTGCGCACCTCGAACACCAGATGCAGCCCGCGCTGGCGGTCGGTGAGGTCCTTGACGTCGGCGATGCCGTTGAGCTTCTTGGCCTGGATCAAGTCCTTGACCCTGGCGATAACCTTCTCCGGGCCGACCGCATACGGCAGTTCGGTGACCACGATGCCGGCCCGCCTGGGGGTGATCTGCTCGATCGCGGTGCTCGCCCGGGTCCGGAACAGCCCGCGGCCGCACGTGTAGGCCTCCCTGATCCCGTCCAGGCCGACGATCTGGCCCCCGGTGGGCAGGTCCGGCCCCGGTACATAGCGCATCAGCGCATCCAGCGACGCATCCGGGTGCTTCAGCAGGTGCCGCGCCGCCGCGATTACCTCGCCCAGGTTGTGCGGCGCCATGTTCGTGGCCATGCCGACCGCGATGCCGGACGCGCCGTTCACCAGCAGGTTCGGGATGTCGGCCGGAAGGACCTCGGGCTGGGTCTCGCTGCCGTCGTAGTTGGGGATGAACTCGACCGTGTCCTCGTCGATGGCGACGACCATCTCCATCGCGGCAGGGGTCAGCCTCGCCTCGGTATACCGCATTGCCGCCGGCGCGTCGTCACCGCCCAGGCTGCCGAAGTTCCCGTGCCCGTCCACTAGCGGCAGCCGCATCGCCCACGGCTGGGCCATCCGCACCAGCGCGTCGTAGATCGCCGAGTCGCCGTGCGGGTGCAGCCGGCCCATCACCTCGCCGACGACCCGGGCGCACTTGACGTGGCTGCGGTCCGGGCGCAGCCCCATCTCGTTCATCTGGTACAGGATCCGCCGCTGCACCGGCTTGAGTCCGTCCCTGGCGTCGGGGACCGCGCGGGCGTAGATGACGCTGTATGCGTACTCGAGGTAACTGCCGCGCAGCTCCTCGGCGACGTCGATGTCTACGATATTTTCTTCGAACTCTTCCGGTGGCGTGGAGGTACCGCCGCGTCGTGCTGCCATACCACCCATTCTGCCGTGCCTGCCGGACCAGATGGGCGCTGCCGCTCCCGCCGGCGCGCCGCAATGCTCATCTTCCCGCCCGCCCGGGACGTTCAGGGGTAGATTGCGCCAACCATCCCCGCCGGTGGCGCTTGTTGCGCCAACCATCCCCCCGGTGGCCCCCTGGGGGCTCTCCCGGCGGCCCCCTGGTGGCCCCCCGGTGGCCCCCTGGGTGGCCCCTGGGGCGCTCGTTGCGGCCGACCGTTCCCGGACGAGAGCGCTGGCGAACCCGGATTGTCAGGGGTGTGTGACACAGTGCAGCCATGACGCAGACAGCCCAGCTCGATACCGAACGTCTCCGCCGCGTCCTGGCAGCCCAGCGTGATGTGATTTCCAGCTCCCAGGCCAGTGCCTGCGGCCTCACAGGAAAGGCCCTGGCGCACCGCCTCCGTCACGAAGGGCCCTGGCAACGGCTGTTGCCCGGCGTGTACTCGGCCGCAACCGGCGGGGTGACGGCCGAACAGCGCGAGATGGCGGCGCTGCTCTACGCAGGCCCGCGGAGCGTTCTCACCGGCCCTGTCGCAGTCCGGCGCCATGGCCTCAGGTCACCGGGTCCCAATACCGTAGATGTCTTGGTGCCGCTGACGGTGCGCCGTCAGAGCGCAGGGTTTGTCCACCTCCACAGGACGGCGCGGCTTCCTGAGCGCTTCGCCGTCGCGGGCCGGGTACGTTTCGCCTACCCTCCGCGCGCGGTCGCCGACGCTGCCCGCAGCTTTACCCGCTTCGGTGATGTGCGGGCGGTCGTCTGCGAAGCGGTCCAGCGCAGGGCGTGCACGGTGCAGCAACTCATCGATGAGCTGACCGCCGGGCCGATCCCCGGTTCAGCTCTGCTGCGGGCGGCTCTCGCGGAGGTCGGGGATGGGGTCCGCTCGGTCGCCGAGGCCGACCTGCGGCGGCTGATCCTGCGTTCTGGCCTGCCCACGCCCATGTTCAACGCGCAGTTGTTCGATGCAAGGGGCATGTTCATTGCGATGGTCGATGCGTGGTGGCAGCGTGCCGCCGTTGCCGCCGAGGTGGATTCGCGTGCGTATCACTTCACGGCGGAGGATCAGGACGCCACCGCCAATCGCCATGACGAGCTGGCTGCCCATGGCATTCTCCCGCTGCATTTCGCGCCTAAGCTCATCCGGACCTCAGGTCCCGAGGTGGTGAGCAAGCTCAGGCGGGCGATCGAGCAGGGCCTTGCTCGTCCGCCGCTTCCGATCGCGGCGTACCCGCTGGCGGGCTAGCATCGCCGTCCCGGGAACTCACCAAGGGAATTCACCAAGGGAGGCCACCGGGAATGCTTGGCGCAACGTGCCCCTTCAGCTGCCGCTCCGCGTAACACCACCGGGCGGGCACCGACCAGGCCGAGGCAATGCGCGGCCAGGCGGCAGCCGCTGCCGAGCGCCTCGACGGGCGGCTTCTTGTCCAGCCAGGCCGGCAGGAACCCGGCGATGAACGCGTCGCCTGCGCCGGTCCCGTCGACAATGCGTTCCACCGGCTGCGCAGGCACCCGCACCGGCGGCCGCCCGTTGGCGTAGAACAGCGCGCCGTCGGCGGCCAGCTTGACTACGACGTAGGGGTACCAGGCGGTCAGCACCCGCGCGGCCTGTTCCGGGTCCTGCCGCCCGGTCAGCACCATGCCCTGGGCGGCGTTGATGAACAGCAGCGCCGCGCCGGCCGAAAGCTCAAGGAACGGCTCGGCGCCGACCCGTTGCAGCGGCGCCGCGGAGGCGGCGTCCACCGACGCGGTCATGCCGGCCCGCCGCGAGTAATCGATCGCGGCCAGGCCGGCCGCGCGGGATCCTTCGGACAGCAGCGTGTACCCGGAGACGTGCAGGTGAGCGGCGGGCACGAACAGGTCGTGCGGCAGGTCGTCGGGGGACAGCGCCGCGTTCGCGCCGGGATCTGACATCATGGTCCGGTCGCCCTTGTGCGTGACCATCACCACGCAGGCGCCGGTCGGCCGTTCCGGGTCCATCACCAGCCGGGCGTCCACGCCGTAGCCCATCAGCTCCATGTCCCGGTTCCGCCCGGCGATGTCCGCGCCGCGGCGCCCGACGAACGCGGCGTCGCCGCCGTCGGCCGCCATCCAGGCGGCGATGTTGGCACCGGAACCACCGCCGTGCATGGTCACGCTCGCCGGCGTGTCGCTGCCCCGGGCCAGCGGCAGCATCGCGTGGGCGACCGTGTCCGTCATCAGGTCTCCGATGATCACCACGCGTGCCATACCACTTCACCTCATCGCTGCCGGGCGCCGGGCGGGCGCGTCCCGCGCCGGCAGCCGCGGAGACACCCGACGTCGGTGGCGAGGCGATGAGCCGACATGCCCGGCCGCCTACCTTCTACGGTAGCCGCCGGTGCCCGCCGCTGCCAGCGGCCCCTTTACCCGACGCCGAGCCTGCCGATGCCGATGCCGAATACGCACCGCTCGCCGTATCGTCACCTAGGAGTTACCCAGTTGCGCCCAGCGCTAGTACTCGCCCGGCCACGACCAGTTCCGTTTCCTCAGACTCCGCGGCAAGCGCCTGGTTGAGCCGCCCCAGCTCGTCCCGGAACACCCGCCCGGCGCGTGTGCCCGGCACCACGCCCAGCCCCGCCTCCTCGGTGACAGCGACCACGTGGGCCTGCGTCTGCCGCCAGGACCGCACCAGCTCCTCGGTCCTGGCTGCCACCCGTGCCGCCCACTGGCCGGCATCGTCCCAGGCACCGCACTCGCCGAGGACCGCCGCCAGCCAGGTGCCGATCCCGTCGATCAGCAGCGCGCCGCGCGAGCAGGCGAGCATCCCGGCAAGGTCGGTGGTCTCGGCCGTCCGCCACCAGGCGGGCCGCCGCGCCCGGTGCGCGGCCACCCGTGCCGCCCAGTCCGGGTCGCCGCCCCCGGCTGCGCCGCCCGCCGCGACGTAGGTGACCTCCGGCTCGCCGGCCAGGCGCAGCTCCGCCCGCTCCGATTTACCCGAACGCGCCCCGCCGATCACCAGCACCCGCCACGGCACCCGCCGTACGTCTTTTTTTCCACCAGAACGACCAATGGTGACATGGTCCCCGTCACGCGGCAGCCGCACCCGCCACAGCCGGCAGCGCTGTGCAAGCTCGGGCTCCGAGGCCACCCGGTGGTCAGCGAAGGCCACGGCGGTGACCGTCTCATCGGTGATCAGCCCCCGCGCGCGCAGCCCGCCCAGGGCGGCCGGTTCGCCGAGCATGTCGAGGAACGCGACCTGGTACGGCGCGGCCTGGTCCGGCGGCGCCGGCACCGCTCCCGGCCGCGCCGGGTACAGCAGCCGCGCCCCGTCCGCCGCAGTCATCTCCCACCCGCCGGACCCCGCGCCGCCTGCGTCTGGCAGTTCGGTGACCCGCACCGCCCCACGTCCGGCACCGCGGACCCCGGCAACCCCCAGCGTCACGGCGCCGTCGACCACGATGCCCGACCGCTGCCGGGCACGCCCTGCGGCGGCGCGCAGGCATGACGCGCACCGGCAGCCCGGATCGGGCCAGCCGGCCAGCCCTCCCGAGCCGGCGACCAGGACCTGCATCAGCCCAGGAACGACAGCCGGACCCGGCGTTGCGGGTTGTCGGTGTTCAGGTCGACCAGGGCGACGGACTGCCACGTGCCCAGCGCCAGGCGGCCGCCGACCACCGGGATGGTGGCGTAGGGCGGCACGAGCGTCGGCATCACGTGCGTCCGGCCGTGTCCGCGCGAGCCGTGCTGGTGCAGCCACCTGTCATCGGCGGGCAGCAGCTCGGCGAGGACGGTCAGCAGGTCACGGTCGCTGCCGGAGCCGAGCTCGAGCAGCGCGATGCCCGCGGTCGCATGCGGCACGAACACGTGCAGCAGCCCGTCGCCGCCCTCGGCTGCCCGGCTCGCGAAGTCCGCGCACTCGCCGGTGATGTCGGTAACCGTCTCCCGGCCGCCGGTGCGGACCTCGATCATGTGCGTCTTCATGCCCGGATGATAGGGCCAGCACTGAGCGGCCGCGCGGCGGCTTGCCCGACGCGCGCGCTCCAGGCAGGCACGGATGGCACGATGGTAGCGGGCACGAGACGGAGGTCTGGTGATGACCGAAGCCGCCTTGGCGGCGGGTACCCGGCTGCGGGCGGCCAGGCAGGCACGCGGCCTGTCCCAGCAGCAGCTGGCCGGGATGGCTGGCGTGACCCGGCAGGCCGTGTCCGCGGTCGAGTCCGGGCATTTCGACCCGTCGCTGCGGGTCGCGCTGGCCCTGGCCCGGGCACTCGGCATGACGGTCGAGGAGCTGTTCGGCCCGGGGGACCCCGCCGAGCCGGTGCAGGCCAGGCCGGTGGCTCCGGTCGGCGCCGCGGGATCCCGGGTCGCGCTGGCGACGGTAGGGGACGCCTTCGTCGCGCTGCCGCTGCACGCGGACACCGCCGCCCGTGTCGGCTTCGGCCCGGCCGGCGGCCTTGCCGCCTCCGGCCCGGCGAGCGGGCTGGCCGCCTCCGCCCCTGCCGCGTCGGCGGGTGAGCTGATCGCGGTGCGGCCCATCGGGCCGCCGCGGCCCACGCTGGTGGTGGCGGGCTGCGACCCGGCGCTGCCGTTGCTGGAGACGCCGCTTGCCCTGCTCGACCCCCCGGTGGCGTTCGCATGGTGGCCGTGCGGCAGCGGGGAGGCACTGCGCCTTGCCGCCGCCGGGCTGGTGCACGCCGCGGGCGTGCACTCACCCGGCCCCGCTGTCGCAGCTGACGCCGCAGGCACCGAGATCCCCGGCGGCGCCGAGGTGGTCGGCTTCGCCCGCTGGCGCGAGGGCCTGGTGATCCGTCCCGGGACCGGGATCTGCGGCCTGGACGACGTGGCGGCCCGCGGGCTGCGGCTGGTGAACCGCGAGCCCGGCGCGCAGGCGCGCACCCTGCTGGACGCCGAACGGCTGCGCTTGCACCTGGACGCCGCCGAGCTTTCCGGCTATCACAGCCAGGCCGCCGGGCACCTCCAGGTGGCGGCGGCGGTCGCCGGCGGCCTGGCGGACGCCGGGGTGTCCAGCGAGCCTGCCGCGCGTGCCTACGGGCTGGCCTTCATCCCGCTTGCCGACGAGCGCTTCGACCTGGTGCTGCCCGCCGCTCCCGCCGCGTCCCGCGAGGTGCAGGGCCTGGTGAAGGTGCTCAGCTCGCCTTGGCTGCTGGCGCAGCTCGCCAGCCTGCCCGGCTACGATCCGGCCAACTGCGGCGAGCGCTACCCCTGACCGCTTAGTGGCCGTAGACGGGGATCAGCAGCGCCCGGGCGATGGTGTGGAAGCGCAGGTTGATCCCGGCCACGGCGGGTGACACCTCGTCGTTCACGTCCAGGCTCTCGGCGTCGAGGGCATGCACCGCGAACACGTAGCGGTGCGGCGGGTCACCGGGCGGCGGCGCCGCGCCGCCGAAGTCCTTGGTGCTGTAGTCGTTGCGGACATGGAAGGCGCCCTTGGGCAGCAGCGAGCCGTCGGCGCTGCCGGCGCCTGCCGGCAGCGAGGTCACCGAGGCGGGGATGCCGAGCAGCACCCAGTGCCACCAGCCGGAGCCGGTCGGGGCGTCCGGGTCGAAACAGGTGACCGCGAAGCTCCTGGTCTGCGGCGGGAAGCCGGACCACGACAGCGACGGGGAGATGCTCCTGCCGCCCAGGCCGAACCCGTTGTAGACCTGGTCGTCGGACATCATCTGGCCGTCGGCGACGTCGTCGCTGCGCAGCTCGAAGGACGGCACGGCAGGCATGAAGTCGTAGGGCAGCGGCGGTCGATCGGTCATTGGGCTTGCCTCCTCCTCGGGGTGATTGGCTGCGGGATCGTGCCCCGGTGCGTGGCCAACGCGCGGCTCCAACGTTAGCGCCACGCCTGCGCCCGGTAGGTGCCGCGCTGACCTTTAGCGCCGCCCGGCCCGGGTAGGCGCTTTCAGCAGACGAGCCGGCAGCACGGTAATCAGCACAGTAGGTGAGAACGATCGCAAGGAAACGTCATGTGAACCCGGACGCGCCGCACGTCATCATCTGCGGCGCGGGATTCGGCGGGCTGTCCGCCATCGGGCGGCTCACCCGCGCGGGAATGCGGGTGACCCTGGTCGACGCCAACCTCTACGCCACTTTCCAGCCGCTGCTGTACCAGGTGGCCACCAGCGGGCTCAACCCGGGAGACGTCGCCTACCCGGCGGGCGGCTTCGCCCGCAAGTACGGGGCGCTGTTCCGGCGCGGGAGCCTCGCGGCCATCGACCCGGCGTCCCGCACGATCAAGCTCGGCGACGGCCGCGAGATGGGCTATGACTACCTGATCCTGGCCACCGGCGTGTCAGCCGCCTACTACGGCATCAAGGGCGCCGCCGAGCACACCTTCGGCCTGTACACCCGCCGCGACGCGATCGTGCTGCGCGATCACCTGCTGGCGGCCATGGACCGGCTCAGCAGGGACAGCGGCGATGTCACCGTCACCGTGGTCGGCGGCGGCGCCACCGGCGTGGAGCTGGCAGGCACGCTGGCCGAGCTGAGCGCCATCGTGCTCTCCGCCACCTTCCCCGACATCGACTCCGCCCGGGTGCACGTCCGCCTGGTCGAGATGGCCCCGTCGCTGCTCGGCCCGTACCATGAGAAGCTGCGCGAGTACACCCGCGCGCAGCTGGTCGCCCGCGGCGTCGACGTCAAGCTGAGCACGCGCATCGCCGAGGTCACGCCCACCCGCGTGCTGCTGGCCGACGGGGACAACCTGCCCAGCGACATCACCGTGTGGGCGGCCGGCGTCGCGGCGCCGGCCGCCGCGGCGGCCTGGGGCCTGCCGCAGGGCAAGGCCGGCCGCATCGTGATCGGCCCCGACCTGCGGGTGCAGGGGCAGGACCGGATCTTCGCCGTGGGCGACATCGCGGCCAACCCGGACGACCCCATGCCGCAGCTCGCCCAGCCGGCCATCCAGATGGGACGCCATGCCGCCGCGCAGATCGCCCGGCTGGAGGCCAAGGAGGACACGGTCCCGTTCTCCTACCACGACAAGGGCACCACGGCCACGATCGGGCGCAGGTCCGCGGTGCTGCAGCTGGCCAGCGGGCTGCGGCTGCGCGGCACGCTGGCCTGGGTGGCCTGGTTCGTCCTGCACCTGTTCTACCTGATGGGCGGCCGCAATCGCCTGTCCACGCTGATTAACCTCACCTACAGGTACCTCGCCTGGGGCCACGACGGCGCGGTGATCGTCGGAGACGAGCCATCCGACCAGCGGTAGCCCCTGCCGCCAGGCGCCTGCTGCCTCGTCTGATGCCGCCAGTCCTGACCTAGCCGGGCAGCTCCGGGTCGCCACGATGAACGACTCGTCCACGCTGCCGTGGTAGCAGTAGCTGAACACCGCGATCTTCGCCCGGCCGGTGACCGCCCTGAGCTGCTGAGATTTGACATTTACCGAACGGAAGTTCGATAATCAGGCTCGTGGCACTGGCGTCTGCGGGAACTATGCGGACGCCGGCGGTGCCGCCGGGAGCGGGGATGCTGCCTGTCCTCCCGGCGCTGCGTGACCTGATGCCGGGGGGTGGCCTGGCGCGCGGGTCGGTGGTGACCGTGCCGGAGTTCGGCCTGCTTCCCCTGGCGCTCGCGGCGGGCGCCTCGGCGGGCGGGGCGTGGTGCGCGCTCGCCGGGGTGCCCGAGGCGGGCGTGGCGGCGGCGGCCGACCTCGGCCTGGACACCGCCCGGACGCTGCTGGTGCCCGATCCGGGCGGCTCCTGGGCGCAGGTGGTGGCGTCGCTGCTCGACGGCTGCGAGCTCGTCCTGGTGCGCCCCCCGCCGCCGGAGGCGGCCTGGTCAGCAGCGCCGGAGGCGGCCTGGTCAGCAGCGCCGGCCTGCGCGCCGGCCGGGACAGGCGCCCAGGTTACCCGTCGCCTCGGGGCGGCGCTGCGCCGCGCGCGGGGGGTGCTGCTGGTGGCCGGCGACTGGCCGGGGGCGCAGGTATGCCTGCGGGTGACCGCCCGGGAATGGACCGGGCTCGGCGCCGGGCACGGGCGGCTGCGCGCCTGCCGCGCCCAGGTGACCGCCGAAGGCCGCGGCCAGGCAGCCAGGCCGCGCACCTGCTGGCTGTGGCTGCCGGCCGAGGACGGCACCGTCACCGCGGCTGCCCGGGGGGAACGGGGGGGTGGGGAGCCCTCCCGTGCGCGGGGGGTCCAGGGGGGTCGTCCCCCCGGACAGATACTGCCGGTCACCGCATGACGGCACCGCAGCGGGTCATGGTCCTGCGCTGCCCCGACCTGGTCTCGGCAGGCGCGGGCACGCCGGGCCGCGAGGCGGCGCGGCGTTTCGAGCGGGTGCTCGCCGCGCTGGCGGACCTGGGGGTTGCCTGCTGCGTCGGCGTCGCCGACGGCCTGTTCGCCGCGACGCTCGCCGCC
>JAFAPY010000230.1 GCA_019246795.1 Streptosporangiaceae bacterium | reverse complement strand
ACGACCCGCAGCTTGTTCCTCGCCGGCGTTGTTGACGCGCTTACCCTCACGGTCCACCCCGTGGCCACCCCAGAGGGGCGGCGGTTGTTCGACGAGTCCGTGCCGGTGACACGGCTGCGGCTGATCGACAGCGCGATCACAAGCGCCCGGCAACGCCGTCCTGACGTACGCGCTACGGGACTGACGGCAACGGTAAGCCGGGTGCAGTCGCTGAGCCAGACGACGTGACCCCGCGTAGCGCGCTGTCGGCAGGCTCTCCACCAGGCGCGCTCACCCGCGTGGAGCTGAGGCGGCCCATAGGTCGTGTCCGGCCGCGGCGTCAGTTCGTGATCCGGTCGAGGAACTGGCGGACGGCCGCGAGATAGTGGTCTTGCTCCTCGGCGAAGGTCATGTGCGCGGCGTTTTCGAACACGACCAGTTGTGCGTCCGGTAGCCGCCGTGCCATGTCCTGCGATGCGCCGACCGCGCAGGCCCGGTCGTGCCGTCCGGCTAGCACCAGCACCGGATGGGTCACCTCGCCGAGCCGGTCTTCGACATCGATGCCGCCATAGTCTTGGGCGGCGAAGTGGCGGATGACCTCGGGCGCGTACCGGCCCAGCCCGGCGGTCCGGCGCAGGTACTCCGCCAGCGCCGCGCCCTGCGGGTCGCGGAAGTGGAACGGCATCTGATCCACCAGCAGCGCGGCCGCCTCCTCCTCCGTGGCGACCTCGGTCTCGCGCGCCCACGACGACGTCACCTGCTCGCGCAGGTGCGCCGGCTCGAACGCCGCGAGCTGTCGGCCCACCTCGCCAAGCCACCGCGCCGCGGCGATGCCCGCCGACACGATGGTGCCACGCGGCTGGCCGGGGTGGTCCACCGCGTGCTGCAGCACCACGAAGGCGCCGTAGGAGTGGCCGAGCGTGGCGTACCTGTCGCGCACCCCCAGGCTGGCCGCCAGGTCGCTGACATCCTCGGCCATCCGCCCCAGGGTCCAGGTCCCGCGCGGCGCCGCCCGGTCCGAGCGGCCGCAGGCGCGCTCATCGGCCAGCACCAGGCGGTATCTGCCGTCCTCGGTCAGCGGGTCGAGATAGTCGCCAAACATCGTGTGGTCAAGCCCGGGCCCGCCGTGAAAGACCAGCAGTGGGAACCCCGACGGCTCGCCCCGTTCCTCCACGTAAAGCTTGGTGTCCGTCACCTCGACCAGCCGTCCCATCGCCGCACCTCCGCGCACAGGCAAGAGCTTGCGCCCAAGTCTGCACCAGACCAGCCGGTACCGGAACACGCCCGGCGAGCCGCCGAAACGATCGGCCATGGCATAACGCTGGTTTCAGCCCATCCTCTTCTGCCGCGGACGGTGTGCGCGGCGGCGCATCGACGTCCAGGTCGTGTCGGCCCTGCAGTTGCGTGACTGTCGGGCATGGGCCACGGTGGACAGCATGGAGGTCCGGGGGTTCGCCGATGCGAGGTTCGGCCCTGTGCGCGAGTGTTTCGTTGAGGTCCTCCGGGCGCAGCCGGGCACCGGCGCGGGCTTTGCCGCCTGGTGTGATGGCCGGCCGGTGGTTGACCTGTGGGGCGGTTACGCCGACGTAGGGCGACATCGGCCGTGGGATGCGGATAGCCTGGTTCAGCCGTATTCGGTGAGCAAGCCGTTCGTGGCTGTGTGCGCGCTGCGCCTGGTCGAGGCCAAGCGGCTGGACCTGGACGCGCCGGTGCAGCGGTACTGGCCGGAGTTCCGCGCTCCGGCGGCGGTGCGGCAGGTGCTCTCGCACCAGGCCGGGGTGGTGATGCTGGACCGGCCGGCGCCGACGGAGGCCTTTTACGACTGGGACAGGCTGTGCGGCCTGCTGGCGGCGCAGGAACCATCCTGGGAGCCCGGTACCGCTCATGGTGAGTCGGCGCTGTTTTACGGGCACCTGGTCGGTGAGCTGGTGCGCCGGGTGGACGGGCGCCGCGTGGGCCGGTTCCTGCGCGAGGAGGTGTGCGGGCCGGCCGGGCTGGACTTCGCCGTCGGGCTGAACTCCCCGCAGCAGGCCCAGGCGGTCGATCTGACCGGCTTGGACGACGCCTTCCGGGCGGCCAGCGCGTCCGGGAGGCCTGAGCTGTACCGGCTAGCGGTAACCAACCCGCCGGGCGCGCTGGACGCCGCTGTGGTCAACGGCGCCGCGTGGCGGGCGGCGGAGATCCCCGCCGTCAACGGCCACGGAACCGCACGGGCGGTGGCCGGGTTCTACGCCGCTCTTCAGGCGGGTAGCCTGCTGAGCCCGGCGATGCTGGCCGAGGCGGTCACCGCGCAGTGCGCGGGAGCGGACCGGGTGTTCGGCGAGGACAACGCGTGGGGGCTCGGATTCGGCATCGGCGGCGACGGCTACGGGATGGGCGGGCTGGGCGGCAGCTACGGCGGCGCCAGCACGGCCGGCGGCTATTCGATCGGCTTCGTGACCGGCAGCGCCGGGAGCTTCGACCGGGTCGACGCGCTGGAAAATACCCTACGGAACTGCCTTGGGCTGGCGCCTATCCCGGCCGCCGGCGATTCGCCCGCGGGCAGCTGAAGCACGGGAGCACCGGCAGTATGCGCAATGGCCCCGAACACGCGATGCCTGTTTCGGCAACGCTTCCCGCCTTCACGAACCGCTCACACCATTGCATATCTTTTCTGGCGAGCATCCGACATCCTCATCTGACCCTATAAGGGCCGGGCCTCTTCCCAGCTCAGCCCGGTAGCAGGACGCTCCGGGTGAGAGATTCCGAGCTCGGGAGAGGAGGCCCGGCAATGTCTGTTTACGTCGGCATCGACGTGCACCGCAAGCGCTCCCAGGTGGCGGTGGTCACCGGGGAGGGCCAGGTGCAGCTGAACAAGAACGTGGTCAACGGATCAGAGCCGATGCTGCGGCTGATCGGGGACCTGCCGGCTGGCACGCCGGTGGCGTTCGAGGCCGCGTTCGGGTGGGGCTGGCTGGTCCGGCTGCTGGAGGATTACGGCTTCGACGCGCACCTGGTGCATCCGCTGCGGTGCAAGGCGATCGCCTCGGCGCGGCTGAAGAACGATAAGGTCGACGCCGCGACGTTGGCCCAGCTGCTGCGGGCGGACCTGCTGCCCGAGGCATGGATCGCGCCGCCGGCGGTGCGGCAGCTGCGGGCGCTGCTGCGGCACCGGACCGGGCTGGTCCGGCTGCGCACCCAGTCGCAGAACCGGATCCACGCGGTGGTGGCCGGCTTCGGCTATGACCGGTCCGGCAGCTACCTGTCCGGCCCGGGCCGCGGCTGGCTGGCCGGGCTCGAGCTGCCCGCGGTCTCCGGGGGAGATCGTGACCGACGCCTTGGCGGTGATCGACGGCCTGGCGGTGCTGATCGAGCGGATCGACGGCGAGCTGCGTCAGCACGGCAAGGCCGATCCGCGGGTCAAGACGCTGACCACGCTGCCGGGCGTGGGCCAGTTCACCGCCCTAGTCATGCTGGCCGAGATCGGGGATATCTCCCGGTTTCCCAGCGCCCGCAAGCTGGCCAGCTGGGCCGGGCTCACGCCGACCGTGCGCGGCTCGGACCTTCATGTCCGGCATGGGCACATCTCCAAGCAGGCTCGGCCTGGCTGCGGTGGGTACTGAACCAGGCAGCGCAGACCGCCGAGCGGTCCCCGGAATTCGCCACCTACGCCGCCATCGCCAAGCGCCGCGGCAAGAAGATCGCTACCATCGCGATCTCCCGCAAGCTGCTGACCCGCGCCTGGCACCTGCTCGCCGCCGCCCAGGCAGCCGATCCGGCAGCACGCCGCGGTAGCGCGGCTACCGCGGCACACCCGCAGACCGGGAGGGTCACCAAGCCCCGGGCACGCTCGCTCTCGCGGCATGAGCCGGCCACTGGCCGCGCTCGATCATCTGACTGAGCAGCCCGGTCCCCGGACACATGGTCATGGCGGCCGCCCGCACGCTGGCGGCGCCGAATGGGTGCTTGCGAGACCACTCCGCCAGCCACGCCGGGGACAACCACGACCCCCTTAACCAGTGCGAACGGGACCTTCCTCGCTTCCAATGATCCGTCGCCGCTTGGCGGCCTCAAGCTCGTTCGTCCTCGCCGCTGCGCGGCTGCGGGCGCTCCAGCTTGACCCCCTCCTGCACGGCAACGTGAAACCAGGCAGCGGCGAGGAAAACCCAGAAGAAAAGTCAGGCCCAGCCCGGTGACACCATGCAAAAGCCGCCGGGCAAATCTCCCACGCCCTCTTGACACCAATGGCCCTTATGGGTGCCGCGTAGGGGTCGTCATCTTGGCAGTGGCGCGGATCGCGGGTCACGGCGGAGACGGTGATCGGCGGGAACCTCGACCAAGACGATACGGATCCCGTCGGGATCCTCCATCCACATCACGATCAAGCCCCAGGGCTCGGTTGCGGGCTTGCGGAGGATGGGGGACTCCGGCCGCGGCAAGCCGGGCGTGCTCGGCGTGAATGTCCCGTACCTGGATCCAGGTCATCATCACTGGGCACCCGGCAGGCCGGCCGCGTGCCCCGGAGACCTCGAGCAGGCCCGGGCCGGGGAAGAACACCACGCCGGGATCGTCCGACGGGCCGAACTCCCGGTAGATGGCCAGGCCCAGCGCGTCGCGGTAGAAGCGGCGGCTGCGGTCCAGGTCGCTGGGGCGCAGCAGGATCCGGCTGCTCAGAACGTCCACGCGACTATTCCGGCGTCATGTTGAGTGACACGGCGGGTCGTTGAGAACG
>JAFAPY010000116.1 GCA_019246795.1 Streptosporangiaceae bacterium | reverse complement strand
CGGCCGGGTCTGCGTGCTGGCCGTCACCGGCGACCTGGATCTGGTCACGGCTGCCGAATTCACCAGGGAAGTGACGGCCGCCCTGGAAGGCGACGCGGAACGGCTGGTTCTCGACCTGTCCGCGATGAGGTTCCTTGACTGCTGCGGGGCCAGGGCACTGGCCGCGGTGTCCGGCGGATCGTCGGTGGTGGTCCGTTCGCTCCGGCCTGCGGCACGCCGTGTGCTCGACGTGATCGGGATGGACGTCCGGCATCCTGGCGGCTCGGCCGGGCACGGCAGGACCGCCAGGCTCGTCCGGCACTCGCAGACGGCGCGCATGTGGTCGCAGCATGTGCTGGCACAGAGTTGCATGGTGGCCGAGCAGATCGCCGCTACTGAGGAGAACGTGGCGGTCACTTTGGCCCGCCTCGCCCAGCGGCGGCCGGCCAGCGCGGACCGGCTGCTGGCGCTGAGCGAGGCAGTGCACACCAATGCCGCGGGCATCCGCGTCCGGGCCAGGGAAGGCCTGCGCCACGTTGCCTAGCGATCCGGCCCTTGCCTGCTGACCGGGCCGCACGGCGGCGGTGCCGCACGCCTCGGTCTGGCGGTTCCGTGGCTGGCGGTTCCGTGGCTGGCGGTTCCGTGGCTAGCGGTTCCCCCGCAGCCTCGTGCGCCCCAACACCATGCTATTAGCACATCAGTACGAGAACCGATCGATTTACCGCGAAGGATTAGTGCCTGACGTAGGAAAAGCGGCCGTATCCGGCCCATTTCCCTTCGGGAAGCACAAATCCTTCAAGATCTTTTTCCCGGCGGCGCGCACCGGCCGCGTACCAGGCGCCGCTCTGGCGGGTAACCGGCTGTGGTGACCGAATCCGATCCTGAGGCCGGCATCACCGAAGCCCTGCACGACCTTTCCGACAGCAGGCGTGTCCTGGTCCGGCGGGAGATCGACGGCGCGTTCCGCGAGATCGTGGGCAAGTCGCTGCGCAGCGCGCCGGCGGTCGCCCTGCTGACCGCCAGCGGCGTTTGTGCGCTGTTTGCTGCCGACTCCGCGTACCGACTGAGCCTGCGGTTGCTGGAGAAACGCCTGTCGCCCGCGGGGGCGGCGTCCGTTGCCGCCGCCGGATATGGCGTCGCCGCCGCATACGCGGGCATCGTTGGCGGGCGCTGGATCCGCGAGGCGCCGCTTCCGGTGCCGACCGAGACGGCGAAGCAAGCAGGCAAGGCCGTCACCGACACCGCTCGGGAGCCGGGAAACGCCGTCGCTGAGAGCGCGAGGAACGCGGGAAACGCCGTCACCGACACCGCGCGGGAGCCGTAACGCCGCCGGTACCCTCCTGATCGGCCGCGACGGTCCCAGTAGCCTGCGGACTCCCTTTACACTCGTGCGGTGCAACGCACCCTGATCGTGACGAACGACTTCCCGCCGCGCCGCGGCGGCATCCAGTCGTTCGTGCACGGGCTGGCCACCAGGCTGCCGCCGGGAACGGTAACGGTGTACGCCCCGGCCTGGGAGCGCGCGGCCGAGTTCGATGCGGAGCAGCCTTTCCCGGTGATCCGGCACCCGACCTCGCTCATGCTGCCGGTTCCCCAGGTGTGGCAAACGGCCGCGGATATTGCCCGCGAGCACGGCTGCGATACGGCGCTCTTCGGCGCGGCGGCGCCGCTCGGCCTGATCACCCCGGCGCTGCGCCGGGCCGGGGTGATCAGGACGGTGGCGCTGACCCACGGCCACGAGGCGGGATGGGCGGCGCTGCCCGTGGCCCGGTCGCTGCTGCGGCGCATCGGCGAGGAGGTGGACGTGCTGACCTACCTGAGCGAGTATTTCCGGGTCCGGCTGGCCGGCACGGTGTCGGCCGCGGCGGCGGCCCGGATGGCCCGGCTGGCGCCGGGTGTCGACGTGGGTTTCTTCCGCCGCGGCGCGGGCGGCGCGGCCGTCAGGGAAAAGCTGGGCCTGACAGGCCGGCCGGTCGTGGCCTGCGTGTCCCGGATGGTGCCCCGCAAGGGCCAGGACACGTTGATCCGGGCGTGGCCCGCGGTGCGTGCCGCAGTCGGCGGCGCCATGCTGTTGCTGGTCGGCGACGGCCCCTACGCGCCGCGCCTGAAGCGGCTGGCACGCGAGCGAGGTGTCAGCGACGCGGTCGTGTTCAGCGGCCCGGTCCGGTGGCCGGAACTTCCCGGCTACTACGACGCGGCGGATGTGTTCGCGATGCCGTGCCGGACCCGGCGGGCCGGGCTGGATGTGGAGGGCCTGGGCATCGTCTACCTGGAGGCGTCGGCGGCCGGCCTGCCGGTGATCGGCGGGGATTCCGGCGGCGCGCCCGACGCCATACGTGACGGCGAAACGGGTTATGTGGTCAAGGACCTGGCCGCCCTGACGGCGCGCCTGATCGGGCTGCTCAGCGACCCGAGCAGGGCCAGGGCCATGGGGAACAAGGGCCGGGCATGGATCGAAAGGGAGTGGCGCTGGGAGGTGGCCGCCGCCCGCCTGGCCGCGCTGCTCGGCACCGGCGGCGGATGAGGATGCGGCGGATGAGGCTGCGGCGGATGAGGATCAGGACACCCGGGCGCCGATGAGGTGCCCGACGCCGTAGGTCACCGCGGCCGCCAGCGCGCCGACGAGCATCTGCCGCAGCCTCATGCGGACGGCGGAGCGGCCGTTCAGCGCGCCGATGATGGCGCCGCGCTGGCTGGACATGGAGATGTACTCCCCGGCCGCCATCGAAAACGACCCGGCCAAAGGCCGGCGATCCCGGCCAGCAAGGTCACCGTGCGCGAGGTCCCGGAGCCGGCAAAGCCCATGCCCAGCGCGGTGTTGGACACCAGCCCGTCGCTGATGCCGAACACGGCGGCGCGCAGCGCGCCGGACCGGTCGCCGCGGTGCCAGCGCTCACGCCGGGCGATCTGCTGCACCGGGTCGGGCTTGCCGCCGTCGGGAGGTGCGCCAGCGTCCGCGCGTGCGCGCGCTCGTCGGCGGCCATCCCCGGCGCGGCGTCCGGCTCGTTGTCGTACCTGCCGGCGCCGGTGCGTTCGGCCCGCTCGATCAGCGGCAGCACGGCATAAGACCTGGCCGGGCCGGCCTAAGGCGCAGTGAGCAGGCACAATAGGGATTTCCTCCGATGTGCCGGCCAGGGTCTTACCGGAAGACTCGATGGCAGCACGATCGAGGAGGAAACGATGAACCTCATGACGACGATGACCAGGCTGGCCCGGCGCGTGGGCGGCATCATAGCGGAATGCAACTACGCCCAGCGCAGGCTGATCACGCTGCGGATCGCGCCTGACAGCTACCTGACCGACCCGGACCGGGCACCCGACAGCTACCCAGAGTTCCTGTTCCGCGCCTCCGGCGTGCTGCTGCACGAGCCCGCCGCGCGCGCCCGCGGGACGTTCGCATCATGATCGTGGCCAGTTTGTGCCCGTATTTGGGCCAAAACTGGCAACGATAATGACGGGCTCAGCCAGTTCAGCCAGTTCAGCCAGTTCAGCCAGTTCAGCCAGTTCAGCCAGTTCAGCCAGTTCAGCCAGTTCAGCCAGTTCAGCCAGTTCAGCCAGTTCAGCCA
>JAFAPY010000096.1 GCA_019246795.1 Streptosporangiaceae bacterium | reverse complement strand
CGGCCAGCGCATGTATGACGTCGACCAGGCGATCGGCTTCGCCAGGGTCTTCCTGTCCACGCCGTTCTCCGGTGAGCCGCGCCACGCCAGGCGGCTGGCTGAGATCGCCGACTACGAGAAAACCGGCGAGCTCCCGCAGCCGCCCGCTGCCTAGGCCCGCGGCTTCATGGTGTGCGCTTGCGGCGTGGCCGGCGCCGCTTGGTGCCGCTCATATCCCCGTCCCGTGTGCCCTCTCGCCGTTCCCGGGCAGCGTCCCGCCGTCCGTCGGGTGCGCGCTCGAACGGGGAGCCCTCCGGCTGCGGGCCGCGAGGCGCCTGGTCCGGCTGCGGGCCGCGAGGCGCCTTGTCTGGCTGCGGGCCGCCAGGCGCCTGGTCCGGCTGCGGGCCGTGAGGCGCCCGCGCGGTGACCGCCTCTGCCGCGGCGAGGTGCTCTGGCCGCGGCCGGGATACATCTCTGGCCCGCATGGCGGCGCCCGGGGTCACCTTCATCGCGGACACGGCAACCTCCTTCCGGGATCCATCCTCCCCTATGGCGCGGCCAGGCCGCCATGACCCGCGGCGCGGCCAGGCCGCCGTGTCCTCAGAAGATCATCGGGCACCACGGGGCAGGGTCCCACGCCACGGCGGCGGAAAGCCGCCGCACCGCTCCGGGCCGCAGCTCGGCGACGAGCCCGGCGGCGGCGAGCGCGCCGAGCCTGGTGCCGCCGAGGTAGGCGGCGCCGAGCTGGGTGACGTCGACCGCCAGGTGGGCCGGGGCGTTTGTCGCGGCGCACGACGCCGCCAGGCCGGTGCCGTCGGCATCGTCGGGTGATCCCGTGGTCGTCAGCAGCCACCGTCCCGCGTTCTGCGGCATGAGGTCGTCACGGACCTCGATCACCACGTCCACCGGGCAGGAGTACCTGCGCCCGGCCAGCGCCGCCGGCACGTCGGTGATCCGCGCCCACAGCCCGTCGGAGACCCGGGGCCGCGCCCGCCGTGGGTCGGCGAGCTGGTACAGCAGCGGGTCGTCCACCGGGCGCTGATGTGGGCGGAACTCGCTGGTCAGGTCCCTGCTGAGCAGGTCCGCCCACAGCGCGGCGCCGGCGGCCGGGTCGGCGGACATCAGCTCCCGTACGGTCAGCTCGCCGTCGGGCAGGCCCGCGTCGTCCCACCGGTTCACGGCCGAGTACAGCGCGTAGCCGCGCGGCCCGCTGCCGTCCTCGGCCAGCAGGCAGCGCAGCGGGCTCGTCCCGGCAGCCCGCGCCTCGGCAGGGTCGTAGACCAGGCGCTGCCACCACGGCTCGGTGCGCGCGAAGAATCCGGGCCGCGACGGCAGCACGGCGTCATAGATCTTGGCCAGTTCGGCCAGCACGGCGGCAGGGTCGGCAAGGCGCAGGCGCAGGCGCAGGCCGTCATCCCAGGCCGCCGCCGCAGCGGCCAGTGTGCCGTCACCGCGCCGGAGGGCGAAGCTGGCGTTCCAGCTGGCGCAGCCGTAGCCGTACCTGCCGTAGATGGGCGCCTCGGATGCCCACAGCACCGCGAGGGGCTCCCCGCGGTCGCGGACGTCGGCGAGCTGGCGCCGCATCAGGCTGCGGAGCACGCCGCGCCGCCGGTGCGTCGGCAGCACGGACACCCAGCTCACCCCGGCGGCAGGCAGCATCTGCTGCCCCGGCACGCTGAGTTGGAAGGTGTAGGCGCCCGCGGTGCCGACCGGCGTGATGCCGTCCATGGCGGCAAGGGTCCGGTCGAACTCGAACCCAGGCAGGAGCAGCCGCCGTTCCCCCTCGGTCATCGCCGTGCCGCCGAAGGCGTGCACGTCCACGTCGCGGAAGGCGTCGAACTCCTCCGGGCCTATCGGCCTGATCGGGTAGGGACCGTCAGACTGCGTCATACCTGCTTTGGTACCCTCGGCCGGCCCGGCGAGGCGACATTTTTAAGCCGCCGTGGTCATCATCGAATAAAGTGCCCGCATCATGGATACCGCTCCGCAGCCCACCGCCCCCGGGCCAGCCGGGTCCGCGGCCCGGCTGCGGTCGGGCGCCCTGCGGCTGCTCCTCCCCGCGCGCATCCAGCTGAGCAGGCAGTTCATCACCCGGAACCGGCGTCTTGCGTTCGTGCTCTCGCTGGCGGCCATCGCGATCTCGGTGGCCGCGGTGCACGTCTCGGCGTGGTGGTTCTCGCCCGGCGTGATGATCCTGCCGATCCTGGCGGCAGGCCTGCTGCTGTGGCCGCGTGCGCTGTACATCTTCTTCGGCTTCGTCGCTGCCGGGATCAGCTACGACGTGGCGACAGACAAGGCCGGGGCCGGGATCGTGGCGACGATCGTGCTGACCGCCATCTTCGCCGCCGTTCTCGCCAGGACCAGGGAGAAACTGGGCGTGCAGGGCCTGCGCGGCGACCAGATGCTGATCGAGCTGCGGGACCGAATCCGGGCTCAGGGCACGCTGCCCGACCTCGGCGAGGGGTGGGGCTCCTCGGTGGTGCTCAAGCCGGCCGGCGGCTCCTCGTTCGGCGGCGATTTCGTGGTGTCGTCCTTCGACGGCAAGGTCGTCGAAGTAGCGCTGGTCGACGTGTCCGGCAAGGGCATCGACGCGGGCACCAGGGCGCTGCTGCTCTCCGGCGCCTTCGGGGGGCTGCTCGGCTCGGTGCCCAGGGAGGAGTTTCTTGCCGCGTGCAACGCCTACCTGCAGCGCGGCCGGGCGCGGGAAGGCTTCGTTACCGCCGTCCACCTGTCGCTCGACCTGACGTCCGGCGAGTACGTGCTCTCCTCCGCCGGCCATCCGCCCGCCGCTCACTACGATGCGGCCACGGGACGCTGGCGCCTCACCACGGCCCGGGGAATCGTGCTCGGCGTGGTGGCGGACCTGCAGGCGGCCGCCACCGAGTCTGAGCAGGGCGTGCTGCAGCACGGCGACGCGCTGATGCTCTACACCGACGGGCTGGTCGAGTCGCCGGGGCGCGACATCGACGCCGGAACGGACCGTTTGCTCGGCGAGGCCGGACGCATGTCGGCCGCCGGCTTCGCAACCGGCGCCCCGGCCCTTGTCGCCTCCCTGCAGCGGGAGACCGGCGGCTCGGACGACTGCGCGCTGGTCCTCATCTGGCGGGACTAAGCGGCCGCGCGGAACTGAGCGGGCCGCGCGGAACTGAGCGGGCCGCGCGGCGGCTTGCAGACGCGCGCTCTAGCCAGCGCCGGCCGCGCGGGCCAGAGCCAGCAGGGCCCGGCCGGCTGCAGTGAGCGCGCGCGCCGTGCTTGCGTTCACCGGCTGGCCGCCGAACTCGGCGCCGAGGAGGGCCCCCTGCATCCGCGCGCCGAGCGCGTCGCGCGCGGCCCCGAGCCACGCAAGCCGGGCCTCGATCGCCTGGTACATCCGGTCACCGGGCGAGTCGCTGGCCAGCGCGCGGGTGGACGCGCTCAGCGTATCGAGGCCGAACTCGCCCACGGCCGCCTCGAGCTGGGTGTACACCTGCGCGAGCTGCTCCAGCAGCGGGTAGTTCGGCCGCATCCCGGCCGGCAGCGCCGAAGGGTCGATGGCGTCGCCGAGCACGACGCCGTCCGGGGCGTAGTCGTCTCTGAGCCCGAGCAGCGCCAGCATCGTCGGCTGGATGTCGGTGTGGTCGGACCAGATCGCATTGTTCACCCCGGAACGAGCCGCGCCGGGACCGACCAGCCCCAGCCAGGTGGTGTTGATCTCCGGTGCGACGGTGCCGTGGTTCCACGCGCCCCCGCCGCTCGGCTCGCTGAAGCACGAGCTGCCGCAGCTGGCGGACCCGCTGCTCAGCCAGAAGTTCGGGTTGGCGAACAGCGCGAACGTCCCGGTCCGCTTGGGGTCGCCGGTGATCATGTGCAGCAGCCTCATCTCGACCGGGTCGGCCAGGTAGTTGGCCAGCTTCACGGTCTGGCCAGTGGCCAGGTTGTCCCCTACCAGCCCGGCCGCGGCCCGCTCCATCGTCCGGGCCGCGCCGGAGGTACGTGCAGGCTGGCCGTGCACGTAGAGGACGGCGGCGGAGTCTGCGTGGACGTCGAAGGGCGTGGTGATGCCCTTGGCGGCCAGCAGCCCGGTCAGGTTGCCGTCCACCTCGCCGACCTTGGCGTAGGAGCAGGTGACTGTCACCCCGTTGCAGTTGGCCGGGGTCGGCGCGGAGCCGACGAAGTGGTCTCCCTCGTCCGCGGTGATCACGAACAGCGTGTTGGCCTTGGTGATCCCGGCCTTCGCCAGGTCGGCGAAGAATGTCCCGAAGGCGGCGTTCTCCCGCCGGAGCTGGCTCTCATAGGTGGTGCTGCCTGGCCCCATGCCGGCGCCGGTAACCCAGTTGTCGTGCAGGTCGGACAGGTAGGTGAAGGTGACCGGGATGCCGTGCGTCTGCATGTCCAGTGTGTAGGCGAGCCCGACCGGGCCGATCATGCCGTCGTACCCGGGGAAGCCGATGTCGCCGGAGGAGTCCTTGATGACGTTCCCGTTCAGGTCGCGCACCGGTCCCGACGGACTGATCACCGGCTGGATGAACGTGCTGCCGAACAGCGCGCGGTAGCCGTGATAGCCGCCGGGCTCATCGGGCAGCGAGTCGGCGACGCTGCCGTGCGCGCAGACGGCCGAACCGAGCGCGCAGTGCACGGACAGCCCCATGAAGTCGGCCGCGGCCTTGTTCTGCAGCTTGGGGTTCTCCGCCTCCTTGGCCTCTGGCGAGTTCGCGCCGAACACCAGCGGGACATCGGGCGGCGTGTTCTCCAGTTCGGTGTCGGCGGCCGCGGCCGAGCCGAAGTCGCAGCCCGCCCGTGTGTACGGAACCCACGGGGCGGGCGGCGTCTTGCCGTCCTGGCCGATCAGCGTCGTGGTGGAGTCGCCGACCGGCTTGGCGGTCAGGCCGGTGTCGTAGTCGACGATCGGGTCGGTCCAGTAGGCGAACGAGCCCGCTGTGTCGGTGGACCCGTCCGGCTTGTAGTAGTTGTACTCGTTCGCGACCGGTATGCCCTGGTCGCTGCCGTACAGCCCGGACTCCGACGTCACGATGTCGTCTGCGGTATGCGCGATCAGCGGGGTGTGCTCGTGCGTGATCAGCGTGCCGTTGCCGGTGATGAAGTTGAGCAAGTTCGGAAGCTGCTCCAGGTCGCTCGGCACGTTCGGGTCATCCCGCGTGTAGTGCACGTTGTCGAACTGGATGTAGATGACGTGCTTGACCGGCGACCCCGCGGCCCGCAGGGCGCACGACGCCGCGCTGCCCGAGACCGCCGCGCTGCCCGCCGCCGCCGAGCTGGCCGCCGCCGAGCTGGCCGCCGGCGCCGCTGCTGCCCCCAGGCCCAGGCCGAGCACCAGCGCGCCTCCCGCGGCAAGCTCCGTGGCCATCCCCATCGGCCCCACCTCTCCTGACCGGTGTCCGGGCACGCCGCGGACCCTTCAAGTATGGAGAGCTAAGCCTGGCGGGGGAACAACCCGGCAAACTCCGGCAGAAGCCTGGACGAATATCGGCACCGTCCCCGCCACCCGGCGCGTCCCCACGGAAGCAGAACGTTAAACGGCCAGTCCCGGGGGATTACCGGGACGGCAAAATCGGTGCCACCGGTCGCGTAGCATCGTGCTACTGACGCGTATGTCAGGTCTTTTCCTTAGCATAACTTGTTCGCGCATGCAAACTGCTCTTGGCCCGGTATGACCAGCAGCGATGCCGGCCAAGCGGCCGCCCCGGGCTGAGGCTGCGGCGCAGCGGAACCGACGCGCTCGTCATGTGACGCATGCGTCATTGTTTGCAATTAAAACTGCATTACCTGGAGGATGTCTAGGTGCCTGGAGAAGACCTCGGTCCGGTACCGGCGGGTGTGCGGACCCATGTCCGCCCGTCGGTGACGTCCGCTGCCGAGGTGGCACGGCACGCCTCGGGTGAGAACTTCCCGGTCGCGCTGCGGCTGCTGCCGTCGCGCTACCGGCGGCACCTGGTCAACCTGTACTGCTTCGCCAGGCTGACCGACGACCTCGGCGACGAAGCCAGGGACGACCAAGCCAGGGACGACCAAGCCAGGGACGACGAAGGCAGGGACGACGAAGCCGGGGACGACGAAGCCAGGGACGCAGCCGCCGACCGCACCCAGCTGCGGCTCAAGCTGCTGGACGAGCTCGCCGCCGACGTCGCCCGGATCTACGCAGGCGCTACCGCGGTGTCCCCGGTCATGCGCATGATGGCGGAAACGGTCCGCGAGCGCGGCGTCCCGGCCAAGCCGCTGCTCGACCTGATCGAGGCGAACCGGCAGGACCAGAAGGTCACCAGGTACCGCACCTTCGCCGAACTGAGCCGGTACTGCGAGCTGTCCGCAAACCCCGTTGGCCAGATCGTGTTGTATATCTTCGGCGTCGCCACCCCGGATCGCATGGCGCTCTCCGATAGCATCTGCACGGCCCTGCAGCTTGCCGAGCACTGGCAGGACGTGGCGGAGGACCTGCGCAACGGGCGGATCTACCTGCCCGCCGAGGACATGGAGCGGTATGGCTGCACCGAGGCAGACCTGGCCGAACCCACCGCGGGCGCCGCAGTCCGCGACCTGCTCCGCTTCGAGACCGCCCGCACCGCGGCGCTGCTCGACGCGGGGGCGCCGCTGGTCGGCACGCTGCACGGCGCGGCCAGGCTCGCTGTCGCCGGCTATGTGGCAGGCGGCCGCGCCGCCCTGGCAGCGATCGGGAACCAGCAGTTCGACGTGCTGAAGGGCACGCCGCGGCCGGGCAAGCCGCGGCTGGCCGCCGAGCTGGCCAGGACCTACCTTGCAGGGAGGTGAGCAACACCGGTGGACCTGACCGAGGCGTACCGCGAATGCGAGCGGATCACCTGGGCGCAGGCGCGTAACTTCGCGTACGGCATCCGGCTGCTGCCGCCGCCCAAGCGGCGCGGGCTCGCCGCCATCTACGCCTTCGCCCGGCGGATCGACGACATCGGCGACGGCACGCTGCCCGATGAGCAGAAGATCGCCGCCTTGGCAGACGCGCGCCGCGTGGTACTGAACCTGACGGCACGCCAGACCGACCCGGTGCTCGCCGCGCTGGCCGACGTGGCGGAGACGTTCCCGGTCCCCATCGAGGCCTTCGCCGAGCTCATCGAGGGCTGCATCGCCGACGTGCGCGGCACCAGCTACCCGACGTTCGAGGACCTGCTGTACTACTGCCGCTGCGTGGCAGGCTCGATCGGCCGCCTGTCCCTCGGCATCTTCGGCACCCGCCGGCCGAGCAGCGACGCCCCCCGGCTGGCCGATTCGCTCGGCGTTGCCCTCCAGCTCACCAATATCCTTCGTGACGTGCGCGAGGACTATCAGCGCGGCCGGGTCTACCTGCCCGCCGAGGACCTGGCCAAGTTCGACTGCGACCCGGACGCCCTGACAACCGAGGGCCCTCAGTTCACCAAGCTCGTCGACTTCGAGGCCGAACGCGCCCGCGACTGGTACGCCACCGGCTTGCGGCTGCTGCCCGTGCTGGACCGGCGCAGCGCGGCCTGCACCGGCGCGATGGCCGGCATCTACCGCCGGCTGCTGGACCGCATCGCGGCCGAGCCCGCCGCGGTGCTGCGCGGCCGCGTGTCGCTGTCGCCGGGGGAGAAGGCCGCGGTCGCGGTCCGGGCCCTGGCCGGGAGGATCTCATGACCCTGCCTGCCTTGAGGGGACGACTCTGCTGGCCATCACCGGGGGAGTTCCACCCCCCCGGACCCCTCGGGCACACCCCCCCGAGGGTCGCGGTCATCGGCGGCGGCCTGGCCGGCATCACCGCCGCGATCGCGCTCGCCAGCTCCGGCGCGCAGGTAACCCTCCTGGAGGCCCGGCCCAGGCTCGGCGGCGCGACCTGCTCGTTCACCCGCGACGGCCTGGTCGTCGACACCGGCCAGCACGTCTTCCTCGGCTGCTGCACCGCCTACCGCGGCCTGCTCGCCAGGCTCGGCATGACCGCGCACGCCCCGCTGCAGCCCCGGTTCGACGTGACCGTGCTCGCCCCCGGCAGCTCTGTTAGCCACGGGGGGACGACCCCCCTGGCCCCCCGCAAGGCCGGCCGCGGGGGGACGGCCCCCCTGGCCCCCCGCAAGGCCGGCCGCGGGGGGACGGCCCCCCTGGCCCCCCGCAAGGCGAGGCTGCGCAGGACCGCGCTGCCCGGGCCCTTGCATATGCTGCCCGCCCTTGCCAGGTACCGCTTTTTGTCTTTGCCTGAACGAGCCTCGGTGTCACGGCCAGCGCTCGCGATGCGGCGCCTGGACCCGGCGGACCCGGCGACCGACGCCCGCCGTCTGGGTGACTGGCTCGCCGCGCATGGCCAGACCGAACGCACGCGCCGCATGCTGTGGGACCTGTTCACCGTCTCCGCGCTGAACATCGCCGGCGACGATGCGAACCTTGCCCTGGCCGGGAAAGTGATCCGGACCGGCCTGCTCGGCCGCAACGACGCGGCCGACATCGGCGTGCCCGCGCTGCCGCTCGGCGAACTGCACGGCGACGCCGCCGCGACCCTGCTGGCCAAGCTGGGAGCCCAGGTGATGATCGGCGCCAAGGCCGTCGCCGTGGAGGCCGGCGACGGGCGCAGCGGGTTCCGCGTCCGCCTGGCCGCCGACGGCGAGGTAACGGCGGACGCGGCCGTGCTGGCCGTGCCGCACGAGGTGGCCGCGCGGCTGGTCCCGCCCGGCGCGCTGCCGGCGGGCACGGCCGAGCGCTGGTCCGGCCTGGGCGCCTCGCCCATCGTCAACGTGCACGTGATCTACGACCGGCCGGTCACCGGCCTCCGGTTCGCCGCGGCGGTCGACTCGCCGGTGCAGTGGGTCTTCGACCGCACCCGGATCTCTGGATTCGACGGTCCCGGCCAGTACCTGGCGGTCTCGCTGTCCGCGGCGGAGGAGTTTGCCGACACCCCGACCGGGAAGCTGCGGGAGCGGTTCGTGCCCGCGCTGGCGGAGCTGTTCCCGGCGGCCCGCGCGGCCGAGGTCGCGGAGTTCTTCGTCACCCGGGAACGGCGGGCGACCTTCCGCCAGGCGCCCGGCAGCGGCGCGCTGCGGCCCAAGGCCGGGACCGCCCTGCCCGGCCTGGTGCTCGCCGGCGCGTGGACCGACACCGGGTGGCCGGACACGATGGAGGGCGCGGTGCGCAGCGGCCTGGCCGCGGCGATCGAGCTGCGCCGTACGGTACCGCACGCATCTGCCCCGGTAATGGACGCCGCAACGATGGGGGTACGTCAGTGACTGCTGTGATGCCTGAGGCCGTGGCCGTGGCGCGCGACCTGGTCGGGCCGGCGATGGAGGCCGCGATCGGCCGGCTGACGCCGGATGTCCGCGCGGTCGCCGCCTATCACCTCGGCCTCGCCGACGTCGACGGCAACCCGACGGGCAACGGCAGCGGCAAGGCGCTACGGCCCGCGCTGGCGCTGCTGTCGGCCCGTGCCGCCGGCGCGCCCCCGGAGCGCGGCGTGCCCGCCGCCGTGGCGGTGGAACTGGTGCACAACTTCTCGCTGCTGCACGACGACATCATGGACGGCGACACCGAGCGCAGGCACCGGCCCACGGCGTGGACGGTGTTCGGCGTCGGCGCGGCGATCCTGGCCGGCGACGCGCTGCTCGCCCTGTCCCAGGACATGCTGCTGGAGGACGCCAGCATGCGCGGGGCGTGGGCGGCCAGGTGCCTGTCTGCCGCGGTGCAGCGGCTGATCGCCGGGCAGGGCTCGGACCTGGCATTCGAGAAGCGCGACGACGTGTCGCTGGCCGAATGCCTTGACATGGCCGGCGACAAGACCGCCGCGCTGATGGCGTGCGCGTGCAGCATCGGCGCGGTGCACCTGGGCGCCCCGCCGGCGCTCGCCATGGCCCTGGCCGGGTTCGGCGCGCACGTCGGGCTGGCGTTCCAGCTCACCGACGACCTGCTCGGCATCTGGGGCTCTCCGGAGGTGACCGGCAAGCCGGTACGTGCCGACCTGCGCGCCAGGAAGAAGTCGCTGCCGGTCGTCGCCGCGCTGAACAGCGGCACCGAACACGGCGACGAGCTGCGCGCCATGCTCGCCGGCCCGGAGCCGCTGACCGAAGACGACCTGGTCCGCGCGGCCGCCCTGGTGGTCGCCGCGGGCGGCCGCCGCTGGGCGGAGCAGGAGGCCGACGCGCAGCTGGCCTCCGCAAACGCCAGCCTGGCCGGCGTCGACCTCCCCGCCGATGTCCGCGCCGAGCTGACCGCTATCGCCGGGTTCATCATGGGGCGCCAGTGGTAACGGACGCCGCTCGCCAAACGCTCCAACGCGCTCGTGATCACGTACTTGCGCTGCAGCATCCCCAGGGCTGGTGGCAGGGAGAGCTGGAGACCAACGTGACCATGGACGCCGAGGACCTGCTGCTGCGGGAGTTCCTCGGCGTGCACGACGACGCGGCGGTCGCGGCGGCGGCGCGCTGGATCCGGTCCCAGCAGCGCGACGACGGCACCTGGGCCAACTTCTTCGGCGGTCCCGGCGACCTGTCCACGACCGTCGAGGCGTACCTGGCGCTGCGCCTGGCTGGCGACCCGCCGGACGCGCTGCACATGAAGCAGGCCTGCGCCTGGATCCTCGATCAGGGCGGCGTCGAGGCGGCCCGGGTGTTCACCAGGATCTGGCTCGCTCTTTCCGGCCTGTGGTCGTGGGATGACCTGCCGGTCATCCCGCCGGAGCTGATCTGGCTGCCCGCGTGGTTCCCGCTGAACATCTACGACTGGGGCTGCTGGGCGCGGCAGACCATCGTCGCGCTCGCCGTGGTCGGTTCGTTCCGGCCGTCCCGCCCGCTGCCGTTCGGCATCGACGAGCTGAAGACGGGCCAGGCACCGCGACGCCGCCCCGCCGATGGCTGGTCCCGCTTGTTCACCGCCCTGGACAAGGCCCTCCACCTGTACCGACCGGTAAAGCGGGTGCGGCGGGCCGCGCTGCGCCGCTGCGCGGAATGGATCATCGCGCGCCAGGAGCGCGACGGCTGCTGGGGCGGCATCCAGCCGCCGTGGGTGTACTCGCTGATGGCGCTGAACCTGCTCGGCTACCAGCTGGATCACCCGGTCATGGCGCGCGGCCTGGCCGCCCTGGACCGGTTCCTCGTCGCCGAGGACACCCCCGAAGGCCCGGTGCGCCGCCTGGAGGCGTGCCAGTCGCCGGTCTGGGACACGGTGCTGATAATGACCGCGCTGGCCGACGCCGGCCTTCCCCCCGATCACCCGGCCCTGGTCAAAGCCGGGCGCTGGGTGCTCGGCGAGGAGATCCGCGGGCCGGGCGACTGGCAGGTGCGCCGACCGTACCTCGCGCCGGGCGGCTGGGCGTTCGAGTTCGACAACGACAGCTACCCCGACACCGACGACACCGCCGAGGTCATCCTGGCGCTGCGCCGGGTGGCACCCGGAAGCCTGCCCGGCGCCAAGCCCGCGATCGGGCGCGGGCTGCGCTGGCTGGCCGGGATGCAGTCTTCGGACGGCGGCTGGGGCGCCTTCGACGCCGACAACACCCGGACGCTGGTCAACAAGCTGCCGTTCTGCGACTTCGGCGCGGTCATCGACCCGCCCTCGGCGGACGTGACCGCGCACATCGTCGAGGCGTTCGCCGCCGAAGGGCTGGCAGCCTGTTACCCCGTCCGCCGCGGCGGGGAGTGGCTGCTGCGGGCGCAGGAGCCAGACGGGTCCTGGTTCGGCCGGTGGGGCGCCAACTACGTCTACGGCACCGGCGCCGCGGTGCCCGCGCTGATCGCCGCCGGGGTCAAGCCGTCCAAGCCCGTCATCCGCCGGGCGGTGGCCTGGCTGGAAGCCCACCAGAACATCGACGGCGGCTGGGGCGAGGACCTGCGGTCCTACGACGACCCGGCGCTGGCCGGGCGC
>JAFAPY010000240.1 GCA_019246795.1 Streptosporangiaceae bacterium | reverse complement strand
GCGAAGCGGCGGAGGGCGCCGGGCGCGAAGCGGCGGAGGGCGCCGGGCGCGAAGCGGCGGAGGGCTGCGGACGCCCGGTTCGCGCCGCTGGTTCCGGCCGGCTCGCCATGTTCTTCACCGATCCCTCAACGATCCGGGGAGCTGCACAGGTTCTCAGCTTAGGCGGCGGCTAGCCTTGGCACGTGCGCGGCCTCCTGATCGTCAACCCACATGCCACCGCCACCACGGGAAACGCCGCGGCCGTGGTGACTCGCTCGCTCGCCGGGCTGGTCGACCTCGATGTCGAACATACCCGCCACCGCGGCCATGCACGCGATCTGGCGGCGGCCGCCCGTACCGATCTGGTGCTCGTGCTCGGCGGCGACGGCGCGGTCAACGAGGCCGTCAACGGGCTGATGAGCGCCGCGGGGACCTCCGCGGACGGACGGGGCCAGCCGCCGCTGATCGGGGTCATCCCGGGCGGCGGCGCCAACGTGTTCGCGCGCGGGCTCGGGCTTCCGGCGGACACGGCGGCGGCGGTCGGCAGGATCAGGAACGTCATCGCGGCCGGCAGCTACCGGACGATAGGGCTGGGGCTGGCGGGAGACAGGTATTTCACGTTCAGCGCCGGCCTCGGCATGGATGCCGAGGTGGTGCGCGAAGTGGAGGTGCTGCGGGCCAGAGGGAGCCGGCAGAACACGTCGCTGTACGTCCGCGCCGTACTCCGCCGCTACCTGGGCGGGACGGACCGGCGCTCGCCCGCGCTCACCGTCGTCGCCGACGGGAGGCCGCCCGCCGACGGCCTGTTCCTCACCATCATCACCAACCGCTCGCCGTGGACCTACATCCGCGGCCGCGCGCTGCTGCCGGTGCCGGATCCTGACTTCAACTCGGGCTTGGACCTGCTGGCGCTGCGGCGGGTGCGGCTGACCACCATCGCGGCCATGGTGGGGCAGCTGCTGTGGATCAGGAGCCGCCCGCCGCGAGGCCGGGACATGCTGTCGGCGCTGGGGGTCGAGTCGCTGGCCGTCCGCTCGCGCAGGCCGATCGCCTTCCACGTCGACGGCGAATACCTCGGCGAAACCGAGGGGGTGACGTTCCGGTTCGTCCCCCATGCGCTCCGCGTCGCGGCGTGAGCCTTGTCATGAGCCGGGTCAGTGGACGCGCCGCGAGCAAAATGTGATCGATCTGACATGAAATATCGGCCGACGGTTCACTGTGGCCTCTTGCGCTTGTCAACCGGGGTTGAGAGGCTTGTCGTGATGCCTGGCGCGGGGGCGTCCGCGCATGTCGTCAGCTGTGATGACACGTACGTCGCCTTCGGGGGCGCGTTCAGGCCGCCGGTGGCGGCTTGCGCGGGTTCCAGCCCGGTGTTGAAGGTCCGGAAAACGTGGACAGCTGCGCAGTACGCGCAGCTCGTGAATTTCTTCACAAGGAGGGTGCCCTAGGGCAACCGCCGGGATCCCGCGCCAGCGGCCGCCGCAGGTTGCCGCCGTAGGTGCCGCCCGAGACTGGACAATTCCGCCGTGCGGAAAGGCACGGCTCTACATAACGCGACTCGACATAACGCGAACGGCGCATCTGGCCGCGTCCGGTCGCCTAGAAGGAGTGGACATCATGGACTGGCGCCACCAAGCCGCCTGCCGTGAGGTGGACCCTGAGCTGTTCTTCCCTATCGGGAACAGCGGGCCCGCGCTGCTCCAGATAGAAGAGGCCAAACAGGTCTGCCGCCGCTGCACGGTGACCGAAGAATGCCTGCGCTGGGCGATCGACACCGGCCAGGACGCCGGCATCTGGGGCGGGATGAGCGAAGACGAGCGGCGCGCGCTCAAGCGCCGCGCGATCCGGCTCCGCGCTCGCGCGCACGTGTGAGCGGCGCTGCGGGCCAGCCTGGCCGGATGAAGCGAACGCCCGGATAAGGCTCGGTCGGACCCGACCGGAAATTCCACGACGGCCTCGGTACCGCCCCCGCGCCTGGGCACGATACGCAGCCGGCCGCCGAGCTCGCCGGCGACCAGCGTTCGCACGATCTGCAGCCCCAGGCTGGCCGTGGCGTCCAGGTCGAACCCGTCTGGCAGGCCCACCCCGCTGTCCGCCACGGACGCCGTCAGGCGGTCCTCGTCACGGACGACGGTGACCTCAAGCAGCCCATGATCCTTGCCGGCCTGCGCGAGGCCGTGCTGCAGCGCGTTTTGCAGCAGCTCGGCCAAGACCATGGCCAGCGGCGTGGCCAGCGAAGCCGGAAGCATGCCGAACGACCCGGTGATCCTCGGGATCACCCGTGCCTCCGGCGCCGACACCTCGCCCGCCATCCTCGCTACCCGGCCCGCGATGTCGTCGAAGTCGACGACCTCGTCCGGCACATGGGACAGCGTCTCGTGCACGACCGCGATCGAAGAGACCCGCCGCACCGCCTCCTCGAGCGCCGCCCGCGCTTCGGGCGCGCGCAGCCTCCTGGCCTGCAGCCGGAGCAGCGCGGCGACGGTCTGCAGGTTGTTCTTGACCCGGTGGTGGATTTCCCGGATCGTGGCGTCCTTGGTCAGCAGCTCGCGTTCGCGGCGGCGCAGCTCGCTGACGTCGCGCACCAGGACCAGCGCGCCGGTGCGCTCGCCCCCGACGGCCAGCGGGATGGAGCGCAGCTGGACCACCGAGCCGTTCCCGTCCACCTCCGCCTCGCCCGCCGCCCGGCCGGTGGCCACCATCATCAGCGATTCGTCCAGCGGCTCGGCCGGCGCGCACAGCCCGGCGGTGACCGCGCCGAGCTCGGACCCGATCAGGTCGGCGGACAGGCCGAGGCGGCGGTATGCGGACTCGGCGTTGGGGCTCGCGTAGGTGACGTGTCCCGACTTGCCGAGCCTGACCAGCCCGTCGCCGACCCGGGGGGACCTGGCCAGCACCGCGTTCGCGCCAGGGAACGGGAAGGCGCCCTCCGCCACCATCCTGGCCAGGTCGTCGGCGCCTTGCAGGTAGGTGAGCTCGAGTCGGCTCGGGGTGCGGGCGGAACTCAGGTTCGTGCACCGCTGGATGACGGCGATCACCCGCCCGGCGCGGGTCACCGGGATGACCTCGGTGCGCACCGGGACGCCGCGTGTCCAGTCGGGATCGCTCTCGCGGTAGATCCGCCGCTCGTTGCGCACGATATCGAGCAGGCGCTGGTCATCGGCCGGGGCAGTCGCGCCGACCACATCGTCTGGCAGCGACGTGGGCCCGGTGGTCGGCCGCATCTGGGCGATCGCCAGCCAGCTGTCCCCGTCGCGGGCGGGCGCCCACAAGATCAGGTCCGCAAATGACAGGTCGGCGAGAAGCTGCCAGTCCGATACCAGCGTGTGCAGCCACTCCAGATCGGCGCCGGCCAGCTCGGTGCGGCTCCTGGCCAGGTCGTTCAGCGTGGGCACGAGACGATGCTAGCTGCGCCGGGCCCGGGGACGACCGGCGGCCGCCCGGGGAGTTGACGTCCGGCCGCCGATAACGCAATCATTCCGGATGGCCGCTTCTCTCGTCCCCGCTGATGAGCCCGCTGCAGATCCCGGTCCGGGCGTGCCGACGAAGCTGCCCAAGTACTACCGGGTCAAGCGCCAGCTGCTCGACCTGACCGGCGCCATGGATGCGGGCAGCCCGGTGCCGCCGGAGCGGGAGCTGGCGCGCAGGTACCAGACGTCGCGGACCACGGTCAGGCAGGCACTCGCAGAGCTGGTCATCGAAGGGCGGCTGCTGCGCATGCAAGGCAAGGGCACCTTCGTGGCCAAGCCCAAGGTCGCCCAGGTACTGGAGCTTGCCAGCTACACCGAAGGCATGCGGGCGCACGGCCTGCATCCGCAAACCAAAATCCTGGACATCGGGTACGTCACCACCGACGAGCAGCTCGCCGCGCTGCTCGGCATCCGGGCCGGCGGCCGCGCGCTGCGCATCCACCGGCTCCGGCTGGCCGACGGCGAGCCGATGTCCATCGACACCTCACACCTGCCGGCCCGTCGCTTCCCCGGCCTGCGTAAGCAACTGCAGCGGCACAGGTCGCTGTACGAGGCCCTGCGTGCCGGCTACGGCATCCAGCTTGCCGAGGCGGAGGAGACGATCGAGACCGTGCTTGCGGATCCGCATGACGCCCGGCTGCTCGGGGTGGACCCGGGGTTGCCGCTGCTGCTGCTGTCCCGGCACGCACTCGACGTCACCGGCGAGCCGGTGGAGTGGGCGCAGTCGTGGTACCGGGGCGACCGGTATAAGTTCGTCACCCGGCTGCGCCGGTGATTCCGGGCCTGCGGCGGGCCCCTGGCCGCGCCGGCTTGCCCCGCGGCTACCGGCTGGTAACGTCTCGGCTGTGGTGCTTGTGAACGGTCATGGCGGGGCGCACGCGGTGGCGGTGGCGCGGGAGTACGGCATTTCGGCGATCTTCACGCTGTCCGGCGGCCACGTGTTCCCCGTCTACGACGCGGCGGTCAAGGCGGGCCCTTCGCTGCGCCTGATCGACGTGCGGCACGAGCAGACCGCCGTGTTCGCGGCGGAGGCCACCGCGCGGCTGACCCGCGCTCCCGGGCTCGCGGTCGTCACCGCGGGGCCGGGCGTGACCAACTCGGTCAGCGCGGTGGCGACGGCATGGTTCAACGGCGCGCCGGTGGTGGTGCTGGCCGGACGGGCACCGGACTACCGGTGGGGAGCCGGGGCCCTGCAGGAAATCGACCACCCGCCGCTGCTCGTCCCGGTCACCAAGCGGGCTTGGACCGAGCACGAGACGGCCAAGGTCGCCGGATCGGCGGCCGAGGCGTTCCGGCTGGCGCTCAGCCCGCATCGCGGCCCGGTGTTCTGCGACATCTCGCTGGAGGCGATGTACGGGCAGGCCGAGGCGGAGCTGCCCGCTGCCGAGGCACCACCGGCGGCGGCACCGGATCCCGGCCACGCCGCGCGGATCGCGGAGCTGCTGGCCGACGCGCGGCGGCCGGTGCTCGTGCTGGGCTCGGATGTGTGGCTGGGCGGCGCCGAGGACGCGGCACGGCGGGCCGCGGAGGAACTGGGCCTGCCGGTGATCGCCAACGGGCAGGCCCGCGGGGTACTGCCCTGCGGACACCAGCTGCTGGTGACTCGCGCCAGGTCGGTGGCGCTGCGCGAGGCCGACCTGGTGATCGTGGTCGGCACGCCGCTCGACTTCCGTCTTGGATACGGCTCGTTCGGCACGCAGGACGCGCCGGCCCAGGTGGTGCACGTGGCCGACGCGCCGGGCGGCATCGCGACCAACCTGCCGCTCGCCGCGTCAGCGGCGGGGGACCTGACGGGATTCTTCACCGCCCTGGCCGACCAGGCAGCCGGCCGCCGCCGGAAGGCCGGCGCCGCGGCGGAGCCGGACTGGACGGCCCGGCTGGCCGAGGCGGCGCGCGCGGCCCGCGACGCAGCGGCGCCGCTGCTGGCCAGCGACGCCGAGCCGGTGCACCCGGCGCGCATCTACGGAGAACTGCTCACGGTGCTCGATGACGACGCGGTGGTCATCGGGGACGGCGGCGATTTCGTCTCGTTCGCCGGGAGGTACATCGAGCCGGCCCGTCCCGGCGGGTGGCTCGACCCGGGGCCGTTCGGCTGCCTGGGCACCGGCCTCGGCTATGCCATCGCGGCCAGGCTGGCCCGCCCGGCTGCGCAGGTGGTGCTGCTGCTCGGCGACGGCGCGGCGGGCTTTTCGCTGATGGACGCGGACACGCTGGTCCGGCACCGGCTGCCCGTGGTGATCGTGTGCGGGAACAACGGCGGCTGGGGCCTGGAAAAGCACCCGATGCGCGCCCTGTACAGCTACGACGTCGCCGCCGACCTGCAGCCCGGCTGCCGCTACGACGAGGTGGTGCGGGCGCTGGGCGGCGCGGGAGAACTGGTCACCGCTCCCGGCGGCATCGCCCCCGCGCTGCGCCGGGCCTTCGCCGCGGGCGTGCCCTATCTGGTCAACGTGGTCATCGACCCGGAGATCGCCTACCCCCGGTCGACGACGGGAGTGTAGGCCTGCTAGACGGCAGTGCAGGCCTGCTGGCGGGCTGGCCTGCTGGCGGGCTGCCGGCCTCGGCACGGCCGGCCGGTCTAGCTGATCGTGGCGATGAGGTCGCCTTCTTGGACCACGTCGCCCTCGGCGACGTGCATCGTGGTGACCACGCCCGGCCCTTCGGCGACGACCGGGATCTCCATCTTCATCGACTCGAGGATCACCAGGGTGTCGCCGTCATCGACGTGGTCGCCCTCGGCAGCGACCACCTTCCACACGTTCGCCACCATCTCCGCGCGAACCTCAGCCACCGGCGACTCCTAACTCGGACGCAGCTTGCTCACCAGGGACGTATCGTAATCCCCCGACGCGAAGTCCGGGCTGGCGAGCAGGTCCGCGTGGAAGGGCAGGTTCGTCTTCGGGCCCGTGATGTGGAACGAGGCGACCGCATCGCTCGCCCGGGCGATTGCCTGACCGCGGTCGGCGCCGTGGACGCACAGCTTGGCCAGCAGCGGGTCGTAGAACGGCGTCACCGTGTTGCCGGCCTGGTAGCCGGAATCCACACGGATGCCCTGCCCCGAGGGCTCCTTCCACTCGGTGATCGTGCCCGGCGCCGGCAGGAACCGCACCGGGTCCTCCGCGTAGACGCGCAGCTCGATTGCGTGCCCGGACGGGCGGACCGCTGCAGGGTCGAAGGACGGGGGCTCCCCGGCGGCGACCCGGAACTGCTGCTCCACCAGGTCGATGCCGGTGACCAGCTCCGTGACCGGGTGCTCGACTTGGAGCCTGGTGTTCATCTCCAGGAACACGAACGACCCGGCTGCGACGTCCACCAGGCACTCGACGGTCCCCGCACCCCGGTACCGGACCGCCTCCCCCGCGCGGACCGCTGCGGCCAGCATCCGCCGGCGCAGCTCGGGAGAGACTCCTGGAGACGGGGTCTCCTCGGCCACCTTCTGGTGCCGCCGCTGCGCCGAGCAGTCCCGCTCGCCGAGCGCGACCACCCGCCCGTCGGCCAGGCCGAGGATTTGCACCTCAACATGGCGAGCGCGTTCGACATAGCGCTCGATCAGGATCTCCGGGGAGCCGAAGAACCGCGCCGCGCGGGAACGAGCGGTCTCGAACGCCGTGCCCAGGCTGGCCTCACTGGCGGCTACGCCCATGCCGATCCCGCCGCCGCCGGCTGCCGCCTTGACCATGACCGGATAGCCGATGCGCCCGGCCTCGACGAGAGCGCCGGCCACGTCGGTGACCGGCTCGCGGCTGCCCGGCGCGACCGGCACACCAGAGCGCTCCATCAGGTTCCTGGCGCGTATCTTGTCACCCATCTGCTCGATCGCGTCCGGGTCCGGCCCGACCCACGTCAGGCCGGCTGCGAGTACCCGGCGGGCGAAGTCAGCGTTTTCCGCCAGGAAGCCGTAGCCGGGGTGCACCGAGGCCGCGCCGGCGCTGCGGGCGGCGTCGATGATCGCCGCGGCGTCGAGGTAGCTGCGGGCGGGCTGCGCCGGGCCGATCCGCACCGCCTCGTCGGCCTCGCGCACATGGGGCAGGTCGGCGTCGGCGTCGGAGTACACCGCGACCGCCCGCATTCCCATCGCGCGGGCGGTGCGGATCACCCGCCTGGCGATCTCGCCCCTGTTCGCGACCAGCACCGACTCGAGCACCAGGCAAGCCTACTCGCCCGGCAGTGACGGGGACCCGGGGAGGCCGGTGCAGTGAGGGGGCGGGTGAGGCGGGCGGGACTGCCCGGACGTTCGCGCCGGCCGGAAAGCCCTGCGGGCCACTCTGCGTGCCCGAGACGCTCGCACGGGCACAAAAGGCCCGCGCTCGCTAGCCGGTACAGTGAGGGGGGTGGGGAGGTGGGCGGAACTCACAGGTGGATGAGGGACCTGCGGGCAACGACCCGGCTGAGGGCCTCGACGGCGCCCGGATCATATTCGCTGCCGGTATCCAGCCGCAGCCGCTGCACGGCGGCCGCCGCGCGGACCGGGTCCAGCGAGCTGCCGACCAGGTCGTCGAAGGCGTTGGCGGCCTTGATGATGCGGCTGCCCAGCGGCGACCCTGACGCCCGGCCGTGCTGCCCCGCCGCGCCCTGCTCCCAGGCAGCGCCGGGGAGCGACGCGGTGTCGGTCTCGCGGTAGGGCTCATTCTGCCTGCGGACGATCTCGGCCACCGAGCCGAGGACCCGGGCCTGCTGGATCACGTCGGCACCAAGCTCGGCGATGCGCCGCTGGTCCTGCCGCGAAACCAGGACCGTGGCCCCGCCGGGGATGGGATCGCGCAGCGAGAGCTGGCCGATATCATGCATGAGCGCGGCGTATTCCAGCTCGAGCAGCTCGGGCTCGTGGATGCCGAGCTCCCTGCCGATGGCGACCGCGAGCTTGCTCACCCGCTCGGAGTGGCCGACTTCGACGTACCCGCCGATCTCAGTGACCTTGGCCAGCGCCCGCACGGTCTGCAGGTAGGTCGCCCTGATCCCGGCGTAGCGGCGGAAAGCCACCTGGGTGACCAGCAGCGGCGCGGTGAACACCGCCAGCGCGGCCAGCCCCATCACTTCGGCGGCGAACGCGATGAGCAGCGCCGAGGCCGCGACGGCAGCGCCCAGCGGAAGCTGGACCCGCATCTCGTCCACCAGCGCCACGCGGAACCTGGCGCGCTGCTCATCGACCCGCAGCACGGCGGTGAGCACCACCTCAAGCAGCACGGCCGCCACCGCCAGCGAGGTCATCAGCGAGAAGGCCAGTCCCCAGTTCTTGACCACGTCGGCGTTCCCCGCGATCGGCCGGAACACCAACGCGACACAGGCCACGCTGAGCAGGCGCAAGGCCATGCCGCGCACCCGTGCCGGACGGCCGGCCGCCAGGTGCGGCAGCGCCCCGGCGATCATCCCTATCGCGGTGACCGTGACCACCTGGCCGGCCGCGTCGTCAACCGGATGGGCCCCGACCCGGATGAGCAGGGCGTAGCCCAGCGCCCCGGCGAACCCGACAGGGGCCGACTCGCGATCACCCGGCAGGTTGAGCCGGAGCAGCTCGCCGAACGCGATCAGCGCCCCGAACGCCACCGCAATCCTGACGTCGCGTGGGCCGGCAACCGCCGTCTGCGCCACCGACGCCACCAGCACCATCCCGGCGGCGGTGACGAGCAGCAGCTGCCCGGAATCCCGCACCTGCCAGGGGCCTCTGCGCAGCTCGCGGCGTCGTTCAGGCATGAAAGGCTCGGCGGGGCGTCACTGGCTGTCGACCCGCTGCGGCGCGGCCGGATCATCGCGGTCCTGCACGGCTGGGGCGCTGCGTTCGTCCTGCGGGCCCGCTGTGCTCGGTGCCCCAAGGCCGCCCCCGGCTGCCGCAGGCTCCCCGGCGGAACGCTGCCAGCCCTCGCGCCTGATCGCGGCCACGAACGCGGCCACGAACGCGGGGTCGAACTGCGTGCCCGACCACTTCCCCAGCTCCGCGATCGCCTCCTCGACCGGACGCGCGCCGCGGTAGGACCGGGTCGACGTCATCGAATCGAAGGCGTCGGCGACCGCCAGCACCCGGGCGAATTCGGGAATCTCGTCCCCGGCCAGGCCCGTCGGGTATCCGCGGCCGTCGATCCGCTCATGATGGTGCATGATGCCCGCCAGCGCCTCGTCGAGAAAGCCGATCTCCCTGACGATGGCCAGCCCCTGCATGGGGTGCAGCTGAATGGCCTGGTACTCCTCCTCGGTCAGCTTGCCCGTCTTCTGCAGGACCTTCGTCGGCACGCCGAGCTTGCCGACGTCGTGCAGCATCCCGGCGTACCGCAGCGCCTCCAGCCGGGCGCCGCGCATGCCGATCTCGCGGGCGATCATGACCGACCCCCGGGACACCCGTTCGCTGTGGCCCCGCGTGTAGAAGTCCTTGGTCTCGACGGCCTGGCACAGCGCGCCCATCGTGGCCTCATAGGCCCGCTGCTGCTCGGCGAACTGCGCCATGGCCCAGCGGGCCACGATGAACGGGATCAGCACCAGGACCGGCGCGAACGGCCCGACCACCCGCCACAGCGCGGCGATCAGCAGCCCGAACGCGCCATACCCGAGGTCAGAAAGCTGCAGCCGGGCGCTGAGCCCCACGCCGGCATGCGCCGATGCCGGCTCGGCGTCCCTGGTCAGCCAGAGCACGCCGCCCAGCAGCCCGTGGTTCACCGCGACCTGGGTCACCGCCGCTCCGGCGAACGGCCAGATGATCCTGGGAAAAGAGCTCGCGTCCGGCAGGCCGACATGGCCGCCCAGGGCGAGGTACGCCCGCCCGGCGAGGTAGGCACTGAGCACGTGCATCGCGGTATTGAACACGCGCTGCAGGACCGAAGGGCCGCGGCGCAGGGCCACGGCGGTGCACGCGCCGACAAGCGCGGCGCCGACCGGGCCGACCAGCACCACGGAGGCCAGCATGGCGGTCGAGCTTGGGGACCAGGAGAGCCGCCCTTGGCGGAGTTGCGTCGCACGCGATTCGGAAATGATAACCAAGGCGCCGAGAACGGCAATGTAGGACCATCCGAGGCCGGTGAACGGTCCCCTGACCAGCACTGCCACGGCGGCGGCCACCACAGCGGTGACGTAAAGTAGCGCAACCCGCGAGAGCTTGCCCAAACTTCCCCCTCGCAGTCGGGAGTTATACGCGACAGGCCTGGACCGGTAAGGCCCCGTCAGCCCCACGACAGGCCGCGGGCGCCTCGCCTGCGGCTCCCGCTCGCCATGAGCGTGCGCCTGCCCGTTTCGACGTCACCGCTCATATGCATGTGCAAACCTCCCTTGGCGTAATCGCGTTCGCCGTGCACGCCTGTAATCAGCCAGATACAGGATAACGCGGGCACAGACGCACTCGCAGGCCCAAATCTTGCCACGGACAAGCGGCGAGCGTGGCCGTCACATTGGGCAATCAAATCGGCCGCATACGGCGCAATTGCCACACTCTTGCGCCAATCGGGCAGGGATGGTAACTCGGCGAACTCGATCGTCGCCCGGAGTTCCCTGATGCGGAGCAGCACCTTCGCGCGCAGCTCCGTCGGCGCCGGGTCGCATGCGCAGTGCTTGGCGACGAGCCGCTTGACCGCCTCCTCGAGGCCGTACTCGCGCAGGCAGGGACCGCACTCATCCAGGTGCTGACGGATCTTCGCGCAGTCCGCGTCGGCGAGCTCGCCGTCGAGGTAGCCGTAGACGCGCTCCAGCACCTCGCCACACGGCATCTCATGCGGGTTTCCGCAGCTCATCGCCCTTCCTCCCCGGGCACCGACGCATCGGAGGCGGTTCTGGCGAGCCCGCGTTCCGCTGCGTAATCCTGGAGCAGTTCCCGCAGCTGGCGCCGGCCGCGGTGCAAGCGCGACATCACCGTGCCGATGGGCGTGTCCATGATGTCGGCGATCTCCTTGTAGGCGAAGCCCTCCACATCGGCCAGGTAGACGGCGATCCTGAATTCCTCAGGCAGCGCCTGCAGTGCAGCCTTGATGTCGGAATCGGGCAGCCGTTCCAGCGCCTCGGCCTCGGCGGACTTCAGCCCTCCGGAGGTGTGCGACGCCGCCCGGGCCAGCTGCCAGTCCTCGACCTCTTCCGCGCCGGACCGCTGCGGCTCACGCTGCCGCTTGCGGTAGCTGTTGATGAAGGTGTTGGTGAGGATACGGAACAGCCACGCCTTCAGGTTCGTGCCCGGCTGGAACTGATGGAAGGACGCGTACGCCTTGGCGAACGTCTCCTGTACCAGGTCCTCCGCGTCCGCGGGGTTGCGGGTCATCCGAAGCGCTGCGGAGTACAGCTGATCCAGGTAAGGCAGCACGTCCGCTTCGAAGCGCTCACCGCGCTCCTGTAGCGTCTCGGAAACGGGACCCACCTTCTCTCGGTACTCCTCGTCAACCCGCGGC
>JAFAPY010000351.1 GCA_019246795.1 Streptosporangiaceae bacterium | reverse complement strand
CCGGCCGGCTCCGAGGGCCCGGATGCCGAGAAGGGATCACCGCCATGACACCAGGCCCGCCCGCCACCGGGGACGTATTCGGCCAGCTTGCGACCATGCGCGTCATCCCGGTGGTAGTGCTCGACGAGAGCGCGGCTGCAGCACCGCTGGCCGACGCCGGCCTGCCCTGCGCCGAGATCACGCTGCGCACGGCAGCTGGCAAGGCAGCGATCAGCATCATGGCTCAGCAGCGGAACCTCCTCGTCGGGGCGGGCACGGTTCTTGACGCCGGTCAGGCCGAACACGCCGTTGAGGCCGGCGCCCGTGCTGATCGCTAGCCGGCGCGACACATCGAACGAGCCACCGCACCTGCCAGGAACTAGGAGGTAAGGCTGATGGGACAAGCCGAACAGCCGCTCCGCAGCCAGCGGCTGCGCATGGTCAACCATCAGGGAGACGCGCTCCGTCTGGGGATGAACTGGACCGAGGAAGATCTCGCCAAACCGCAGGTCCTGGTGGACAGCGCCTACGGAATGGGCCATCCGGGGACGTTTCACTTCCGGCGGCTGGAGGAGGAGGTCAGCAACGGCGTGTACGAGGCCGGCGGGAAACCGGGGGTCTTTACCGTCAGCGATATCTGCGACGGCGTCGTGCAGGCCACCGACGGCATGAGCTACTCGCTCATCTCCCGCGACATCATGGCGGCCATGGTCGAGATCCACGCACTGGGGCATCCCCACGACGGCATGGTGCTGATCTCCGGCAATGACAAATCGGTGCCCGCCCACCTGCTCGCCATCGCGCGCTGCAACCTGCCGGCCATCCACCTGCCCGGAGGTACCCAGCTGAACGCCCCCGACTATGTGACGTCGAACAAGTTGTGGGCGATGGGAGCGGCCGTCGAACGCGGGGAACTGCCCCAGCACGATCTGGAGAGTGCCCAGCGCGGCGCCTGCCCGACCTGTGGAGCCTGCCAGTTCATGGGAAGCGCCAGCACCGGGCAGGTGCTGGCCGAGGCGCTCGGGCTCGCGCTCCCTGGATCCGCGCTGGTCCCCGCACCACTGACCAAGCTCCTGCGCTACGCCCGCGCAACCGGCAAGCAGCTCGTCTCGCTGATCCAGCAGGATCTCAGGCCACGCGCCATCATGACTCGTGAAGCGTTCGAGAACGCCATCGTCATGCATGCCGCCGTGGGCGGGTCGACCAACGCTCTGCTCCACATCCCGCCGATCGCCCGGGAGACCGGGGTTGAGGTCACCATCGATGACTTCGATCGCATCCACCGGCGGGTCCCGGTGCTGGCCAACGTCAAGACGACCGGCCGGTACCCGGTCGAGTACTTCTGGTACGCGGGCGGCGTCCCGGCCGTCATGCTCGAACTGCGCGATCTGCTCCACCTGGACTGCCTGACCGTTACCGGCAAGACGCTCGGCGAGAACCTTCAGGAGATCGAGCAGAACCCGTTTTTCTTTTCCGAACGACGCGGTTACCTGAACAATTTCAATATCGACAAGGACGAGATCATCCGTCCGCGCTCCGACCCATTCGCCACGGATGGCGGAATCGCCATCCTGTATGGCAACCTCGCGCCGGGCGGCGCCATGATCAAAACCTTCTCCGTGCCCAAGGAGATGCACATCCATACCGGGCGGGCTCGCGTCTTCGAGCACGAGCCCGACGCGATTCATGCGCTCGTGCGGCGTGAGCTGACCCCGGGCGACGTGATGGTCATCCGGTATGAGGGACCGCGCGCGAACGGCATGCCCGAGATGTATTTCGCCGCTGCTATTCTCTCATCCGATCGCGTCCTCAACACCACCACCGCGATCGTTACCGACGGCCGCTACTCGGGCGCCATGCGGGGACCGTGTATCGGGCATGTGGCGCCTGAGGCAATCGACGGCGGTCCTATCGCCCTGGTGGCCGAGGACGACCTGATCGAGATCAACGTGCCGGAACGCCGCCTGGCCATCGTGGGAACTCAGGGTGAACAGCGCACGGCCGATCAGGTTGAAGCGATACTCGCGGAACGCCGCCGTGACTGGAAGCCGCCGCAGCCGCGCCATGGCAGCGGCATTCTCTCCTTGTATTCGCGTGTCGCCCGCGGCGCTTCGGAAGGAGCGTCCATTACCTAGGAAGAATGCGGCCGTCCTTCTGGTGAAGGGTGATAAGAAATGACGAACACGATGCAGCAGACCGTGGTCATCGCCGACTACGACTACGGTGACGTTGATATCGAGCGGGCGATCATCGAACATGCCGGCCTCCGGCTGGTTGCCGCCCAATGTAAGACCGAGGACGATGTTATCGAAGCCGCCAGGGACGCGGACGCTATTATCGCACAGTACGCCACGGTCGGAGCCAGGGCCATCGACGCGTTCACCCGCTGCAGGGTCATCGCGCGGTACGGCACGGGCGTCGACATCGTTGACGTAGACGCGGCCACGCGGC
>JAFAPY010000104.1 GCA_019246795.1 Streptosporangiaceae bacterium | reverse complement strand
TGGTTGGTGGCCAGCAGGGACAGCAGGTGCGGAACCGCGATGATCTGGGTCGGGGTGTGGTCGTTGTTGCCGCCGCCGATCTGGAACAGCGAGAACGAGCACGGCTGGCAGGTGGTCCACTGCGCCTCCGCGGCTGCGATCTTCATCGGCTGGTACCGGCCCTCGACCACGCCGAGCTCATCGCCCACCAGCAAGACGAACAAGACCGCCGGGACCATGACGACCAGGGCCAGCCGCGCCGAGCGGGTGAACACCTCGCGGTCCCCGCCGTGCCGCAGCTGCCACGCGGAGACCGCCAGCATGACGACGGCGCCGGTGACCAGCGCGGCGAGCAGGACCTTGGCGTATCCCCACAGGAACACCGGGTTGGTGAACAGTGCCCACACGTCGTTCAGCTGCGGCTTGCCGTTGACCATGGTGTAGCCGACCGGGTGCTGCATCCAGGAGTTGGCCGCCATGATGAACGCCGCCGACAGCACGGTGCCGAGCGAGACCGCCCAGATCGTCAGCAGGTGGATGCGGCGGGGCAGCTTGTCCCAGCCGAACAGCCACAGCCCCAGGAACGTCGACTCCAGGAAGAACGCGGCCAGCCCCTCCATGGCCAGCGGGGCGCCGAACACGTTGCCGACCAGCCGCGAGTACGCTCCCCAGTTCATCCCGAACTGGAACTCCTGCACCAAGCCGGTCACCACGCCGATCGCCACGTTGATGACGAGCAGCGTGCCGAAGAACCTGGTCAGCCGCAGGTACTCATCGTTCTTTGACCGGTGCCACGCGGTCTGCAGCAACGCGGTCAGGAACGCCAGCCCGATCGTGACCGGGACGAAGAAGAAATGATTGATCGTGACGAACGCGAACTCGATGCGCGCCAGGTCAATCCTCATTGGCTCCCTCCGGTCCACGGGCGCCCGGGCGGCCCCGGCTCACGCCGAAGCGCCACCCGGGAACAGTAGCGGCCTAGGTGGCTTCGATATTTGTGCGGCTGCTGGCACGACTCTCTGTCCCCGGCTTTGCATCCAGCGTCACCGCCAGCGGCAGGCGCTGCATCCCCCGCTAAGGGTGACCGCCTGCACCGGACTTTGCGTTATGCAGATTGGGTCTGCGCATGAATGCGCGGCAAACCGGGCCGGTGGCCGGGATGGCAACTTGGGCAAGCGTTTGCACAAATGGCGTGTCCGGCAAAGCGATGTGCCAGCATCGGTGAAGCGCAGAGGGTTGCGAACGTTTGCGCCAGCTGCTGAGGGGGCCGTTCTGAGACGTCGTTCGCCCCGGGTGAGGACCAATGGCCCTTGACATTTCACCCGGGTATGCATCAAGGGTGGTGTCTGGAGGGGAACTCCCGGCATCAGGTCAGGGAGCGGTTTTGGCATGCGACCTGACGCGCGGACGGGTTGCCCTCCGGACCTGGGAGGAAACCTGCTATGGACAGCCCGCCACACCACGTTCTGCACCATTCCCGACGTCCGGCAACCGCCGAGGACCCTTTCCTCACGGTCAAGATCACCGTGCCCGCCATACCGGACTGGGCGGTCCCGCGCCAGCGGATCGAAAAGCGGATCGCCGCCGGGGTCCAGGGCCCGCTGACCGTGATCACCGGCCCGCCCGGCGCCGGGAAGACGGTCGCGATGGCATCATGGGCGGCCAGTCACTGCGGCGTAAACCCGATCGCATGGGTCACCCTCGACGAGTACGACAACCGCCCGCGAATCTTCTGGTCCTACCTGGTGGAGGCGCTGCGCCGCGCGGGTGTACCGGTCCCCAGGCAGGTCTCCGCCGCAGCCCGCGGCGGCTCGGCCGACCCCGGGTTCATTCTCCGGCTCGCGGCGGCGATAGCCGGGAAGGGGGAGCCGGTTTGCCTGGTGCTTGACGACTTCCACCTGATGACGGGCCGCTCACAGCTGACCGGGCTGGCCCGGCTGCTGCGCAATGCCACGCCGACGCTGCACCTGGTGGTCGCATCGCGCGGCGATCCCGCCTTCCCGCTGCACCGGTACCGGCTGGCCGGCGAGCTCACCGAGATCCGCGCCGACGAGCTGGCGTTCACCGTGACGGAGGCCGGCTCGCTCATGGCCCAGCATGGCGTCACGCTGCCCGGCCACGCTCTGCAGTACCTCACCGAGCGGGCGGAGGGCTGGGCAGCGGCGCTGCGCCTGGCCGCGATCTCGATCGACGGCAGCCCGGATCCGGAGCTGGCCGCGAAGGAGATCGCCTGCGGTGGCGGCGCGGTCGCCAGCTACCTGATCGATGAGGTGCTGAACGCCCAGCCGCCGCGGGTCAGGAACCTGCTGCTCAAGACCAGCATCCTCGACCGGGTGAATCCAGAGATAGCCACAGAGGTGGCCGGGGACGAACACGCCGCCAGCGAGCTTCCGGCGCTCGCCGAGGCGAACGCGTTCGTCCAGCCGCTACCGCACGGCTGGTTCCGCTACCACTCCATGTTCGCGGAGGTGCTGCGCCTTAAGCTGCGCCGGGAAGCTCCTGGGGACATACCGAAGCTTCGTCACCGGGCGGCCCGGTGGTTCCAGCAGCACGGGTGGATCACCGAGGCGGTTCAGCAGGCCGCCGAGGCGGGAGACTGGCAGCTGGCGGCCCGGATCGTCGTCGATGAACTGGCTATGGGCCAGCTTATGCGCCCCGGTACCCTCGACCCGCTTGCCGAGGTGCTGCGGGACCTGCCGCGCGGGCAAGCATGGTCACACCCGCAGCCGTGGCTGCTCAGCGCCGCTCTGGGTCTGTGGGGGGTCAAAACAGACGCCTCGGCCTCAGCGCTGGCCGCTGCGGAGAATATGCTCGGCCAGCTTCCCGGCCATGACGAGGTTCCGTCGCGGCTGGCGGCGGCCGAGGTCAGGTTCGCACTGGCGCGCCGCACC